>CASELH010000046.1 GCA_949288715.1 uncultured Bacteroides sp. | reverse complement strand
GCTGGCCTGTTTCTTTCACACAACAAAAGTAAACATTCCCAGCCGTATTTCCTTTCACTGCGCAAATCTAAGGGAGCGTAAGCGAAGAATCTCCTAAAAGTGTAAATAAACGGGAGATCCTTCACTACGTTCAGGATGACATAGCAAAACGATAGTTAAAACTCATATTGACACACCCCCTTTTTTGTAGGGAGACCCTCCCGCAGCCCTAAGGGAGGCTCTCCCGTAACTCTAAGGGAGACTCTCCCGCAACTCTAAGGGAAGCCCACCCTACGGCAGGGAGGCCGTTTTTAGCAAGAATGTAACAGCAGAAGGCGCGGGAATGCGTACCTTTGCGCAGATTTTCTACAAAATGCATAAACACCAAAAACAATAAAGACCTATGAAACGACTGACAAGTTTCCTCCTCCTTCTGGCGCTCATCGTCATTGCCGCACAGGCACAACGCGCCAAGTATGTGTTCTACTTCATTGGCGACGGGATGGGCCTGAACCAAGTGAACACCACCGAAATGTACCTGGCCGAACAGGAAGGGCGCATCGGCACCAGTGCACTGCAATTTGCCTCATTCCCCGTGGCAGGCATGGCCACCACCTACTCCGCCTCCAACTCCATCACCGACTCGGCCGCCGGAGGCACGGCGCTGGCCACCGGGCACAAGACGTTCAACGGCGCCCTGGGCGTGGATGCCGACAAGAACAACGTGTACAGCATTGCCGTCCTCGCCCAAAAGGCAGGCCGACGGGTGGGCATCACCACCAGCGTGGGCGTGGATCACGCCACCCCGGCAGCCTTCTATGCTCACCAGGCCGACCGCGGCACGTATGACGACATTGCCCTCGACCTCATCAAGACAGGCTTCGACTTTTACGCCGGCAGCGGTTTCAATGCCAAAGACGGTGGGGCAAAGGCCATCCCCGCCATCGAGCAAGCCGGATACACCGTGGCCCGTGGCATCGACGAATATCAAGACAAAGCGGCAGATGCCCGCAAGATGCTCCTCATCCAGGAAGAAGGTTGCACCCCCTGGTGCCTGCCCTACGCCATAGACCGCGATGAAGACGACATGACCCTGGCGCAGATTACGGAAAGCGCCATCGACTTCCTGAGCAAAGACAACCGCAAGGGCTTCTTCCTCATGGTGGAAGGCGGAAAAATAGACTGGGCCTGCCACGACAACGATGCCGCCACCGCGCTCAACGAAGTCATCGACCTGGACAATGCCGTCAAGGAAGCCTACGAATTCTACCTGCAACACCCCAAGGAAACGCTGATTGTAATCACCGCCGACCACGAGACGGGAGGCCTTGGCCTGGGCCATCAAGGCTACACGCTGAATCTGAAAGCCCTGGCCTGCCAAGACCGGTCGGCAGAGGCCTTGTCGCGCCTTATAACCGACCTGCGCAAGACTAAGAACGCTACCTGGGAAGACATGAAAGCCCTGCTCGCCAGCCATACAGGCCTCTGGGAGAAGCTGCCGTTGACGTGGGAGCAAGAGAGACTGCTGCACGATGCTTTCGACGAATCGTTCACCAAGCGCCACGTAGTCTTCACCGAGAGCCTTTACTCCAGGACAGAACCTGTGGCCGTAGCCGTCCGCAAAGTCATGAGCCAGATAGCCAAGATAGGCTGGACTACCGGCGACCACAGTGCGGAGTATGTTCCGGTATTTGCCATCGGCGCAGGGGAACAGCTGTTCAGCGGGAAAATGGACAACACCGACATCCCCAAGCGCATTGCCAAGGCTGCCGGATACAAGTGGTAAAAAAGAATAGTGATTAACGAATTAGGGGTTAGTGATTAGTGTTTATACATGCTGCCGTAGCATGATTAACCGCTAATCGCTAACCCCTAATGTTTTCTTATCTTGTGCTTACAGCGCAGGCAGCAGATGCTTCCATATCAGGTTCAGCTCGGCCTGCATGTCCTGCAGGTGGGCGGTAACCACAATCACGGCATCCTTGTCCGGCAACACCAGGATGTATTGCCCGTTGGCGCCATCGGCGCGGAAGGCATTGTGCCGGCAACGCCACATCTGGTAGCCATAGCCTTGCAACCAATCGCTGTTCTTGGGCGTCATCTTCATCTTTTTGAGCCATTCTGGCCTAACCCCTGCAGGCAGTGAAGGCACTTGGGCGGCCGAAGCCTCTTTCACCCAACCCTCGGGCAGCAGCTGCTTGCCCTGCCACTTGCCGTCCTGCAACAGCAGCAGGCCCATCTTGGCAAGGTCTTCCGTCTTGAGGTACAAACCCCAGCCGCCGGTGTTGATGCCCTGTGGGCTCTCTTCCCAACGCACGTTCACAATGCCCAGCGGGCGGAACAGGCGCGGCCACAGGTAGTCTACAATCTTCTGTCCCGTCACCTTCTGCACAATGGCCGACAGCATGTAGGTGCCCACGCTGTTGTAGCAGAAGAACGTGCCCGGCTTATGCTCTACCGGCCAGGCCAGGAATTCCTTCACCCAATCGGCATCCTTCTTTTCGCGCACGGCACGTGTAGGGTCGGTGTCGTGCCCGCAGTTCATGGTGAGCAGATGGCGCACGGTCATCTCCTTCAGGTTATCGCTCACCGTGGCAGGCAGCTTGTCGGGGAAGAAGGAGATAACCTTGTCGTCCAGACTCAGCTTGCCCTCGGCAATGGCAAAGCCCACGGCAGTAGACGTAAAGGTCTTGCTCACGGAGTTCAAGATGTGCGGCTCGTTCTCGCGCCCTTCGCTCATCCAGTTGGCGGAGAGCACCTGGCCGTGCTGCACAATCATCAGGCTGTGCAGGTCTTGCTTCTCCTTTTGGGCGGCAGCCAGATATTTCTGCACGGCCTTGTTCAGCTTCTTGGAGGCCTCGCCGCGTGGCAGGCTCTTGGTCAGCTGGTTGATGTCCATCAGGCGGATGCCGCGCTCCTCAATGGCTTGCTTCACGCGGGGGCTGGTCAACAAGTCGGTCACGCCCTGGCGGTCGGCAGCCACGTTCTCATAGCCTATGTGGAACACGGTCTTCATCTCGTCGTTGTCATAAGCCGGGTGGTCGAGGAAGAGGTAGCGTTTGCCCGGCTCCAGCTTCTCCAGCGCAGCCAGGAAGCTGGCCTCTTTCTCTTGCGGAGTCTTGCTGGGGCCTGCGTAACCGATGTACTGGAAGTTGTAGTCCTTATTGGAGTCCATGCGGTCAATGCACGCCAGGTTGTACTCCTTGGCCAGGCGCAACGTCAGGTCGTTCACCTCTTTGCTGAAGGCGGTAGAAGCCATGTGTCCCGTCAGGTGGCTCAGTTGGGGGATGTTCTGCAAGGCCACCTCTATCTGCGCGCGGAATTCCTGCTCAATCTCGCGGATGTCCCACTCGTGCTCGGTGAGCGCCTGCCCCGGGTAGTTGGGATTGGGCGCAATCATGGGGTAAAAGTAGCCGTTCTTGTCCGTCAGGCTGGGGCAATGTGTCAGCGGGCGCCACTTCACATTCTCCCACTCGCTGGTCAGCGTCAGGTGCAGGCCTACGTCCAGCCCCGGGTTCTCCTTCAGCATCTTCACCGCCTCCGGAAACCAGGCAGCCACCGGCATCACCTCCACGCTCTTGGCAATGCCCTGCCGGTAAGTAGCCAAGCTGGCCTCGTTCACCGAGTGGAAGGCACCCATGTCGTCAATACGTATCACTAACTCCGGGGGAGTGTCCTGCCCCCATACAGGGACCGTGCCTGCCACAAGCAGGCAGCCGGTCAGAATAGAAAGATAGTTTTTCATGTTCAACTATATATTGATTATAAGTAGATGTCAATGCATTTTAACACACCTTCATGACCTCTTTATGGCCTTGTCTCCCCCTCGATGTAGTTTTCCAGGAAAAGGTGCTCCCCGTCGAACACGGCATACGAGAAGAAGTTTATCCAGTCGCCCAAAATCACCACCCGCGCCGTGGCGCTCAGCATCAGGTCGAGCTCTATGTGCCGGTGCCCGTAGATGAAGTAATTGATGTCTGGATGGTCCCTCAAGTATGCCTTGGAGTACACCACCAGGTTTTCCTTGTCCTCGCCCATGTAGTCGGGGTCTTTGCCCCCCTCCCGTTTCAGGCGGCTGTGCTTGGCCCAGCGCAAGCCCAACTCCACACTCCAGCGGGGGTGCAAGGCTGAGAATAGCCGCTGCAAGGTATGGCTGTGAAACATGGTGCGCAGCAGCTTAAAGTTAACGTCGGCATCACCCAGCCCGTCGCCATGCGCCAGGTAGAACTCCCGGCCGTAAATCTCCGTGGTCAGTGGCTCGCGGTGCAGGGTCACGCCGCACTCCGTAGTCAGGTAGTCGCCGCACCAGATGTCGTGGTTGCCCGTAAAGAAGTGCACTTCCACCCCCATATCCGTCAGCTCGGAGAGTTTGCCCAGGAAGCGCGTGTAGCCCCGGGGCACCACCGTGCGGAATTCATACCAGAAGTCGAACATGTCGCCCAGCAGATACACCGCGGCAGCCTTGTGCTTGATGCTGTCCAGGAAATTCACCAAGCGCCGCTCCTGCGTCCGCCCATGTGCAATGGCGCGGCACCCCAAGTGGGCATCCGAAAGGAAATAGACATTTTTCATTAGGCGTTAAGTGTTAGTGATTAGGTGCTAAGTGTTAGTGATTAGGTGTTAGAACTTAATAAGTGCTAAGTAACTCTATAAATTAAATGATAATTTATCTGTTAGTGTTTAGCGTTTAGTGATTAGTGATTCTGAATTCTCCTCCTCCGGGGAATCAGTTACCACCTCCTTATTGCACGTATTAATCACTTATCACTAACCACTCATCACTAAACTAAATTCCCATTTATAGCATAAACTAAATTTGTGCAGCTACTTAACCCCTAATCACTAATACTTACCACTTACTTAAACAGTTCATCCAGATACGTGTAGAAAGCCGGGTCTTCGCCCACCACAATCTTGGCAATCTTGCCCTGGGGGTCTACCACAATCTTGGTGGGGTAGCCGGGCACGCCATACAGCTTGCTCACGTCCGGGTTGCCGGCATTGCGCACGTGCAGCCAGGGCAAGGCATATTTCTCCACGGCAGCCTTCCACTTGGCCTCCGTGTCGCGGCAGTCTATGCCCAGTATCTCCATCCGGTCTTTGTATTTGTCATAATACTTCTTCATGTCGGGGATGCCTTTGATGCACCAGCCGCACCAGCTGCCCCAGAAGTCCAGCACCACATATTTGCCCCGTAGCGACGACAGTGCCAGGTCGTTGCCCTGCAAGTCCTTCAGCGTAAAGTCCGGAGCCATTTGCCCTTCGGCAATGCTTTGGCTCACCACCTCCACTGCCTGCTTCTCTGCCACAGGCCATGCATAGGCCTTCATGCTGCCCGCGCAACCCCATGTTGCCACGGCCAGCGCCATCCATAAGTTCACTTTCATTCTTTTCATAATGCTTGCTTTTTCTGTTAAACAAATCACAGGAAGCCCAGCTCCAGCTTGGCCTCCTCGCTCATCATATCCTTGTCCCACTCCGGCTCAAACACCAGGTTCACCACGGCCGACCGCACGCCCTCTATCGACTCCACTTTTTGGCGCACGTCTTCCATAATGAACTCCGCTGCCGGGCAGTTGGGCGCAGTCAGCGTCATGTCTATGGCCACCTCTCCCTCGTCGCTCACGTCAATCTTGTATATCAGCCCCAGGTCGTACACATTCACCGGAATCTCCGGGTCGTACACTGTCTTGAGCATGGCCACAATCTTTTCTTCTATCTCATATTTCGTCATATATCGGCATCATACTTTGGTTCAACGGACAAAGCTAAAAATTTTCGGCGAAACACGCAAGAAGTGAAGTCGAAACATCTGCCTGGCATGAAAAAAGTCCCATGAGATATTATCCATAAATTGCTGCAAAGTATGTTTACAAAAACACCTGTTTCAAAGGCCGTCATCCCCCTATTTCCTCCCGAACATGTCCGTATTTTCTACGGTCCACCTCCTTTCCTATACGCCGATGGATAATAGGACTTGATAAGGACTTGGTAAGGAGGAGATACGAAGGTGGTACGTAGTTAGTGTGTACTTGTTGTGGCAATATATTGAATTATAGAATATTACGGATGCTTTTGGGAATGATTTTTGTAAGGAAAAGTGAATGGCTAAGATTTTTCATGTAAATATTTGTGGATTTTAGCGCAGAGAATACGGTGATTTTACTATGTTTACATTTTTGTTCTTACTTCACGTCCCGCCCGCCCCTATGAGGGCGGAGCAAGGGTGTGTGGAAAGAATAGGACTTTTCTTTTGGAAAAACGGGAAAACTCCGTATATTTGTACTGTTTTCCGTACAGAAGCCCGTGTTGGGGACTTTTCGGGTACGGGGAGTAGACATAATAGGAAAAGACGTTTACTTGACGTTTTGTCTTTGGTGCATTGAAACTTCGCAACTTTTAATCGTAGTCAAAGGGCAAGGCAACGGTAGATGTCTGCGGGATATGTTTATATCCTATGCCATGCGCTTCGCGTCTGCGGGGCGCAAGCAGGTGTATTATACATATCGGCGTGGGCTTCTGCGTTGCTCGTTCTGACTACGATGGGCAATGCGAAGGCCTCAATGCGCGGGACGGGTGACAGGTACAGACTCCCGCGCTTTTTCTTTATGGCTTTTCTTGATTTTCGGTTTTAATTGCCCGTTCGGGGGAGTTTGGCGGGTGGCATATTGTGCTATGAAAAGATTTGCGTTTAAACAGTTGCCCGCTTTCTTCCTGTGGATGTTGTTCGTGGGCTTGGGCATTGCGGCTTGCAGTGAGGAAGAGGGCGAGAAGCCGGACCCTTCCCGGCCGGCCATTGAAGATTTTAATCAGCAGGACTTGACCCTGACAGAGCAGTCCGGCAGCAGTAGTTTTACGTTTACTGCCCACGAAGACTGGGTTGTTTCCGTTGCTCCGGTCGATGGGGCAAGCTGGTGCACAGTGTCCCCTTCCAGTGGGACGGCGGGCACGCATACCGTCATGGTCCATTGCGAGAAGAACGAGGGGTATGACGACCGCAGTGTCACCATTACGCTGAAGGCAGGAACTACGGTCAAGACTTTTGTGGTGACGCAAAAGCAAAAAGACGCCTTGCTGCTCACGGCTGACAAATTCGAGGTGCCCCAAGAGGGAGGAAACATTGCCGTAGAGGTGAAGGCAAACGTGGATTATACGGCTTCCATCGGCGAGGAATGCCGGGACTGGATAACGGAAAACCCCGGCACGCGCGGACTGACAGCGTCGACAAAGGCCTTTTCCGTTGCCCCCAACCGCAGCGGGGACAAGCGTGAGGGGACGATCACTTTTTCAAACGGGACATTGACGGAAACGGTGCATGTCTACCAGGCACAGGGAGACGTTATTCTGCTCACCGAAGACACTTTTTATGCCGACCCTGCCGGCGACGAACTGACGGTGGAACTGAGGAGCAATTGCGAATACGAGGTGGTGATGCCGGCGGTAGACTGGGTGAAGCAGGTAACGACGCGTGCGCTCTCCAGCCACACGTTGTATTACACCGTTTTGCCCAATGATACGTACGACACCCGCGAGGTGCAGATTGTCTACCGGAACAGGCAGAATGCCCTTGCGGCCGACACGCTGACGATAGTGCAGAACCCAATGGGGGCTATTGTGCTTTCGGAAAGGGTTGCTGTGGTGGAGCAAGGAGGCGGAACGTTGGAAGTCAAGCTTTCTACTAACGTGGACTACGAAGTACGTATGCCCGAAGATGTGGATTGGATTAGCAGCATCGGCACGAAGGGGCTGACTACGCATACGCTGCGCTATGAAGTGGCTCCCAATGAGCAGTCTGCCATCCGCTCGGCCAAAATAGCTTTCGTCAATGAGGCCGCCATGCTGCATGACACGCTGACGGTGATACAAAACGGGACAGACAGCGGCTACATGAAGCTGCATGTGTCTACCCCCGGCACATTGGGCAGCCTGTTGACTAACTTGATGTATGTTAAAGGATTGATTTTAAGTGGATATCTGAATGGGGATGATATTTATCTTATTAGGAATATGACATCCTTAAAATATCTGAATTTGGCGGAGGCTAATATTGTGCAAGGAGGCGCTGCTTATAATGAGGTGGATGGCGTAGAGTATTATACGGAAGATAATGTCGTAGGAGACTACATGTTTGAGGATTGTGATGACTTGGAGGAATGTGTGCTTCCTCGCAATGCTATTGCAATCGGGCAAGGGGCATTTAAGGGTTGTGAAGAGTTAGCCCAAATACAGATACCGGACAATGTTACCAATATCGGCGCTGAAGCGTTTAGATGGTGTCGCTCTTTGCCGTCCATAACCATTCCGGGAAAGATCGTTAACATTGAGAGCAATACGTTCGCGTATTGCTCGTTGTTGAAATCTATAACTATACAAGAAGGAGTTGCTTATATTGGTAGTTATGCATTTTCCGGTTGCCCGATGGAGGCTATAATTATTCCTAAAAGCGTAAAAGTTATAGATGAATATGCTTTTTACGATTGTAATCATTTAAGCAATGTAACTTTACAAGAAGGCTTAAGCAGGATTGAGAGTTATGCGTTTCGTGATTGTGTCAACTTGCGTTGGATAAGTTTGCCAAGTAGTATCACTTATTTAGGTGATCGTGTTTTTTATTGTATTACGGATAGTCCATTACGGGAACTTTGGTGCTATGCTCTTGTGGCTCCTGAGTGTCACCGTATGGGTATAGGTGTAGTCTATTATAAATGTACGTTGTTTATTCCTAAAGGAAGTTCCGGTTATACAGGCACTCCATGGGATGGTTTTAAGGAAATCATAGAATTCTAATCATTATCTATTGTATGTTTATGAAGTACGAAGGAATCACCATGAAAGGCGACGAACATAACGTGCGCTTTTTGCTTGAGAAGCCGGGGGAACGGCAACTGATAGTTATTGGCGTTAATCCCAGCAAGGCTACTGCCGAAAAGCCGGATGCGACCATGACGCGGGTGATGCAGTTTGCCGAACGGAATGGGTTTGACGGATTTGTGATGTTGAACCTCTACCCGCAACGAAGCACTTCGCCCGACGGGCTGCATAAGGCGCTTGACGAAAAGCTGCATCGGGAGAATCTGGAAGTAATAGTGGAAGTGCTTGCCGGTAGAGAGGCTCCGGTGGTCTTGCTGGCATTTGGCAATGTGATAAACGCCCGTCCTTACCTCAAGGCATGTCTGAGGGATATCGTGGCGGTCATGTCGCCCCGGCATCCTCAGTGGAAGCAGATTGGGAAGCCTACGGTTGCCGGTAATCCCCGGCATCCGTCGAGGGCGGCCTATGGCACGTTTGCCGATTTCGACATGGGGCAGTATCTCGGGAAATAGATTGTGGCAGGTAATGTGGGTGTGCTGTAATGTAACGGTAACTTAATGAGGGCATGTCAAAACCCACTGAACGCTTTCTTTTAGGCGCGGATTACACGGATTTCACGGATTAAGCTTATTAAATCCGCGTTATTCTGCGTAATCCGCGCCTAATATATAACATTTTGAAAGCGTTCATAAGCTTTGACACACCTCCATCCGTACTAAACGGCATTTTGATACGCCCCCCCAGGCTGTCCGAGAACTCATTAACTGCCGTCATTTTGTACTGTCATCTAAGGGAGCGCAAGCGAAGGAACTCCCACTTATTTCCGCTGTCGGGAGATGCTTCACTAGCGTTCAGCATGACAGGATGATAAGACATTAATGCTTTTCGGACAATCTCCCCTCTTTATGTGTGCAAATTAATGCTTCTCCTCCCACTTTTCATGGAATTTATTGTTAACTTTGCATTTAGTACAGTAAATCTATTGCCGAGATGAAGATTCAGAATATATCCGTGGACTGCTTCAGAGGGCTACAACAGGTTTGCCTTCAGGGACTTGACAAGCATGTCAATTTATTTGTTGGCGTAAATGGTGCGGGAAAGTCGAGTATGCTGGATGCTATTTCGCTTGTTTTCTCGTGGTATGTAGCACGTATGTTGTCAGTCAAAGGGCGTGGTCGTGATATTCCTAAGGACGACATTTCCAAGCATTCGCCCAATGGCTGCACGATAGAGCTGACCATGGATAATGGCGATAAGTGGAAATTGTACAGAAGTTTAAAGTACAAAAAAACGGATAAGTCGGATTTGACAAGCATGAACCGGACGGTGGCTATGCTGCGCGGGCAAATGGATGAGGGTACAGCCGTATCGTTGCCTATCGTAGCGCATTACGGCGTGAATCGTGTAGTTCCCAACAGATATCCCCGTATGCCAAGGGGCAGGAATGAACAGTCTCCGCTGAATACGTATAAGAATGCGCTGAATGGCGGGCAGTTGTTCACAGACTTTTTTAATTGGTTTCGCTTATCGGAAGACTATGAAAATGAACAGTATAAGGCCAATCAGAAGTTTAGTGACCATGGCCTTGAAGCCGTGCGGAAGGCTATGGAAAGCGTGTTTCCTGAATATGGCGGCATGCGGGTGTCCCGGCGGCCTTTGGCGTTGTTGATGAAGAAAGGAAATGAGCTTTTTAAAATCAGTCAACTGTCTGATGGCGAGAAGTGCTACATTACGTTGGTGTGCGACATAGCCCGGCGGTTGGCTATGGCCAATCCTGTAGGTAATCCTTTGGATGGCGAGGGCGTTGTATTGATAGATGAGATTGACCTGCATCTCCACCCAAAATGGCAGCAGACGGTAGTCAGTCGTTTGGTAGAAACGTTTCCTAATTGCCAGTTCTTTATTACGACCCATTCTCCCATAGTGGCTTCTGATGTCAAGGGCTCAGTGTTTGGCATTAAGGAAGGTATGATTTATCCCCAACAGACATTTGGCAAATTGTCTTCCAATATCCTTTCTTCTGTATTTGATGTATCAATGGCACGTAGCTTGTATGTGCAGTCGCTGATAGATGCAGCGTACAATGACATTGAAACAGGCGATGCTGAGGCGTATGATAAAAAGCTTAGGGAACTGGTAGATATTCTTGGAGCAGACGACTTGGATGTGACAGGACTGAAAATTGAAAAAATACGTAGAGAGAAACGGAAGAGGCCATGAAAACTATCGTGAAGTCAGAAGCACCGGTTTGCCTTCAGGAGGCAAGAGCAAAAGGGTGGGATTAGAACACTTTTGTAGACAACGCCCATGAAGAATACCTTACCGCTCGTGCTTGGGCATTGGGGGAGCAGGGGAATGAATGTGCTTATACAGGACTATGGCTTGGGAAAGGCACGAAGCAAACTGTTCATTTGGATCATTTTCATAAGAAAGCTATTTATGCAGAAGAAATATTCAGTTGGGAGAATCTGTTTGCGGCAGCCAAGAATCTTGATTATGGTTCAGACTATAAGGATAAGCAGATACATGGACCCCGGATGAATGCTGATGCTCAATATCAATCGTTTTGGTCGCCTTTGCAAGCAGGCTTGGTAAATGCCTTCTGGTATAGGCAAGATGGCTGGATGGAGCCTGGTGAACACCTTTCTGCTGAAGACAGAAGGCTGGCTCAGCAAACGATAGACATGTATAATCTTAATTCACCTGATTTGAAGCGCAAGCGTCGAGATATTATCCGATGCTTAGGCAATATGCAACAGCTGGAGGAAGATGAAGTTCGTAGTGCTATGGAAACTATGGGCTTTTCCTTTCTTATTGATTTTGAATTAAAACAAAGGGAGTGATATCTTGTCCTTTTATCCTTTGACTCTTTCCCCGTATTGCAGTGGCAGGTCGTGTAGAACACCGCAGCTCCTTTTGCCCGCAGATCGGAATTTTGGGTACGAAAATCAGTAATATGTGTACAACGCGTGTGGGGGGAAACGGCTAATTTTGTCGCAAATAACCGGTTGCCGCATGGCAGCCGTGCAAAGGTGTTCTAAAATTAAGGCTTATGAAAAGAGTGATTGGAAAATTGGTCTGCTTCCTGCTGCTTTTGGCGGGGGTGGCCGGCGCAAATGCGCAAAGTGTGGCCGGTGCGGCTTCCGGCCGGTCGGGCGAGCTGCCCAAGGTGTATATGTTCAAGGAAATCAATGCTGCGAACTTGGTGAAGATTTATGAGGCATTGGGCCGCGAGGCTACAGGCAAGGTGGCTGTGAAGCTTTCGACGGGGGAACCCGGCGGACACAACTTCTTGCAACCGGCACTGATAAAAGACCTGGTGCAGAAGGTGAACGGCACCATCGTGGAGTGCAACACGGCCTATGCCGGCAAGCGCGCCAAGACGGAGGACAGCTATAAGGCTGCCGAAGACCACGGCTTTACGGCCATTGCCCCCGTGGACATTATGGATGCCGATGGCGACACGCCCCTGCCGGTGAAGGGTGGCAAGCGCTTGAAGGAGGACTATGTGGGCTCGCACTATCTGAACTATGACTTCACCGTGGTGCTCTCCCACTTCAAGGGGCATGCTATGGCGGGCTTTGGCGGCGCGCTGAAGAACATCTCCATCGGCATTGCGTCGGCCAATGGAAAGACATGGATACATACTGCCGGTAGGACCAAAGTGCCGGGCGAGCTGTGGAGCAACATTCCCCAGCAGGAGGAGTGGCTGGAAGCCATGGCCGAGGCTGCCAAGGCGGTAGCCGACCATTGTGGCGACAACATCCTCTACATCAGCGTGGCCAACAACTTGTCGGTGGACTGCGATTGCGACTCCTCGCCCGAGGACCCGAAGATGGGCGACATCGGTATCCTGGCTTCGCTCGACCCGGTGGCTTTGGACAAGGCTTGCACGGACCTGGTGCGTTCGTCTGAAGATCATGGGAAGATTCACTTGATAGAGCGCATTGACTCACGCAAGGGCATGCACACGCTGGACTATGCCGAACAGCTGGGCATGGGCAGCCAGAAGTATGAATTGGTGAAACTGGATTAAAATAGGGCAGGTTATGAAGACAAAGATATTGTTTACCGTTATTTTATCGATAGCTATGAACTTGAATCTGTGTGCACAGCAGGATGGTGTGCTGGTAGCCTACTTTTCGGCTACGGGCACCACGGCCAAGGTGGCCAAGGCGCTGGCCGAGGCTACGGGCGGCAGGCTTTATGCCATTACGCCTGCTCAGCCTTATACGTCCGGCGACCTTGACTGGCACGATCGCAATTCGCGCAGCTCGCGCGAGATGAATGATGCAAAGGTGCGTCCGGTCTTGAAAGATGGGAAGGCAGACCTTTCCGGCATTAAGGTGGTTTACATAGGCTACCCCATCTGGTGGGGCGTGGCGCCGCGGGTGGTCAACACCTTTATTGAGAGCAACGACCTGAAGGGGAAGGTGCTGATACCGTTTGCCACTTCGGGCGGAAGCGGCATAGAGCAGAGCGTGGCCGAGCTGAAGAAGGCATATCCCGACCTGCAGTGGAAGGATGGCAAGCTGCTGAACCGTGCCGAGGCAAGCGAAATCCGCGCCTGGGTAGCCGGCCATGCCGCAGAGTGAGACCCGATTTGTTTATCCGTTAAAAGACCGTTGGTATGAAAAAAATAATTTGTTTGTCACTGCTATTTTTAGCTGTAAATATTCAAAATATGATGGCTCAAGAAAAGATTACGCAGACTGCCGGACGTGTGCAGTTGGGGGAGTTTGCCCCGAAGTTTGCCGAGTTGAATGACGATGTGCTGTTTGGCGAAGTGTGGAACCACAAAGGGCTTAGCCCGCACGACCGCAGCATGATTACCATTGCCACGCTGGTGGGTAAGGGCATTATCGATTCATCGTTGACCCACCACCTGCAGTTTGCCAAGCAGAACGGGGTGACCCGTACCGAGATTTCCGAGATGCTTACCCACATAGCCTTCTATGCCGGGTGGCCCAATGCGTGGGGTGCTTTCCGCCTGGCAAAGGATGTGTGGGCTGGCGAGGCTTCTGCCGATGGCGGCAAGGCTGCTTTCCAGCAGGAGATGATTTTCCCCATCGGCGAGCCCAACACGGCGTACGCCAAGTATTTCATAGGCAACAGCTACCTGGCGCCTATCTCTAAGGAACAGATTCCCTTCAACAACGTGACGTTTGAGCCGCGTTGCCGCAACAACTGGCACATTCATCACGCCACGAAGGGCGGCGGGCAGATGCTGGTGTGCGTGGCCGGTCGTGGCTGGTATCAGGAAGAAGGCAAGCCGGCCGTGCAGATGTTGCCCGGCGATGTGATACACATCCCCGCCAACGTGAAGCACTGGCATGGCGCGGCTGCCGACAGCTGGTTTGCCCACCTTGCCTTTGAGATTCCCGGCGAGAATGCCTCCAACGAGTGGCTTGAACCGGTGACCGATGAGGAGTACGACAAGCTGGAGGCCCGCTGATGTAATTTAAGGTTTGTAGTTGATAATGAAGCCCATCTTTCTGCCGCGTATGGCAGAGGGATGGGCTTTTTGATTGGTGTAAAAAGGGGGAGTTAGGCAATCAGCAACTCTATATTCCCTTCTTTCATCTTTTGAATATGTTCTTCCGAGATTTTATTGTCTGTAATAAAAGTGTGTACCATGGAGATTGACCCCAGGCTGGCAAAAGCGGACACGCCTATCTTTGATGAGTCGGCTACAAGGAAAACGCGTTCTGCCGATTGTATCATGGCGGTTTTCACCATGAGGTCGCTAAGGCTGGGGTAGGTGAGGCTCATGTCGTGCGAGATGCCTGCGGTGGCCAAGAACAACTTGCCTACCTTGATGTCCTTAAATGAGTCGGCCGCCATTTTCCCTGTCAGCGATAGGGTGGGCGCTTTGAATTCCCCGCCTGTGACAATGAGGTTGATGCCCGGGTTTTCGCCCAAAATGAGGGCAATGTTCAAGGCGTTGGTTATGACGGTAAGGTTGCGGTAAGGCTGCAGCAATTTGGCTATTTCGGTGGTGGTAGAGCCGGAGTCCAAGATAAGGCTGTCTCCCTCGTTGATGAATTCTATTGCCTTGCGGGCTATTTCTTGTTTTTCCTCCAGGTGGTTTTGGTTGAGCACCTTTCCTGTTTTTGCAAACGACCCGACATCTTTCAAGAAGGCTCCGCCGTATTCCCTTTGCACGTAACCCAGCTTTTCCAACGCTTCCAAGTCTTGGCGGATGGTAACGTCGGTTACATTGAATATCCGGCTTAACTCTTGCACTTTGGCGTGCCCGTCTTCGCGGATGAGGTCCAAAATCTTCAGTCTTCGTTGATTTAGTGCCATAGTTCTTTCTTGTTGCCTTTAGTTTATTTTCTGAGGCAAAGGTAGTTAAAAAAACGAGACGTTCTTCTTTTATTCTTTTTTATTTTCTCTTTCTTCTTTTGCTGTTATTCTATTTCGTTTATTTATTTTTTATTTCGTTATAGCACTGCTTATAATTACGTTTTATGTATAAAATTAGTTAATTATAATAGTAATATCTGTGTTTTCTTTTGTTTGTTTACGGAATCTTTTATTTCTTTGCGGAAAAACAAAGGAGATACTTATGAGAACGAAAGAATTAATCCTTGAATCTGAAAGGAATCGAAAAAGATTGCTGGAGGTTATCTATAAGGCAAAGGCGGGTCATATAGGCGGTGACCTATCTTGCTTGAACATGCTGACGGCTCTTTACTTCGAGGTGATGAAGGTTAATCCGGCAGACCCTGCGGATGCCTTGCGCGACCGCTTTGTATTGAGCAAAGGGCATTGTGTAGAGGCGTTGTATGTTACTTTGGAAGCTCGCGGCTTTATGCCCGAAGGCATGTTGGACACGTTGGGGCAGTTTGGCTCTGTCTTGTCGGGGCATCCTACGATTGAAGTGCCTGGTATTGAAGTGAACACTGGAGCTTTGGGCCATGGGCTTTCGTTGGGCGTAGGCATGGCTTTGACGGCCAAAATGGATGGCAAGCCCTATAAAACGTACGTGCTGATGGGCGATGGCGAGCAGGGCGAAGGTTCCATTTACGAGGCTGCCATGGCGGCACATCAGTACAAATTGGATAACCTGGTGGCCATTATCGACCGCAACCATTTGCAGATTAGCGGCAATACGGAGGACGTGATGGGCATTGACGACATCCGCCAGCGGTGGGAAGCATTTGGCTGGGATGTGCAGGATGTGAATGGCGATGATATGGAAGACATTGTACGTGCCTTCCGTGAGATAGATTATGCCTGCCGACGACCGCACTTGCTGGTGTCGCACACGACTAAGGGCAAAGGCATTTCTTTTATGGAGGGAGTGGCCAAGTGGCATCATGGAGTGCCCGACGAAGCTCAATACGCACAAGCCATGCGCGAGATAACGGAACGGATTAATAATTTGGAACATGAACGATAATATGATAGCCTGTAGAAAAAGTTTCACCGATACTTTATTGTCATTGGCTCGGGCAGATAAGGATATTATTGCCGTGACAACGGATGCGCGCGGCTCGGTGACGTTGAACGATTTTGCAAATGAGCTGCCTGCGCAATTCGTGGAATGCGGCATTGCCGAGCAGGATGCCGTGGGCATTTCTGCCGGACTGGCGCATAGCGGGAAGAAAGTATTTGTCTGTGGCCCGGCTTGTTTTTATGTGGCCCGCAGTTTGGAGCAGGTCAAGGTAGATTTGGCTTATAGCCGTAATCCGGTGAAAATATTGGGAGTGAGCGGCGGTGTGGCCTATGGGGCTTTGGGGGCTACCCACCACAGCCTGCACGATATAGCTGCGTTGCGCACTTTCCCGGGCATGAACATTGTGTTGCCTTGCGATGCGCGGCAGACGGCCAAGCTGGTAAAGATGCTGGTGGATTATCCGGAGCCGGTGTATGTACGCGTAGGGCGTGCCGCTGTGCCCGATGTGTATGAGGATGACAACTTCCCCTTGGCCTTCGGCAAGGCCAATATGCTGGCAGACGGCAAGGACCTGACCATCATAGGCACAGGCGAAACGGTGTATCATGCTTGTCAGGCTGCCTTGAGGCTGAGAGAACAGGGCATACAGGCGCGTGTATTGGACATGGCGTTCATTAAGCCCTGCGACGAGGAGGCCATCCGCAAAGCGGCTGCCGATACCGGGCATATTATCACTGTGGAAGAGCATAGCCGCTTCGGCGGGTTGGGAGCTATGGTAGCGGAAATCCTTTCCGAACATCCGGTTCCCATCAAGATATTGGGCATTCCTGACGAGGATGTAGTACATGGCACTTCCCGTGAAATTTTCGCCCATTATGGCTTGGATGCTGACGGAATTGTGAAGGCTGCGTTGGAATTTTTAAAGTGAAACCTATCAAGTAAAAGAATGACCATGGAGAACTTGATTATCGCTATTGACCAAAGCACCTCAGCCACCAAGGCGATGCTTTTTAATGAGAAGTGCGAAATGCTGCATCGGGTAAATGTCCCCCACAAACAGTATTACCCGCAAAGCGGATGGGTGGAGCACGATGCAGAAGAAATCTATGAGAATGTATTGAAAGCCGTAGCCGGCTTGCTGGAGGCAAAGTATTGCAAAGGCTGTGCCTTCTCCTTGGCAATCACCAACCAACGCGAAACAGTGGTGGTATGGGATAAGCATACGGGGCATCCTGTTTATCGTGCCATAGTCTGGCAAGACATGCGTGGCGCGGATTTCTGTAATGAGCTAAAAGAAAAGAATCACACTGCGATGGTGCAGGAGAAAAGCGGCTTGCTTATCGACCCTTACTTTGCGGCCAGCGGCGCCAAGTGGATATTGGACAATGTGGATGGTGCACGCAAGGCTGCCGAGCGGGGCGACTTGCTGATGGGTACTATTGATTCATGGCTGGTGTGGAAGCTTACTGAAGGGCGTCGCCACGTGACGGATTATACCAACGCTTCGCGCACATTGTTGTTTAATGTACATACGTTGCAATGGGATAAAGACCTGTTGGACTTGTTCACTATTCCCTCTTGCATGATGCCCGAGGCATTGCCCTGCGACTCTGTGTTCGGGGAGACCACCTTGGGCGGGCTGCTTGCCGAACCTATACAGATAGCCGGCATGCTGGGCGACTCTCATGGCGCACTGGTCGGACAGATGTGCTTTGAAGAAGGGCTGGGCAAGACCACTTATGGCACCGGCTCGTCGGTAATGGTGAATATAGGGGAACAGTTTGCTGCTGCTCCCCGGGGGCTGGTCACTTCAGTGGGCTTTGCAGCTCTTGGCAAGGTGTATTATGCTTTCGAGGGAAATATTCATTGCACGGGTGCCACCATTAAGTGGTTGCAAGATGAGCTGGGCATGGTGGCAAGTCCCGATGAGGCGGAGCAAGGGGCACGCGCCGTGGAAGATGCAGGCGGCGTTTATTTCATTCCTGCCTTTGCTGGGTTGGGTGCTCCCTGGTGGCATAGTGAGGTACGCGGCGCCATTATGGGCATGACGCTCGGCACTAACCGTGCACACATTCTGCGTGCGGCGCTTGAGTCGATAGCCTACCAGGTGAACGACTTGATAAGGGCCATGACCCGCCAGGCGGGCATTACCTTGAAAGAGCTGCGTGTGGATGGAGGGCCTACAAAGAATAAATTCCTGATGCAATTCCAGGCAGATTGCCTGCAGGTGCCTATCGACTGTTCGGATGTGGAAGAAGCCTCCGCCTTGGGAGCTGTGGTGATGAACGGCATGGCGCGCCGTGTGTGGCCTTCGTTTGCCGAAGTCGCTGCTTTGCGCCATAGCCGAGGCACATATAGCCCTATTGCCAGTGCTTCCCGTATGCAGGCATTGTACGATGGCTGGCTGCAGGCAGTAAATCAACTGATAAAATAACACCTATCAATTAATAAACTCCATTAAAACAACTAATTCAGATGAAAAACAAGGCTAAAATGTGCTTTGGTGTCATCATTGGCACCCGCGCTTATTTCAATTCAGAGTTGGCAAAAGACGTTCGCAAACAATTGCTGAAAACCCTTGAGGATGAAGGCTATGATTATGTCATCCTTCCGGAAGACGCTACGCCTACCGGCAGCAGCAGTATCGAAACCCGCGAAGACGGCTTGAAGTGTGCCGAATTGTTCCGGCAAAACCGTGACCGTATTGACGGCATCATAGTGTCTCTGCCCAATTTTGGCTTTGAGATTGGCATCATCAATGCCATATCCATCGCCGACTTGAATGTGCCTGTTCTGGTGCAGGCTTGTGACGATGAGAATGACAAGGTAGACCTTGACAGCCGTCGCGATGCCTTCTGTGGCAAGATTTCCGTGTGCAACAACCTTTACCAGTATGGCATTCCCTTCACAGACACTACGCTGCACACGTATTCCATTTATTCCGACTTGTTGGCCAAGGACATCAACCGCTTTGCCGGCATTTGCCGGGTGGTAAATGGGCTTCGCCATTGCCGCATCGGGCAAATAGGAACACGCCCTTCGGGCTTCCAGACGGTGCGCGCCAGCGAAAAGCTGTTGCAGCGCAGCGGTATTACGGTCATTCCTGTAGACTTGTCGGAGATTCTTTTTGCCGCCCGTAAGATTGAGGACAGCGATGCCGACTTCCAGAAGAAAGTGGCCGACATCCGTGGCTATGCCTCTGTGCCCAAGGATTATGAAGACAAGCTGTTGCTGCAGGCCAAGTTCGGTGTGGCTGTAGAGCGCTGGATTGCTGCCAACGACATCGATGCCGTTGCCCTGCAGTGCTGGGATTCGCTGGAGCAGAACTATGGTTGTGCCGCCTGCATCACCATGAGCATGCTGGGCGATAAACTGATTCCCTCTGCTTGCGAGACCGACATCGCCGGAGCTGTATCCATGTATGCCCTGACGTTGGCCTCCGGTCGTGCATCTGCCTTGGCTGATTGGAACAACAACTTTGCTGAAGACCGCAACAAGTGTGTCTGCACCCACTGCGGCAACTTCCCCAAATCGTTTGTGAAGAACGACCTTAAACTGGGTCCTCTTGGTGTATTGGGCCGCACGTTGGGCAAGGTGCACACCTTTGGCGCCGTTTATGGCAAGGTGACGCAGGGCGATTTCACTTACTTCCGTATCTCTACCGATGACCCGCGCGGCTGCATCAAGGCTTACCTGGGTGCTGGCGAGATTACCGACGAACCTTACGGCATGGATGGTTGCATCGCCGTAACCAAGGTGCCCAATTTGCAGAAGCTGATGAAGCACATCTGCAAGAATGGCTTTGAACATCACGTTGCCTTGGTGCGTACCGATGTGAAAGACATTCTCGATGAGGCTATCGGCAACTACCTGGGCTGGGAACTCTATGTGCACGAATAATCGGTCAACTACAAAAAACAATACGTTATGGTACTTGTAGACAATTACATTCTGGCCCTTCTCTGTTGTGTCTATTGTTGCCTCTGCTGGGGCTCGTGGGCAAACACGCAGAAAATGGTGGCTTCCAAGACCTGGAGCTTCGAGCTGTTTTATTGGGACTTGACCATCGGCCTGTTTCTTACCGCACTGCTGGGTGCAGTGACTTTAGGCAGCCTGGGCAGCGAGGGGCGCACGTTCTTCGAGGACTTGGCGGCCATGGATTGGAGCAGCATGAAGTATGCCCTACTGGGCGGCATCGTGTGGAACTTTGGCAACATCTTCCTTACGGCGGCCATTGCCGTGGCAGGCATGTCGGTGGGCTTCCCCATTGGTGGCGGCCTGGCCTGGATAGGCGGCATCATCTTCAACTACCTGCTCATCACGCTGGCGGGCGAGGTTTATCCCGG
Organism: uncultured Bacteroides sp.; assembly: GCA_949288715.1. Lineage (GTDB taxonomy): Bacteria > Bacteroidota > Bacteroidia > Bacteroidales > Bacteroidaceae > Bacteroides. Next base: position 7,470 of record CASELH010000046.1, on the reverse strand, counting down.
CAACCAGACGCTGCTTTGGATAGGCGTTGCGGTCATTGTGGCTGCCATTTACATCTGCGGCAAGGCCTACGGAAAGATTTCGGCGGGCAAGGCCACGACGCCCAAGAAGGGTATCCTGCTGGCCATTGTGGCCGGACTGGCCATCATGTTTTTCTACGGGCTGGTGGTGAAGTCTATCGACCCGCAGTATGTGTCGGGCGGCACAGGCACGCTCACCCCTTATACCGGTGTGTTCTGTTTTGCCACAGGCGTACTCATCACCACCCCCATCTTCAACTCGTTTGCCATGAGCCATCCGGTGCAAGGCAACAAGGTGACGATGAAAGACTACTTGAAAGGCGATGCCCGCACCCACCTCATCGGCGTGTTGGGCGGTTTCATCTGGATGAGCGGCATGGTTATCAGCTTCATGGGGGCAGGTTCTGCCAATCCGGCCATCTCCTACGCGCTGAGCAATGCTTCGCCCGTGGTAGCCATGATATGGGGCTTCTTTGTGTGGAAAGAGTTCAAGGGAGCGCCCAAGGGCACGGTGCCGCTCATCACGACCATGTTTCTGCTGTTTGTGGTAGGCCTGGTGCTCATTACGCTATCCAATTAATGAAGAGGATAAAATAATACGTGTTTCAATAGGCATTTTTTCAGATAACAACGGCTTTGGGCGCAGCAACGCAGTAGTGGCGGCACATCATCACCTATCCTGCTGATGCATCGTCATCTGCCCTGCTGATGCATCGTCACCTGCTCTGCTGATGTACAGCCGCCTTGCTGCGTTGCACGCTTCAAAGCCATTACCTAAGGAAGAAAATAGAGACAAAAACCCTTAATTATTAACCTCAAATAATATTCAATGAAAACTGGATTTTATTTTAAAGCAAGACAGAGGTTCACAGCCCTGATGCTGTGCCTCTTGGTGGGCGCCGTTTCTGCATTTGCCCAGCAAATCACGGTGTCCGGTAAGATTATTGACGGCAACCTCAACGAGCCGTTGATTGGCGTGAGCGTGCTCGAAAAAGGCACGACCAACGGTGTGGTGACCGACCTCGACGGCAACTACTCGCTGCAGGTCAAGGCAGGCGCCACCATCGTTTACTCTTATATAGGCTATGTGACGGTGGAGAAAACTGCTGCCACTGCCGGCCGGATGGACATAACCATGCAGGAAGACAACCAGACGCTGGAAGAAGTCGTAGTAGTAGGCTACGGTGTGCAGAAGCGCAGCTCGGTGACAGGCTCCATCTCTTCGGTAAAGTCGGAAGACTTCCAGAACCGCACCATCACCAATGCCGAGCAGGCACTCCAGGGCAAGACGGCCGGCGTGCAGATTATCTCCTCGTCGGCAGCACCGGGCTCTTCGGCCTCCATCCGTATCCGTGGTTACAGTAGCAACGGCAGCAGCGACCCGCTTTATGTAGTAGACGGCCTCCGCACGAAAGACATCAGCAACATCGACCCCAATGACATCGAGAGCATGGAGGTACTGAAGGATGCCGCTTCGGCTGCCATCTACGGTGCACAGGCAGGTAACGGTGTTATCCTTATCACCACCCGCAAGGCAAAGAAAGGCGTGCGCCGCATCACTTACGATGTGCAATTGGTGTCGCAGCATCTTGGTCGCACGCCGGAGGTGATGAATGCGCAGCAGTACATCGAGTACATGACGGAGAACGGCTTGATTGCCCAAAGCACTATCGACAAGTATTGGGACGGTGTGACCGATACCGACTGGATTGATGAAACGTTTGAAAGTGGCTTCATGCAGCGCCATAATGTCAATTTCCAAGGAGCCAATGAAAACGGTTCACTCTTTGCTTCGCTTTCCTATCTGAGCAACAACGGCCCGATTATCGGCGATAAAGATCACTTCGACCGCATCAGCGGTACCGTTAATGCTGATTATAAGGTGAAAGATTGGTTGAAGTTTACGACCAACAATACTTTCAGCCGCTACCACATGCAAACGGTTTCCGAAGGTTCATATATGGGCTCCATGATGCTGTCCGCGTTGCAACTCGACCCGCTGACGCCGGTGACTTACAGCGAGGCCAATTTGCCTGATAACATGATAAACTATCGCAATCAGGGGCATACATTGATTCAAAATTCCAAGGGAGATTATTATTCTATTTCTCCTTACGGCGATACCAATAATATCAACCCTTACATCATGCGCGATCGTGGTGTCTCCAAGCGTGAGGGTTTCGTCTTCAGCGGTTCTTCTTACTTGGACTTCACGCCCATCAAGCAGTTGACGGTTACTTCTCGTTTGGGTTATCGCTTTGTAAGCAGTAGCACTTATGGCTACACGTTTCCCAACATTACTTGCTCCGATTTGTATCAAGATTTCGTGACTGTAAATGCTTCCAGCGGAAACAATACCTACTGGCAGTGGGAAAACTTCGCCAACTACACGCAGACGTTCAAGGAAAAGCACAATTTCAATGCCATGATCGGTATGTCATTCTCCTCTGAAACGGCCTTTGATGTAACAGGAGATATTCGAGGCAGCCGTGTCGGAGACGTCATTGACTTGGGTATTACGAAGCTTGATCCCAATTATGCTTATTTCAACTATCAGACCGGTACGGCTACCCGCACGCTGAGTGGTGGTGAAAAACGCAAATATGCTAACTTGTCGTACTTTGGCCGTCTCTCTTATGACTATGAGAACAAGTATTTTGCCCAGTTTACCTTCCGTGCCGATGCAGCCGACCTCTCCATCTTGCCTATGCAGCAACGCTGGGGCTACTTCCCCGCCGTGTCAGTAGGTTGGCAGATTTCCAATGAAGAGTTCATGAAGAATGTCGAGCCTATTACTCACTTGAAGTTGCGTGCCAGCTGGGGACAGAACGGTAGTATTGCCGGGTTGTCAGATTACATGTACGATGCAGCCATTCTTTCCACCATTATTTATCCCATGGGCAATGATGCTTCTTATGTAGTAGGCTCCAAGCCATCTGCTACCGGTAACAATGAGTTGAAATGGGAAACTTCCGAGCAGTTCAATGTCGGTGTCGATTTGCGTATGTTCCGTGACCGTTTAAACTTTAGCATGGACTACTTTAACAAGAAGACGAAGGACTTGATTGTAACGGGAATTGTTCCTTCGTTGTTGGCTGGTAATACCGCTTCTCCAATGAATGCCGGCGATGTCAAGAATAGCGGTTTCGAGTTCGAACTAGGTTGGCAGGACAATATCAAAGACTTCAAATACAGTATAAAGGGTAATATCGCGACATTGAATAATGAAGTAACTTACCTGCACCCCACCTTGGAACGCTTGTCCAGTACCACTAGCGCAGCCAGCGGAACAATCAACTATTTCGAGGAGGGTTACCCTGTATGGTACTTCCGTGGCTATGAGGTAACAGGCATTGACCCCGACAATGGCGAGCCTATCTTTGTAGACCGCAATGGCGATGGTGTGCTTGGCGAGGATGATAAGACCATGATAGGCTCGGCTATTCCCGATTTCACGTACGGCATTACGTTGAATGCTGCTTATAAAGGTTTTGATCTGACTGTTTTTGGCTCCGGTTCGCAAGGCAATGATGTCTTTGTAGGATGGGACCGTGACTCTCGTAAGCAAGTAAACACGTTGACTGAGTTCTATAATGGACGTTGGAAACAGCCGGGCGACAATGCCAAGTATGCACGTTCCAATCTCTCTGTGAATTACACGCAATACTTGCAAAGCTCCAAGTTCGTTTTCAATGGATCTTACTTCAAGATTAAGCAAATCCAGTTGGGATATAGCTTGCCACAAAATTTACTGAAGAAGGTAAGTTTGAGCAACCTGCGTGTATATTGTTCTTTGGAAGACTTCTTTACCATTACCAAATATCCGGGTTTCGACCCCGAATTCACAGCCACGGGCAATGCCATGGGTATTGATATGGGCTCTTATCCCGGTAGCAAGAAGGTGGTATTTGGTCTTAATGTAGCATTCTAACACTTTAATTTGATACGCAATATGAAAACGAAATATATCTTATCGAGTTTAATTCTTGGTGGTTGCCTGTTCTCCATGACCTCCTGCCTGGATAAATTGGACATTGAGCAACACGGTGTAACCAAGATAGATGATTTTTATCAGACGGACAACGATGCCGAAGAAGCCATCATCGCTTGCTATGATGAATGGAAGACAACTTATCAACCGGCCTTTTGGGTGAAGAACCTGCTTTCGGACGACTGCTATTCCGGTGGTGAAAGTTGGACTGCTGCCAGCGGGAATCTGTTGGGGACTTACTTGTTTGATGCAGGCTTTGGTAACATCTCAAGCCTTTATCAGAATTTGTTCAACGTGGTTTACGATGCCAATATGGTGTTGGAAAATGTTGGAGAAGATTCCGATATCAAACTTCGGGCACGTGCTGAGGCTAAGGTCTTCCGGGCCATGGCTTACATAGAGTTGATTAGCTTATGGGGCACTCCGCCTTTGGTAGACCACGTGTTGCAGTTGGGCGGCTATGCTTTGCCCAATGGCGACAAAACCACATTGTGGAACTTTGTCAATACGGATTTGCAAGATGCCATAGACAGCGGTTATCTTTCAGAGAAATCTGGTGTAGACGACTGGACTTACCGCATCACCAAGCAGTTTGCGCAAGCCTTGTTGGGCAAAGCTTACATCTACCAACAAAATTGGAGTGCTGCCGCTACGGTGTTGGATGAAGTTATTGATAGCGGAAAGTACGACTTGTATGCCGACTTTGAGAACGTGCAGACCACCAAGGGTGAAGCCAATTGTGAAAGCCTGTTTGAAAGCAATTATGTATATGATGCCAACCAAGTGAACAACATGAGCGATATGATTTGGGTGTACACCAATTGGCGTGGCGACCGCCTCTCGTTTGATGCGGAAGGCTCGTATACGCAGCTGTATACCAACCAAGGCTGGGGATTCTTTAATCCTACCAAGGAGGCTTATGATGCCTTTGTGGCTGAGGAAGGTGAAGACGGTTATCGTCTAAATGCTTCTATCAAAACGTATGACCAGATAAAAGCCATGGGAGTCTCTCTGCAAGAAGGCAAGGTGATGCCGGACAACGCCGGTCTGTTTAGCTGGAAGTACCGTTCTTACAACGAAGATTGCATTCAGTTGTATTTTTTGCGCTGTCCCAACAACCTGCGTGCCATGCGCTATGCCGAGGTGCTGCTATATGCAGCCGAAGCTCATGTGCAAGGTGGTGGCGACATAAGCAAAGCTTTGGACTATGTCAACCAGGTACGTACACGGGCTCGCTTAACTCCATTGGGAGCGGTTACTATGGATGACATCAAGAAGGAACGCCGCCTGGAACTTTGGATGGAAGGTTGCCGCTATCAGGACTTGGTGCGCTGGGGCGATGCTGCAACTGTTTTGGCCGATCGTGGCAAGGAACGTCCACAGTTGCAATGGAATGCTGCCGGGACAGAGGAAGAAATAGATTGGGCTGCTCAAACAAATCCTACTGCCGGATTCAAAGCTGGCAAGCATGAGTTGCTTCCCTTCCCAACGACGGAAATGAATGTGAATAGTGCAATGACTCAAAATCCGGGTTATTAATATTTTTGTAGGTTGATTGTAAGCGCGGGGGAAATGCCGCACTGTACTGCCGCTTTCCCCCGTCTCTCAACCGACAGACGGGAAATGCAAAATCCTTACAACCCTTCTACCGACCCCATTCGTACCTCAGTCGTACCCCATTCGGTACTCGTTCGGTCTGGCTTCGGCCCTATAGACCGAAAAAAGAACGGACAAAGAAGCTTTTGGGTCGGGATGGGGGAGAAGTGAGAGGATTATTGCTAATTTTGTTCAGAGATTTAATTTTTTAAGAAGAACGTATATGAAAAAACTGAAATGCTTACTCTTTTTCGGCCTGGTGGCGACCATGCCTGCCTGCCTCCAAGCCCAGACGTCGAGTGAAGACACCACGAAGCCGCGCGTCATCATCACGTGCGACCCCGAGTTGGACGACAACAATTCGCTCATCCGATTCCTGCTGTTCAGCACGGACTACCGGGTGGAGGGGTTGATTTATGCCAGCAGCCAGTTTCACTGGAAGGGCGACGGCCACGGCACCAAGTGGTGGGTGCCCGGGCGCGAGTATTCGCGGGGCGACGGCCTCGAAATGCCGCCCATGGAGAGTTGGCGCTGGTCGCCCGACGAGCGCTTCATCGATGATGCCGTGGAGGCTTATGCTGAAGCATATCCTAACCTGAAAGTGCACGACCCGTCTTATCCTACACCCGAGTACCTGAAGTCGAAGGTGCGCGTGGGCAATGTGGAGTTTGACGGCGACTTCTCGAAAGACACGCCGGGCTCGGAGCTCATCAAGCAGGTCATTCTGGACGACGAGCCGGGGCCTGTGTTCATCGAAGCCTGGGGCGGCGCCAGCACCATTGCCCGTGCCTTGAAGTCCATTGAAGACATCTACAGCGGCCACGAGGGCTGGGAGGAGATGAAGGCGAAGATTTCCAAGAAAGTCATCCTTTCCCTCTCCGGCGACCAAGACGACACGTATGCCCGCTACATCCACCCCTTCTGGCCGGACATCAAGAGCATGGAGATGGGGGGCATCAGCGTAGGGCTGGCCTATGGCGCACAGTTGCGTGCCACGAAAGAAAACCAAGTGTACTACTCGCCCGAGTGGGTAAAGAAGAATTTCCGCATCGGCCCCTTTGGCAAGTTGTATCGCGTGTGGGGCGATGGCAAGCAGATGGTGAAGGGTGACAAAACCGACTACTTCGGCCTTACCTCCGGCAAGACGGCGGAGCAGCTGAAAGCCGAAGGCTACCACGTGTGGTTCCCCAACCTGCAGCCCGACGGCGCCTTCCTGGCTGAGGGCGACACCTACTGCTTCCTCAACCTGATAGGCAACGGCCTGCGCGCCCACGAAGACCCCACGTATGGCGGCTGGTGCGGCGGGCGCACCACCTTGCCCGACGAGGTGAAGGCCAAAGACCGCATGGCACAACGGGCCTACATCCAGGAGCACTTCCCGCTGCCCGACTTCACGGCACCCGTCATGAACGGCCTGGCCGCCCGCTTCGCTTGGTCGGTTGCGCCGGACTTCAAGGGAGCCAACCACTATCCGGTGATAGACGGCGCACTGGCCATGAGCGGCAAGCCGGGCGAGACGCTGAAGCTGAAGTACAAGGTCAGCGACCCCGACAAGCAAGACAAGCTGACGGTGAAGTGGTGGCCATACGCCTCGGCCTGCACCTATCAAGGTAAGGTAAACGTTGCCGACCCGGCTTCGGCCAACACCACCTTCACCATTCCTGCCGATGCCAAGGCCGGCGACACCATCCACCTCATCCTGGAGGCCACCGACAACGGCACGCCCCAGCTGAATCACTACCTCAGGCTGATTGTGACGGTGCGGTAAATGGGAATTTAGCGCGCGCAAGCGCGCTTTAATGAAGAATTAAGAATGAAGAATGATGAATTCTCAAGGATGCAAATGCGGTGGTAACTGAATTCCC
>CASELH010000045.1 GCA_949288715.1 uncultured Bacteroides sp. | reverse complement strand
CCTCAGGTTTCTCAGTTCCCCATGCTTCCGGCGGTACTCCACAAAGGCCTTTGCCTGGTAGAAGTTGATGTAGGGATGCCGGCGCAGCCTTTCTATGCCAGCCTTGTTCAGGTTGATGCGCCGGATGCTGTCTACCCGTATGCTGAACCATGGGCGCAGTTTTTCGTAGTCCAAGTTGATTTCTGCCAGCTGCTCTATGCGGTAGAAGCCGCCCAGCCGCTGGCGGTAGCCTGCTATCATGCGGGCAATGCCGCTGCCTATGCCGGGTATTTTCTTCAGTTCGGTAGTGTCGGCGCTGTTCAGGTCAACCACCGTGCCTGCGGGATACTTGAAGGGGCGCTCCGTGCTGTCCGCCTTGGCGGGCGGCAGGTAGAGTGGCGCGGTGTGCCGCACGGTGTCTTCGGGGGCAATGCGCAGGTAGGGGCGCAGCGTCTCGTATTGCTCGGCGGTCAGCCCATATATCTTCTTGAAGTCTTCCGCCCGGCGGAACCGGCCTCCCTTCTCGCGGTAGCGCACCACGTTGCGCGCCATCCAGCCGGGCAGTCCCAACCGGCGCAAGGCAGCCGAATCTACTGTATTGGGGTCGAACGGTGCCAACTGCACCGGGGGCTGTGGTATGCGGTCATAGGCCGATGTCCGCCGTATCCACTCCTGTTCCTTCTTCTGCAAAGAGGCGGCAAAGGCTTCATACTCTTGTCGGGCTGCAATGCCTTCCTCCCCGCCGGCTGTGCCGGTTGTTCGGTTGCTGCGGTGCCGCAAGTATGCCTCGCTGCCCACGGCAATGGCGCAGACGAGCGCCAGCAGCAACAGTATGCCCCGCCTTTCCCATCGGGAGAAGTAGAAGAAGTCCCTCATGCCGCGTCCGCCTTACAGCCAGCCCAGTTCGTTGATGAAGATGAAGGCAATGCCGATGGGGGCGATGAACTTCAGCAGGAAGATGAGCAGCCTGTACAGCCCCACCTTCAGCTTGCCCCGGTTGCTGAACTCTTCCCACACGATGCGCTTGTCCATATACCAGCCCGTGAAGATGGCTATGAAGAAGCCTCCCAGCGGCAGCATTATCTTGGCGGTGACGAAGTCGAAGAGGTCGAACAGCGTCAGCCCCGCGATGGTGTACTCCTTGCCTATGCCCAACGACAGCGAGCAGAACACGCCCAGCAGGGTGCACCCTGCGGTCACTATCCAGGCGGCCTTGCTGCGAGTCAGGCTGAACTCCTCGTGCAGGTAGGCGGTGACCACCTCGTGCAGCGAGATGGTGGAGGTGAGGGCCGCCAGCGCCAGCAGGATGTAGAACATAACGGACAGGATGACAGCCAGCCAAGGCAGACTGCCGAATGCCTGTTGGAACACGTTGGGCAGGGTGACGAACAGCAGGCTGGGTCCCATGTCGGGCTGTATGCCCACCGAGAAGGCGGCCGGGAAGATGATGATGCCCGCCAGCACAGCCACCGAGGTGTCGATAACGGCTACGGAGAAGGCCGTCTTGGGCAGGTTGGTATCTGCCTTGAAGTAAGAGGCATACGTGCACAGGCACCCCATGCCTATGCTCAGCGAGAAGAACGCCTGCCCCATGGCACCCAGCAGCACGCTGCCGTTCACCTTGCTGAAGTCGGGCTTCAGCAGAAATTCCAGCCCCGCGCCGGCATTGGGCAAGGCCACGGCGCACCCGGCCAAGATGAGCAGCAGGATGAAAAGCATGGGCATCATGATTTTGGCCGACTTCTCAATGCCCTTCTCTACACCTTTCACCACAATGAAGTGGGTGGCCAGCATGAAGACCACCAGCCAGAGTATGGGCCGCCAAGGGTTGGCGGTGAATTGGCTGAAGGATGCAATGAATTCGTCGGCCGACTTGCCGGCAAAGCTGTTGGTGGCGGCCTCCACGATGAACTCCAGCGTCCAGCCCGACACCACCACGTAGTAGCCCAGAATCAGGAAACCCGTCAGCACCCCCATGCGGCCCACCCAGCGCCACGGGGTGCCGGGGACCAATATCTGGTAGGCCCTGGCCGTGTTGGCGCGCGAGCGCCGGCCTATGGAAAACTCGGCTATCATGATGGGCACGCCGAACAGCAGCACGCAGCCTATGTAGACCAGTATGAAGGCCGCTCCGCCATGTTCACCCGTCTCGTAGGGGAAACGCCAGATGTTGCCCAGCCCCACGGCTGAGCCTGCTGCGGCCAGTATGGCGCCCAGCTTGCTGCCAAAGTTTGCTCTGTTGTTTGGTGTCATAAGAATGTCTGCTTTTGCTTACAATATGTTAGTAATCTCTCGCTGAAAGTGCAAAAGTATAAAATGTTTTGAAGTTTCGGGTGTGAATTGTTATTTTTTTCTTCCTTTATCCGGAATTTCTTCCTGTTTGTACGCTTTTATTACCTATCTTGTCCGTATTTCCTTCGCTTCCTGTTCGCTTCTATAGCGACGGGCAAAGAGCGAACCTGGAACGAACCTGGTACGAACTTGGTACGAAGGGGGTAGGTAGAAGGGGCGGAATTGGTATGTTTTTGGACCGTAAGAGATTGGTAATCAGTGCGTTTAAAATGGTAAAATGGGCGGATTCCGGCTCTTCTCTGAATTCTTGGTTGTAAATATTTATAGTTTGCAATGTTGACATTTATTACTTTTTGAAAAATGGGGAAATTTGCGCAGGAATTCTTAGGCCAGTGTCAGAAAGACATTTTTCATCCGCAGATGGCACGGATAACGCAGATTTTATATTTTTATCCGTGTCATCCGCGTCATTTGCGGATGAAAAATATTAGCCTAAGCGTTTCACAGGAACAACCGTGGCGCTTGGCTGCGGAATGTGACGGATTTGTGCCGCGCGCTGGGATTTTCTTTGTACATTTGGGGCGCGAAACCAAATGATACCTTACCTGCATGCTTTATTTTCTGAAGAAATATCCGCTGTCGCTGGCCGTTATCGTGGCGGTGATATACTTGTCGTTTGCCAACATGTCGTCCACGGGGGTGAGCAGCATTCCCCACCTGGACAAGGTGGCGCACGTGTGCATGTACTTCGGCATGGGGGGCATGCTGTGGCTGGAGTTCCACCGGGCGCACCGCAGGCACCCTGCGCCGCGCTGGCATGCGTGGGTGGGGGCGGTGGCGTGCCCCATTGCGTTCAGCGGGGCGGTGGAGTTGCTGCAGGCCTATTGCACTGCGTCGCGCAGCGGCGACTGGCTGGACTTTGCCGCCAATGTGGGCGGGGTGCTCTTGGCATGGCTTGTGGCCGGCAGGCCTTGGTGGAGGCGCTGGGGGCTATAGGTAGTCGGCCACGGAGGCCAGCTTCAGGCTGTTCGAGCCTTTTATCAGGATGGTCTGCCCGGCGGGCTTGGCGGTTTTCAGTTCGTCTATCAGCGCCTGCGCGTCGGGGTAGCAGGGGTAGTCGACGCCCGTGGCAGCGAACTCGGCGCCCACGAGGCGCACGTTGCGGAATCCGCACTCCTTCAGGTAGTCCGCAATGCGGCAGTGTTCCGCGTGGCTGTCCGCGCCCAGCTCGCGCATGTCGCCCAGTATCAGCATCTTGTTGTCGGCCTGCATGGCGCGGAAGTTGTCCAAGGCTGCCTTCATGCTGGTGGGGTTGGCGTTGTAGGCATCGATGATGAGGGTGTTGGCGGCGGTGCGCTTCAGCTGCGAGCGGTTGTTGCGGGGGGTATAGCTCTCCAGCGCATGGTTGATGCGTGCCGGCCCGATGCCGAAGTAGCGGCCTATGGTGATGGCGGCCACTACGTTGGGCAGGTTGTAGGTGCCTATCAGTTGTGTTTGTACCTTTTGCGGGGTGGCTTGTCCGGCTGCCTGCCACTCCAGTGCCAGGAAGGGCGAGCACCCGGTGGCGTGCCCGCTGACGTAGAGCCCCGTGCGGCTACCGTAGGACACGGTCTGCAGTCCGGCTGCCATGGCTTTCAAGTGCGGGTCGTCGTCGTTCAGGAAGACGGTGCAGCCGCCTTTCTGCCGCAGGTAGTCGTAGAGCTCTCCCTTGGTGCGCATCACTCCCTCGAACGAGCCGAAGCCTTGCAGGTGGGCCTTGCCCACGTTGGTGATGAGTCCGTAGTCGGGTTCGGCTATTTCCACAAGTTCTTTTATGTCGCCCGGGTGACTGGCTCCCATCTCCACCACGGCCAGTTGGTGTTCGGGCTTCAGGCCCAGCAGGGTGAGGGGCACGCCGATGTGGTTGTTCAGGTTGCCCTGGGTGTAGTGCACGCAGAGGTGCTCGGACAGCACGGCGGCTATGAGCTCTTTCGTAGTAGTCTTCCCGTTGGTCCCGGTGATGCCTACGACGGGCAGGCCCAGGGTGCGGCGGTGGTGGCGTGCCAGTTGCTGCAGGGTGTGCAGGCAGTTGTCTACAAGGAGGTAACGGTTGTCGTCAGCAGGCGCATACTGCGGATTGTCGACCACGGCGTATGCGCAGCCAGCCTCCAGCGCCTTGGCGGCAAAGGCGTTGCCGTCGAATGTTTCGCCTTTCAGGGCTATGAACAGTGAGCCTGCGGGGCAGTTGCGGCTGTCGGTCGTCACCCCTTTGCAGGAACGGAATATGCGGTAGAGTGTTTCGATGTTTGTTGTCATTGTTCTAACTAATATTTTTTTCATGTACTTTTCTTTTTGCCTTGACGCAAAAAGAAAAGATGCCAAAAGAAAAAAGTCAAGCGCTGAAGCTGCGGGGCTACCCTGTTTAGGCGCGGCCATGCGGCATCAAGCTGTGCTGTGTAGAGACGTGGCGTGCCGCGTCTCTCAAGTCAAGAAGAAAAATGCATGTTATTTCTCAATGTTAAAGTTCTTTTGCTGCCAGGCCTGGAAACCTTTGTCCAACTCATAGACCTTGTAGCCTTTGTCGCTGAGCAGGCGGGCGGCTTTCTTGCTGCGCTTGCCGCTGCGGCAATACAGGGCCACGGGGCGGTCTTTCTGTAGAAGTGAGTCGGCTACGGCCTCAAATTGCTTGTCGAGCACGTTGATGTTGAGGCTGCCGGGTATGTGCCCTTCGGAATACTCGGCCAGGGTGCGCACGTCCACGCGCTGCACTTCGGGCGAGGCGATGAATGAGGCGAACTCTTCGGCAGAAACCGTCCGGAAGTCGCCCGCCTTTTGCTGGCAGGAGAACAGTAGACTGATGGCCAGGCAGATGCCTGCATAGATTGTTTTCATTGCTTATGATAAAATTATAGTAATAGCGTTCAGGGGTGGGGAGTGTAGACGAAGTCGTAGGTCTCCGTGGTTCCCGCATACGTCTGCAGGGAGAAGTGTATGTTTGTCGGTCCTCCGTCGGGGCGGGCATATTGCCACAGCGGGACGGAGAGGTAGGCGCGGCTAGTGTAGGCAGGCACGTCGCCCCCCGCGTCGTGATACAGGCGCAGGTAGACGTCGGTGTGGCCGGCGCCCTCGTCTACATTGTCTTCAATGAAGTGGAACAGGTGGGTGCCGTCTTGCCGCTTGATGTTCAGCACGATGTTCAGGTAGTCCCAGCCCATCCATATGGACAGCACGTCGGCGGCATCGGTCTTTACGCCGTCCGCAAACTTGTCTGCCGGGAGCGGCACGGGGGCCACGGCGGCTACTGCGGCATACAGGGTGGCGCCTTCCTTCGTGACCTCATAGTTGGTGACCATGCGCATCAGCGAGTCGGGCGTGAGGGATAGCCCTGTGCCGTTGCGCCACACGGGCAGCAGTTCCCCTTCGTCTGTGCGGACGGACTGCAGGGCGGCATTGCTGTCGCTGTATCCTGTCAGGTATTCCAGCTTGACGGAGGGGTAGTGGTATTCGTCTTCGCCACAGGCTGACAGCAGGGCCAGCATCAGCAGGAAGAGGCACTTCTTCATGCTTCTTGTCTCCTTTCCTTATTCTTCAACGGATTGGCATACATCAGCAGAATCTTTTCGCGCAGGAAGGGGATGTCCTTTTGAGGCAGGTCGATGCGTGCCAGCTGCTTTTCCACGTAGCTGTCGAAGCGGTTGCGGTCGGCCTCTGTGTAGTGTGCGGCATGGCGCGGATTGCCTTCCAGCATGTCCAGGGCAATGTAGTTGTTGGGGTAGATGCGGTAGTTGGCGTGTATGCCTTCATCTATAAGGGCGGCAATGCGGGTGAATAGCTCTTGCTTGGGCAGCGAGTGATCCAGTTGCGCCAGCTTGTCGTTGATGCAGGGGGCGGGCTGGAAGTGCACGTGGCCTTTGTAGCCCAGCAGTCCGGTCTGCATGTTCAGCAGGTCGTCGGCCGTAGTTTTGTGGTAGTCGGGCATGTCCCGCTTCAGTTGGAACTCCTTGGCCTTGAGGAAGTCACAGGGGTCGTATTCGTAGGATATGGACAGGGGGACGATGTTCATCTCCGTCAGGCTGTCTATGATGTCTCTTTCCCCGCCCATAGCCAGCATTTTCAGCACACTTTCTTGCGTGCGGTCGTCCGAGTCTTTGGCACGCCCCTCGCGCTGGGCAATCCAGATGGACTGGTGCTTCTCGCTGATGGTGTAGTGCATGTAGCGCGACATGCGGGCCGACGATTCCAGCATTTGCCTCATGGTGAGGGCGCGCTGCACAATGAACGACTTGTTTACCCGCACCAGCTTCTTAATCCAGGGGTAGATGAGCAGGTTGTCGCCGATGGCTATTTCCACCGTGTCCAGCCCGCGCTCCACCAGCAGCATGGACAGCAGGGCGGAGTCCAATACAATGTCGCGGTGGTTGGATATGTAGGTATAGGCCCGGTCGGGGGCGGCTTCCAGGGCGCTGTAGTCCATGGAGAGGCCCTCGGTAGCCTCGTGTATTATCTTCTTCAATATGTTGTAGCAGAAAGCCTTTTGGAATTCCAGCTTGGTTTTGCAGGCGCGCATTTGTTGTGCCCATACCTCTACGGGCACGCCCGGAATGGCGATGGCGGCTACTTGCCTGAAGGCAGGGTCGGCAATCAGTTCCTCAAACACTTGGGGAAGCTCCTCATCGTAGTAAGGGCGAATTTCATCAAATTCCGTATTCATAATCTACTGGTATTAAATGTTTAGGCAAAAGCGTTCTCTATAATGTCCGTCATCACCTCCTGCATGGTCATGCCGGCGGCGCGTACCTGCTGGGGAATGAAGCTGGTGGCCGTCATGCCCGGCGTGGTGTTTACTTCCAGCAAGTTTATTTTGGAGCCTTCGGTAATGATGTAGTCCACGCGGATGATGCCCGTTGCCCCCAGGATGTCGTAGATGGCCGATGTGAGCTGCTTTACGCGGTCGGCCAGTTCGTCGGGGATGCGGGCGGGGGTTATCTCGTCAGAGTCGCCGCAATACTTGGCGTCGTAGTCAAAGTATTCGTGGTGCGAAACCACCTCGGTGATGGGCAGCACCACGCTGCGTTGCCGCGTCTTGTAGCAGCCGCAGGTTATCTCCGTGCCGTTCATGAAGGCCTCGATGACGGTTTCGGGCGATTCTTCCCTTGCTTTTGCCAAGGCGGGCTGAATCTCCGCAGGAGTCTTTACCTTGGTAACGCCGAAGCTGGAGCCCCCCAGGTTGGGCTTGATGAAGCAGGGCAGGCCTATCTTCTGCACCACTTCGTTGTCGGTAATCGTTTGTCCCTGGCGCAGCAGTAGCGAGTCGGCAATGCGCACCCCGAAGGCGTGCAGGTACTGGTTGCAGGCAAACTTGTTGTAGGTGAGCGATGCCGGTAGCACCCCGCAGCACGAGTAGGGCAGGTGCAGCATGTCCAGGTAGCCTTGCAGCAGCCCGTCTTCGCCGGGTGTGCCGTGTATGGTGATGTACACGAAGTCGAAGTTTACCTTACTCCCGTCCGGCAGGCGGAAGCTGAAGTCGTTGCGGTCTATGGCAGCCAGCGTGCCGTCTTCCAGCTGCACGTGCCAGTCGGTGCCCCGCATCTGCACGATGTAGGCCGTGTAGCGCTCTTTGTCCAGGAAAGAGTAGATGCCTTGCGCGCTGCGCAGGGAGACTTCATATTCGGAGGTGTCGCCTCCGGCTGCTATGGCAATAATGCGTTTCATTGTAGTTCTCTGTTACTGATGTAGCCCCGCCACTTGTCCAGCAGTTGTGCCATGTCGTCGGGCAGGGGGGAGGTGAAGTACATCTCCTCGCCGCTGACGGGGTGCACAAAGCCCAGCGTCATGGCATGCAGTGCCTGGCGCGGACAGATGTCGAAGCAGTTGTTTATGAATTGTTTGTATTTTGCAAAATGAGTTCCTTTCAGTATCTCGTGTCCGCCGTAGCGCTCGTCGTTGAAGAGCACGTGCCCTATATGCTTCATGTGCACCCGTATCTGATGCGTGCGTCCTGTCTCCAGCACACACTCCACGAGGGTGACGTAGCCAAAGCGCTCCAACACCCGGTAGTGGGTGACGGCGTGCTTGCCTTCGCCCTCGGGCAGCACGGTCATCTGCATGCGGTCGCGCGGATTGCGGCCTATGTTGCCCGTCACCGTGCCCTCGTCCTGCTCCACGTTGCCCCACACCAGGGCCCGGTAGCGGCGCTTGGTGGTCTTGTGGAAAAACTGATTGCCCAGGTTGGTCTTGGCGTCGGGCGTTTTGGCCACTACCAGCAGGCCCGAGGTGTCTTTGTCTATGCGGTGCACCAGCCCCACGTGCGGGTCGTTGGCGTCATAGTCGGGCACATCCTTCATGTGCCACGCCAGGGCGTTGACCAGCGTGCCCCGGTAGTTGCCGTGTCCCGGGTGCACCACCAGTCCGGCGGGCTTGTTCACCACCATGAGGTAAGGGTCTTCGTACACGATGTCCAAGGGAATGTCTTCCGGAATGACCTCGTTCTCATAGCGCGGGCGGTCCATCATGACGGTGATGACGTCCAACGGCTTCACCTTGTAGCTGCTCTTCACCGGCTTGCCGTTGGCCATGACGAAGCCCGCTTCGGCCGCCTTCTGTATGCGGTTGCGCGAGGCATTGGTGAGGCGGTCAAACAGGTATTTGTCCACGCGCACCATCTCCTGCCCCCGGTCCACCACCACGCGGAAGTGCTCGTAGAGTTGCGCGTCGTCGCCTACCGGCTCAATGTCGTCCAGCACGTCGTCGGTCAGTTCGTTGATGTCTTCCGGTAAATCGTTTATCATTGTAGGATAGGTTGCAGGGTGAATGTTTATTGCGTTGTCAGAACCACGATTCATCTTCAGGCAGGTCGGTGACGATGCTGTCGCGCATCAGCCCGAGGGAATCGGTGGCAAGTGAGTCTGTAGGCACGGGTATGGGCTCGCCGTTGCCTATTATCAAGGTCAGCGTGGCGCCCGTGGGCACTTGGTCGTCCACAGCGAGGGTATCTTCCCCGTGGCGCACGTAGTACACCCAGTCTTGTTCGCCCGGCACCGAGTCGTTGGGCGTCAGCTTGAAGCCGGCGGCCAGCAGCCGGGCCTGTGCCTCGCGCACGGAGCTGTTGTCCGCCACGTCGGGCACGTCGCACAGGGGCACGTTCAGCGTGTTGATGGTGAGGTATACGGTGCGCCCCTTCTTCACCCGTTGGCCCACCGTGGGCGTATAGTCCAGTATGCTGCCTGCGGGCAGTGTCTTCACGTAGGTAGAGTCGGCCACCTCGCATGCCAGGCCTTTGCCCTCGAATACCTTTTGCGCCTCGGCCACCCTCATGCCCTTCACGTCGGGCACCACCACCGCCTCGCCATGGTGCGTGTAGGCATCCAGCCACTTCAGCGTGCCCAGCACCAGCGCCACCACCACCACAATCATGGCGACGATGTTTCCCCAGAACAGCTTGTTCCGTTTCAGCGAGAAGAACTCCTTGAATGTCATAAGTTACGTCTTTTATTGGGGGCAAAGATACGATTTTTGAATGAAATACGGGCAAAGGTGGAATTTTTTCGGCTTTCCGTAAAAAGCAACGCTTCTACAGCACCCCCTCGTCGTTGAAACTGTAGTAGTGCCCGTCCGTCACCACCAGGTGGTCCAGCAGGCGGATGTTCATCGTCTTGGCGGCCTGTTGCATCTGCTGCGTCAGGCGGCGGTCTTCCTGACTGGGCTGCACGTTGCCCGAGGGGTGGTTGTGTGCCAGGGCAATCTGCGTGGCGCGCTGCAGCAAGGCCTCGCGCAGAATGGCGCGCACGTCGGCCGTAGTCTGGTCGATGCCCCCGCGGCTGATGCGCACCTTGTCGATGACGCGCGCCGCCTGGTTGAGCAGCAGCACCCAGAACTCCTCGGTGGGCAGGTCGCACAGCAGGGGGTGGAACAGCTCATAAATGTCCTGCGACGAGCGGATGACGGCACGCTCCCCGCGCTCCTGCGCCTTGCGCCGCTTGCCCAGCTCCAGCGCCGCCATCACCGTGATGCTCTTGGCAGGCCCCATGCCCTTGAAGCGGGCAAAGTCGCGCACCTCCCACTTGCCCAGTGTGTTCAGGTCGTTTCCCGCGGCCGCCAGCACGCGCTGCATCAGGGCCACGGCACTCTCCTCCGTGTTGCCCGAGCCTATCAGTATGCCCAGCAGTTCGGCATCGCTCAGGGCTTCCGCCCCCTTCAACATCATCTTCTCTCGCGGGCGGTCCGCTTCCGACCATTGGGGAATGGTGAGGCGGGCGGGAGTTTCCTTATCGGTTGTATTCATATGTCTTGCAATATAATAATTAATCTGAGTGTCTTTAGGCGCGGATTACGCGGATTTCACGGATGAAGCTTTATCATAGAATGATGAATAACAATGGTTTCATAAATAATAAATCCGTGAAATCCGCGTAATCCGCGCCTAACCTCAATTCATTTTATTTTCATCATTCAAAATCTGTAATCAATAATCCTTACATCCTTCCGCCGTACCCGCTCCTTACCATCTCCTTACCCGGTCCTTACCTGCTCCTTTTACCGGTTTGCGCTATAGAAAGGAAAAAGAACGGACAAGGTCCGGCGGAATACTCTGCCGGAAGGGGCGAAAGTCATTTGTAGAACGTCTTCCGGAACGCCTCCATCTCCCCCCGGCCACGCACGCAGCGGCTCCACCAGGCGCGTAGGAAGCCCGTGCCGTAGCCCACCAGTTGGATGAAGGCCGCGCCGATGGAGTAAAGGCCGATGCGCAGGCTGCGGTTCTGCACGGCAGAGTCCAGACACACCAGCAGGGCATAAAGCGCCAGGGGCAGCAGGCTGTAGGGGCAGAACGGCGCCGCCAGCAGCAGCACGGCCACGCCTACGGTGAAGGCCGCCGGGAGCAGATGGACGATTTTCAGCGACTCGGGATATTTTTTATAGAGGTTGATGCGCGCGATGCCTGAGTTGTGCACTTGCTTGAAAAACTTGCGGAAATCCGTGCGGCGCTTGTGCCACACCCACGCGTCGGGAAACAGGCGGCATGCATAGCCACCCTTGAAGATGCGGATGCTCAAGTCGATGTCTTCGCCGAAACGCATGGCGGAAAATCCGCCCAGCGCCCGGTACACCTCGCGCCGGATGCCCATGTTGAAACTGCGGGGATAGAATTTGTCCATCTTCTTCCGCCCGCCACGGATGCCGCCCGTGGTGAAGAACGACGTCATGGAGTAGTTGATGGCCTTCTGCAACGGTGTGAACGAGGGGTGTGCACGGTCGGGCCCGCCGAAGGCATCGGCGGGACAGCGTTGCAACTCCTGCTCCACCGCCTCCAGGTAGGCAGGGGGCAGGATGCAGTCCGAATCCAATATGATAAGGTATTCGCCCCGGCTGCGCTCTGCGCCATAGTTGCGCGTCTGTCCGGGGCCGGAGTTGGGTTTGCAGAAGTAATGCGCATCAAGCGCGCCGGCATAGCGCGCCACCACCTCGCGGCAGGGCAAGGTGGAGCCGTCTTCCACCACAATCACCTCAAAGTCGCGGAACGTCTGCACAGTGAGGCTTTGCAAAAGTTCATCCACCTCATCCGGGCGGTTGAACACAGGGATAATCACGGAGTATCGCATGGGAGCAAGGACTGTTATTTTAACGTTACTCCGGCAAATGTAAGGAAAAGCATCGTAATAAGCGAAGGACAGGACGGTATTTTGCCCGGAAAGCCGTACCTTTGCGCGGCTTAGAGCCTGTTTAAATTTTGCTCAGCCTCATTTTGAGGGCTGTTTTCGGGGATATTTTTCTATTGTCATGAGGAGCGTAGCGGGCTACGTGACGAATAACAACAGGAAAAGAGACCGGAAAGAAGCTCAAAAAGGGGCTGATAAAAACTTAAAAGAGGAAAATTTAAACAGGCTCTTAATCCCCAATAATTCCTTGCTAAGACGACAATGAAAGAAGTGATAGCCGTATTTCTGGGCGGAGGCGCAGGCAGCCTGCTGCGCTACCTTGTGCAGATGGCACTGCACGAGCGCATACACCCATATTCCTTCCCGTGGGCCACGCTGGCGGTGAACCTTGCGGGCAGTTTTCTGATAGGGCTGTTCTATGCCTGGTCGGCACGCTTCAACCTTTCGCCCGAGGTGCGCCTGCTGCTCACCACGGGGCTGTGCGGGGGCTTTACCACCTTCTCTACCTTCAGTAATGACTGCCTGCAGATGGTGCGGCAAGGCTACTATGCGCCGTTTGTGCTGTATGCCTGCCTCAGCGTTGGGCTGGGCATTGCCGCCGTGTGGGCCGGAAGCAGTGTGGGGAGGTAAGGCTCATTGTTCCGGGGCAGCATCGCCGATGGCAGGCACCTCGTCCACATCCACCAACTGGGGCAAGGGATTTTTGTCGCTTTGCTTAGCGCCCAGCTTTACCAGCTTGCCACAGGTCTGCAAAATGCTTTGTCCGCCCGGCAGGAGTTTCTTTTCGCCATCCTCGTAGGCCTTGGCGGCGCTGTCCAGGGCTTTGCCTATGGCCTGGTATTTCTTCATGAACTGGCCCACGCGGTCTATCATCTCGTTGGCAAGGGCATACACTTTTTCATGGTTCTGTGCCTGGGCTATCTGTGTCCAGGTGAGGTTGATGATGCGCAGGGCTGCAAAGAGGGTCTGCTCGTCGGCTATAAACACATTCTTGTCCATGGCCCGCCGCCACAGGTCGGGCTGGGCGTTCAAAGCTGTCCACAGGGCACCCGTGTGGGGCACGAACATGATGACGTAGTCCATCTTTACCTTCGGGGGCCGGATGTAGGAGGAGTAGTCTTTCACCGACAGTTCCTTGACGTGCTTCTGCAAGCTGTCTATGTGTGCCTTCAGGTATTGCTGGCGCGCGTCTTCGGTCTCGGCGTTAACGTAGTCGATGAATGCCGTGAGCGATACTTTGGAGTCTATGATTACCTCCCGCCGCTGGTCGAGGTGCAGAATGACGTCGGGGCGCATCAGGCTGCCTTCTTCTGTCTTTATCACCTGCCCACCCGCGTCGCGGATGACGGCCTGCGTGTCGTAATGGATGCCACGGGTAAGGCCCTGCGCCTCCAGCAGTTCGTCGAGCACCGTTTCTCCCCAGTCGCCCTGCACCTTGGTGCCGTGCTTGAACACGCGGGTCAGTTCTTCGGCGCTGCGCTGTGCGGCGGCGCTTTGGCGCATCATGTGCTCGATGTTGGTGCGCATCTCGGTGCTCATGGAGGTTTGCTTCAGGGTGTTTTCGTTCATGGCTTGCTTCATCTTCTCAATGGTTTCGCGCAAGGGGTTGACTATCTGGCCCAGATTGGTGTTGCTGGTCTCGGCAAACTCCTTCTGGCGCTGCTTCAACATGTCGTCGGTGGCCGACTTTACCTGGGCGGAGACTTTTGCCATGACTTCGTCGAAGCGTTGCTGTTGCGCAGCCATTGCCTCGGCGTGTCGCTTTTCTTGCCCGGCCAGGGCGTCGCGGCATGCGGCCTCCTTGGCGTCAAGGGCATCGTGGCAAGCCTTGTCTTTGGCCTCCAGGGCGGCTTGGCAGGCTTCTTGCTTCTCTTGCAACGCCTGCCGGGTGCGGGCTTCGGCCTCTTGCTTGGCTTGCGCCGTCTGGGCTTGCCACTCTTCTTTGGCTTCCTTGAGCGTGCGTTGGGCTTCGGCCCGTTGCGCCTCGGCCTGGGCCTTTAGGTTGTCCAGCTGCGACAGGAGTACTTCGTTTTTCGTTGCCAATGCCTGCTGCTTGCCGCGCGAGGCCAGCATGCCTATCGCCACGCCGGCCACTATGCCTAAGATGACTGCTGCTATAAGTTCCATGTGATGTAGTGTTACGTTTTCCGTGCAAATGTACAAAAAAATCCCCGAAGCAAATGGCTCCGGGGATTTCCCTATGGCTATATGACAGGATTATGCCTTCACGCGGCCTACGTAAGAGCCGTCGCGCGTGTCAATTTCAATAGTCTCGCCTTCGTTGATGAAGAGGGGCACGCGTACTGTGGCGCCCGACTCTACAGTGGCGGGCTTCAGTGTGTTGGTGGCGGTATCGCCCTTCAGGCCCGGCTCTGTGTAGGTCACCTTCTGCTGCACCTTGATGGGCATGTCGGCATAGAGCACCGTGTCGGTAGAGGCATCAGACACAACATCCACCACCTGGCCTTCCAGCAGGAAGTCCACGCCGTTGATGAGGTCGTGGGCAATGGGGATTTGGTCAAAAGTCTCCTGGTTCATAAACTGGTAGTTGTCGCCGTCATGGTAGAGGTACTGGTAGGGGCGGCGTTCCACGCGCACGTCTTCCAGCTTCTCGCCGATGTTGAAGCGGCGCTCCAGCACGTATCCGTTCACCACGTCCTTCAGCTTGGTGCGCATAAACGTATTACCCTTTCCCGGCTTTACATGCAGGAAGTCGATGCAAAAGTACAACTTGCCATCCATGCGGATGCAAGTTCCGATTTTAATGTCTTGGGCATTAATCATATTCGTATAATATTAAGTTGAATAAACCTTTTTTGCGGGTGCAAAAGTAATGGAATTCAGCAAAAATCGCAAAAAGTTTTGTGATAAAAAGACTTATCTCTTGGTTTATTGGATAAAAGTGCCTAATTTTGCAGCCCGAATTCGCGAGAATAATAACATAAAAAAGATACAGCAATGAAAAGAACATTCCAACCCTCCAACAGAAAGAGAAGAAACAAGCACGGCTTCCGTGAGAGAATGGCCACGAAAAACGGCCGCAGAGTATTGGCCGCCCGCCGCGCCAAAGGCCGTAAGAAACTGACCATCTCTGACGAATACAACGGGGTGAAGGCTTAAAGGTTGCCGCGCCCGCATAACAGAGACAGAATAGCCGCAAGGACTGATAGATGCAGTGCTTGCGGTTTTTTTTGTGCCTGCATCCCGCCTGTCCGCTGCAAAGCCGGGGCAAATGTTTTGAAAATGCCGGATTTTATCGCTACCTTTGCAAGCAACCCTTAAACACCTCAACCTTATGGACGACTATATCATTAATGTGGATACGGTAGACAAGTACAACAAGTTGTTTGGCCTGGAGACGCTGCACCCGCTGGTCAGTGTGGTCGACTTATCGAAGGCGACCACGTCTCCTACGCACTTCACCATGAATTACGGCGTGTATGCCCTTTTCCTGAAAGACACCCGCTGTGGCGACATACGCTATGGCAGGCAGACGTATGACTACCAGGAGGGCACGGTGGTGAGTTTTGCGCCGGGGCAGGTGGCCGAGGTGGATATGGCGGAGGGGGCGCGTCCCGCGGGCCGCGGCCTGCTTTTCCACCCGGATGTGATAAAGGGCACCTCGCTGAGGGCGGAAATCAAGTCGTACTCCTTCTTCTCCTACAAGTCGAGCGAGGCCCTGCATCTCTCAGAGGAAGAGAAGGGCATCGTGGTGGACTGCCTGGCCAAAATAAAGCTGGAACTGGGGCACTCGGCGGACGGGCTGAGCAAACGCCTCATTGCACGCAACATACAGTTGCTGCTGGACTACTGCATGCGCTTCTACGAGCGCCAGTTTGCCACCCGCTCCACTGCCAACAAGGATGTGCTGAGCCGGTTTGAGGGGTTGCTCGACACTTACTTCCAAAGCGACTTGCCACAGGCCAAGGGGCTGCCCACCGTGAGGTACTTTGCCGACAAGGTGTTTCTGTCGCCCAACTACTTTGGCGACCTCATCAAGAAGGAGACGGGGAAAACCGCCCAAGAATACATACAAAACCACCTTATCGATGCCGCCAAGGAAATGATAGCCGGTACGGACAAAACCATCAGCCAGATAGCCTATGACCTGGGCTTCCAATACTCGCAGCACTTCAATCGCATGTTCAAGAAAAACGTGGGGCGCACGCCGGTGGAGTACAGGCGGATGATGGGCTGAGCGAAACAAGTTTTTTGCGCCTTTTCGCACCGGGGCTTTTCATTTATGGATAAAAATGCCTATTTTTGCAGAGATACTCAAAACCGGACATGTAAATACGGCAATCCCTGAAAGAATATATGAGCGAAGACTTTGATACCCCGAAAGACGACTTGGAACAAGCGGCGCCCAACCCCGGCGAAACGCAGGAAGGG
The DNA here is from genome assembly GCA_949288715.1 of uncultured Bacteroides sp. Taxonomy (GTDB): domain Bacteria; phylum Bacteroidota; class Bacteroidia; order Bacteroidales; family Bacteroidaceae; genus Bacteroides. The sequence continues at coordinate 7,202 of CASELH010000045.1, read as the reverse complement.
CACTCTGACTATAAACCCGCAGACACTACCGACGGAAACGTGAGGCACCAACTGAGCGGCATGTACCAGAACTGGTTTCTGGACTATGCCTCATACGTCATATTGGAACGTGCCGTGCCCCACGTGATGGACGGGCTGAAGCCCGTGCAGCGGCGCATTCTGCACTCCATGCGCCGCATGGAAGACGGGCGCTACAACAAGGTGGCCAACATTGTGGGACACACCATGCAGTTCCACCCGCACGGCGATGCCAGCATAGGCGACGCGCTGGTGCAGCTGGGGCAGAAAGACCTCCTCATAGACTGCCAGGGCAACTGGGGTAACATTCTGACGGGCGACAGTGCGGCAGCGCCCCGTTACATTGAGGCACGTTTGTCGAAGTTTGCGCTGGACGTGGTGTTCAACCCCAAGACCACGGAGTGGAAGCTCTCCTATGACGGGCGCAACCGTGAGCCGGTAACCCTGCCTGTGAAGTTCCCCCTGCTCTTGGCCCAAGGCGTGGAGGGTATTGCCGTAGGCCTGTCGTCCAAGATATTGCCCCATAACTTCAACGAGCTGTGCGATGCCGCCGTGAGCTACCTGCACGGTGAGCCTTTCCAACTGTATCCCGACTTTCAGACGGGGGGCGCCATCGATGTGTCGAAGTACAACGACGGCGAACGGGGCGGCAGTGTGCGCATCCGCGCTAAGATAGAGAAGGTGGACAACAAGACGCTTGCTATCCGCGAGATTCCCTACGGGAAGACCGTGGCCAGCGTGTGCGACTCCATTGTGAAAGCCAGCGAGAAAGGAAAAATCAAGATACGTAAGGTGGAAGACCTCACCTCGGGCAACGTGGAGATACTGGTGCACTTGGCGGCGGGCGTGTCGTCGGACAAAACCATCGACGCGCTGTATGCCTTTACCGACTGTGAGGTGAGCATATCGCCCAACTGCTGCGTGATAGACGACCAAAAGCCTCACTTCCTGACGGTGAGCGACGTGCTGCGCAAGTCGGTGGACAACACCAAGGCTCTGCTGCGCCGGGAACTGGAGATTCGCCGGGGCGAAATCATGGAGAGCCTTCACTTCGCCTCGCTGGAGAAGATATTCATAGAGGAACGCATCTATAAGGACAAGGAGTTTGAGCAGGCCAAGAACATGGACGCTGCCTGCGAGCACATCGACGAGAGGCTGACGCCTTATTATCCCACCTTCATACGCGAGGTGACCAAGGACGACATCTTGAAGCTGATGGAAATCAAGATGGCGCGCATACTTAAGTTCAACTCAGACAAGGCGGACGAACTGATTGCCCGCATGAAGGCGGACATAGCCGAGATAGACCACCACCTGGCCAATCTGGTGGAGTATACGGTGGAGTGGTTCCGCATGCTGAAAGGGAAGTACGGCAAAAACTTCCCCCGCCACACGGAGCTGCGCAACTTCGACACGATAGAAGCCACCAAGGTCATCGAGGCCAACGAGAAACTGTACATCAACCGTGAGGAAGGCTTCATAGGCACAGGGCTGAAGAAGGACGAGTTTGTGGCCAACTGCTCCAACCTGGACGACGTCATTCTGTTCTACCGCAACGGCAAATACTTGGTCACTGCCGTGGCCGACAAGAAGTTTGTGGGCAAAAACGTCATCTATGCCAACGTGTTCAAGAAGAACGACCAGCGCACCATATACAATGTGGTCTACCGGGACGGGAAAGACGGCACCTGCTACATCAAGCGTTTTGCCGTGACCAACGTCATTCGCGACCGGGAGTACGACGTGACGCAAGGTAAGCCCGACTCGCGCATCATGTACTTCAGCCCCAACCCCAACGGAGAGGCCGAGGTTATCAAGGTGACTTTGAAGCCCAATCCGCGCCTGCGCAAGATTATTTTTGAGGAAGACTTCAGCCAGATAGCCATTAAAGGACGCCAGGCCATAGGCAATATACTGACGCGCAACCCGGTGATGAAAATCACCCTGAAGCAGCGGGGCGGCTCCACGCTGGGCGGCAGAAAGGTGTGGTTCGACCGCGACGTGCTGCGCCTTAACTACGACGGGCGCGGGGACTACTTGGGTGAATTCCAAAGCGACGACCGCATACTGGTGGTGCAGGACAACGGGGACTTCTACACCACCAACTTCGACCTGAACAACCACTACGAGGGCAACATCATGCTCATGGAGAAGTACGACCCCAACAAGGTGTGGACCGCCGTGCTGTATGATGCCGACCAGCAGAACTATCCCTACATCAAGCGATTCTACTTTGAGTCGTCCGCCAGGAAGCAGAATTACTTGGGCGAGAACAAGAACAGCCGCCTCATCTTGCTGACGGGCGAGTATTACCCGCGGCTGGAGGTGGTGTTCGGCGGGCACGATGCTTTCCGCGACCCGATGGTCATCGAGGCCGATGACTTTATTGCCATCAAGGGCTTCAAGGCCAAGGGCAAGCGGCTGACGACTTACACTATCGACACCATCAATGAGCTGGAGCCTACGCGGAAGCCTGACCCCGTGGTGCAGCCCGAACCGGAAGAAGAACCGGAAATACTGGACCCTGATTACGGAAAAAGTGAAAGCGACATCCGCGACGAACTGACCGGGCAGATGAAACTGTTTTGAGTCCCGGCCTGCAAGCCCTAAACCTTACAACAAAAAGCATACGTTGAAAACAAGCATTTACAAAATACTGGCATGTGCCGCCTGCCTTTGCACGGCAGGCGGGATGAAAGCCCAGGACACCCTGCGCACCGACACGGAACGCCAGGCCATAGAACTACTGCAAGCCGCCCCGGAGGCACGGACACGCTTCACCACCCGTGCCACGTTGTACGGGGTGGGCTTCACCAATGTGTACGACACCTACCTGTCGCCCCAGGAGTACAAGGGCATAGAGTTCCGCATCTCGCGCGAAAGCATGCGCATGACGCGGTGGATGGACGGCAACATCTCCCTGCAAAGCTTCTTTCAGGGCAACGTGGGCTACACGCACAACCACGTGGACAACAACAATACTTTTTCCGCCTTGGCCAACTGGAACTATGGCCTGCACTACAACTTCCGGCTGACGGATAACTTCCGCCTGCTGGCCGGAGGCGTGGCCGACCTGAACGGGGGCTTTGTGTGGAACCTGCGCAACGGCAACAATCCTGCCTCTGCACGCGCCTACATCAACCTCGATGCCTCGGGCATGGCCGTGTGGGACCTCCGCATAAAGAACCGCCCCATCACGTTGCGCTACCAAGTAAACTTGCCCGTAATGGGAGTGATGTTTTCACCCCACTACGGGCAATCGTATTATGAAATATTCTCGCTGGGCAATGCCGGCGGCGTAGTAAAGTTCACCTCCTTGCACAACCAGCCCTCCCTGCGCCAGATGCTGACGGTGGATTTCCCCGTAAGGAAAGCCCGCATGCGCGTGGCCTACGTGTGGGATGCCCAGCAGTCGAGGGTCAACGGGTTGCGCACCCACGCCTATTCGCACGTGTTCATGGTGGGTTTTGTGAAGAGCCTGTACCGCATGCGCAACCGGCGCTGAGCAGCACCGCCTACAGCAGCCCCAGCAACCTCAGTATGCTGGGCGTGAGCAGCGCGGTAAAGATGCCGTTCAGCGTAAGTCCCAGGCTGGCAAAGGCTCCATACTTGCGGCTGACATCCATGGCGGCAGAGGTGCCCACGGCATGGGCGGCAGTGCCCATAGACAGGCCTTGCGCCATAGGGCTATGCACATGTCCTGCCCTTAATGCCTTGAAGCCGAGCATTCCGCCAAACAAACCTACACACACCACCACGGCTGCCGTGAGCGACGGTATGCCGCCTACCGACTTGGCCACCTCCATGGCTATAGGGGTGGTGACCGACTTGGGCGCCAGGGAGTAGATAATCTCGTCGGAAGCACCCATCCACTTGGCTATCAGTACTACGGAGACTACCCCGACAATGCAGCCGGCCAATTGGGAAAGGATGATGGGCAGCAGCTGCTTCTTGATGGTCTCCAACTGCAGGTAGAGAGGCACGCCCAAGGCCACCACCGCAGGTTTCAGCCAAAACTCTATCAGGTGTCCGCCTTCATGATAGGTGTCATAACTGACGTGGGCCACCTTCAAGAAAATGATGAGCACGGCAATCGTCAGGAGTATGGGGTTGAGTAACATCAGGCCGGTGCGCTTTTGCAGCATCTTGGCTAGGAAAAACACGCCGAAAGTAACGGCTATCAGGAAAAACTCATTCTCAAAGAAACTCATTTCAGCTTACGTGTTAATTGGTGAACCCAGCCAGTGACTACAAGCACCAGCAGGGTACTGACTAAAAAAGAAATGACAATGGGCCAGAACTCGGCGGCTATGACATCGAAATACAGCATTAAAGCCACGCCGGGCGGCACGAAGAAGAAACCGAGATTGGCTACCAGGAAGTCGGACATGCCCTGCACCCAGTGCAGCTTTACCCAACCCAACTTCAGAAACAACGTCAGCAACAGCATGCCTATGATGCTGGAGGGCAACTTGATGCCCGTGAGATAAACTACCAGCTCGCCCAAGGCAAGACATCCGAAAAGGATGGCACATTGACGAATCATAATCTATAAATTAAAACCTATTGAAAACGGGCGCAAAGTTAGTGAATCTTCCGCTTTCGGAAACACTGCCGACACCCCTTGAGCAGATGTTGTGTTAAATAATACAATAATTACTAACCAAAGGGGTTTTACGCTTTCAATTGCTATATAGATATGGCAAAATTCTGTATTTTTGCGAGTGACTTTAAGGAGTATGAATCTAACACACAAATATATCATCATGCAAAGATTAATCAACCAAATCGTTGAGCGGGCCAAAGCCAACCGCCAACGCATTGTTCTTCCCGAAGGCACGGAAGAACGCACCCTGAAAGCTGCCAACCAAGCCCTGACCGATGGAACGGCCGACCTCATCCTGTTGGGCAATCCTGACGAAATTAAAGACTGCGCCGAGAAGTGGGGATTGGGCAACATCGGCAAAGCCACCATCATCGACCCTGAGAACAATCCGAGAAAAGAAGAATACGCGCAACTGCTCTACGAACTGCGTAAAAACAAGGGTATGACCCTGGAGGAAGCCGAGAAGAAAGTGACCGACCCGCTCTACCTGGGCTGCCTCATGATAAAGAACGGAGATGCCGACGGTCAGCTGGCCGGTGCACGCAACACCACAGGCAACGTGCTGCGCCCCGCCTTGCAAATTATTAAGACTGCACCGGGCATTACGTGCGTGTCGGGTGCCATGCTGCTGCTGACGCATGCACCCGAATATGGCACGAACGGCATCGTGGTGATGGGCGATGTGGCCGTCACTCCTGTGCCCGACGCTTCCCAGTTGGCGCAGATAGCCGTCTGCACGGCACGCACGGCACATGCCGTGGCCGGGCTCGACCCCAAAGTGGCCCTGCTGAGCTTCTCGACCAAAGGCTCTGCCAAGCACGAAGTGGTAGACAAAGTAGTGGAAGCCCTGAGACTTGCCAAGGAGATGGCTCCGGACATTGCCATCGACGGCGAACTGCAGGCCGATGCCGCCCTGGTGCCCGAAGTAGGTGCCAGCAAGGCTCCCGGCTCGGCCATCGCAGGCCATGCCAATGTGTTGGTTGTGCCCAACCTGGAGGTAGGCAACATCTCCTACAAACTGGTGCAACGCCTGGGCCATGCCGATGCCATCGGCCCCATCCTGCAAGGCATTGCCCGCCCGGTAAACGACTTGTCGCGCGGATGCTCTGTGGAAGATGTCTACCGCATGATTGCCATTACTGCCAACCAAGCCATTGCAGCCAAGAACAACGCTTAAGCACACTTGAGTCTAAACCATAAAACAACCAGAAGATATGAAAGTATTAGTATTGAACTGCGGCAGCTCGTCCATCAAGTACAAGCTGTTCGACATGGACCACAAGCAAGTCATTGCCCAGGGAGGCGTAGAGAAAATCGGCTTGAAGGACTCTTTCTTGAAGTTCACCTTGCCCAGCGGGGAGAAGAAGATATTGGAGAAAGACATCCCCGAACACACCGTAGGCGTGGAATTCATCCTCCAGACGCTGACCAGCCCTGAATACGGTGCCATCAGTTCGCTCACGGAAATCAATGCCGTGGGCCACCGCATGGTGCACGCCGGCGAGAAGTTCAGCAAGTCTGTCCTGCTCACCCCCGAGGTGCTTGAGGCCTTCACCGCCTGCAACGACCTGGCCCCCCTGCACAACCCCGCCAACCTGAAGGGCGTGAACGCCATCAAGGCCATTCTGCCCGACGTGCCGCAAATCGGCGTGTTCGACACCGCCTTCCACCAGACGATGCCCGACTATGCCTACCTGTATGCCGTGCCCTACGAGCTGTATAAGAAATATGGTGTGCGCCGCTACGGCTTCCACGGCACGTCGCACCGCTATGTGTCGCAAAGGGTGTGCGACTTCCTGGGCGTGAAGCCCGAAGGCCTGCGCATCATCACCTGCCACATAGGCAACGGCGGCTCCATCAGCGCCATCAAAGACGGCAAGTGCATGGACACCAGCATGGGCCTTACGCCGCTGGAAGGGCTGATGATGGGTACCCGCAGCGGTGACATCGACGCCGGTGCCGTGACCTACATCATGGAGAAAGAAGGGCTGGATGCCGCCGGCATATCAAACCTGCTGAACAAGAAGAGCGGCGTGCTGGGCATCTTCGGCGAGTCGAGCGACATGCGCGACCTGGAAGCTGCCGTGGCTGCCGGCAATCCTAAAGCCATCTTGGCCGAAAACATGTACTTCTACCGCATCAAGAAGTACATCGGAGCCTACGCGGCTGCCTTGGGCGGCGTGGACATCATCGTCTTCACCGGCGGTGTGGGCGAAAACCAGGCCACTGCCCGCTGGGGCGCCTGCCAGGGACTGGAGTTCATGGGCGTGAAGCTGGATGCCGAGAAGAACAAGGTGCGCGGCGAGGAGATGGTCATCTCCACCGACGACTCCAAGGTGAAGGTAGTAGTCATCCCCACCGACGAGGAGCTGATGATTGCCACCGACACGCTGGCCATCTTGCAGCACGGCGAGGCGTGAGCGCGCTATACGACATAACATGACATGGGGGTGTGTCAAAATGCAGAATGACTATCATCTTGTCATTCTGTTTTCTATGACTTGCGCAAGTATTTTATATTTTTTATCCACCGTCATGCGGCGTTTGTTTTTATCTTGCCGCGTGACGGTTGCTTTTT
>CASELH010000044.1 GCA_949288715.1 uncultured Bacteroides sp. | reverse complement strand
CGGCTTATCTTTTGTAATGGAAGCCATCCGGGAATACATCAACCGAACCAACGAATATTTCAAGACTGGCACATGGCGTGAAATGGATTTGTCTGCCTATGAATCCGAGCAAAAACAGCGGGAGCAGCTTGCCGCAAAAGTACGTGAGCTTCAAGAAAAGAACACGGAATTACAGAAGGCGGTGACTAACTATTACTTTTATACCGCCGAGGGTGAACGCCTTTTCTGCGAGCGGCACAACTGCCGGGTTTATCCCGACAACCAAGGCATCTACTGGCATTTCAAGGTTGCCGACTTTCCAGCTTATACACTTCCGACAGAAATCAGTCGGGCATATCTTAACCATGAAATTTCGATACGGGATGTGTATATTTACTGGCATAAACATAAATAAACTATTGAAATTTATAACTGGAAATTCATCCTTAAAAATATAAATCATCATCAGTTCTATACCCTGCGACATAAAATAACTTGCATTTACTACATTGTAAGATATAGTCGAAGTTCCAATCATACTTAGGAAAAGAGCAATATGCCGGCCTTAAAATTCCTCCACATTGGCAGCAAAAATTGTTTTCTGAAACAAAATTTAATTGAATAGGACTATTTTTGCAATAATCTATGATTCCTTTTTTGCTTAATTCCAGAAAACATTCTGTTGTAACTCTAACATCAAACAATGAATTATGAGGATTTTCATAACCTTTCCCAAATAAATGATTATACAATTCGTTTAATTTGGGATATTTGTATTCACTTGAATTGCTATTTCTTAATATTTTGCATAAATCCACAGATGCTTTCATCGTGCAAATTATATGAATGCCACTGAATAATGCATTAATTTCAGTAACAGTCATTTCAGTATAACGCAATAATTCACATTTCAATACATTTACATCAAAATCAGCATTGTGGGCGACGATATAATGAACAGCCTTTAATTGTTCAACAAAATATTTATAAAAATCCTTTCTATCCCATCCCTTTTCATTTGCAATATCATTAGTTATACCATGCAATAAGATAGAACTTTCTGGAATAACAAAATTTTCGGGTCGCAAAATATAGTCAGCTTCCTTCAATATATCATTGTCATAGCCTGATAAAATTTGATAACTGATTTGAACTATATAAGGCCAATTATCTACATTATCAAATGAATCTTTGTAATCTTTTGCTAATCCTGTAGTTTCTAAATCCAATACAAGAATTACAGTTTGATATAAATTATATCTACGAATACTTGGCCCAACACTTGTTATTTTACAATGAATTATTTCTTCATAATTTAAAGCCGTGTTATATCCAACTGCATTTAATGTAGAAAGTAGAGAATCAGAAGAAATAGTTTGAGGAATATCATTTGGTAATCCATAAACAAATTCATAATAATAACCATATCCTGATTTTGAAGGTGGCATGACTATATGACTCTTCCAACGTAATTCTATTCTTTTAAATATAGTCTTATATTCATCTTTTGGCTCAAAAACGATAAATCCTGCATTTTTAAAAAGTTTTTCTGCGTGAGCATTCATCAACAAATTATTCGGAAGTTTTTCTGTTTTAATCCAAATGTGAAAGCCATTCTTACTCCCTGTTCTTACAATCCAACTATAACTTTCATTAAGACCTAGAAGATGTAGAAATTTCGTCACAAAATCAAAAGAAGAACACCCATCAATATCAATACAACGGAAAGAATTTCCCCCAGATATAACTCCAATTCCTGTAGCAGAATTCCAAAAATAGGATTTCCACTCTACCTCACCATACAGTCCTGTTTCTTGTTTTCTTTTTCTAAAATAGGATATAGGCTTTTTGAATTGTTGGACAAAATCATATTGTGTCTGGTTATGATTGATATTTATATTATCATACAATTCTATTTCATCTATATGCAATATTTGATAACTAATTTTGCTTTCAACAACATCTTTAAGTTCGCAAATAACAATATCCTTCCACCAACACCAACCCTTAAAGTTATTAGTCTTTATTCGAAATATGTTTTTAAAAGAAAAATAAGCACTTGATGATAACGCAGTTGTAGCAATTCCATCATTTATCTGTATATTATCATTTAACAATTCATCTGCTTCATAAATAACATCTAAATGATTATTTGCAACATCATATTTAAAAATTGGAGACACTTCCTTTATACAATCAAATACAAACCAATATGTATTTCCTTTCAATGCAATCTTTATTCTTAATATCTCATTATCATAATATTTAAAGAAATCTTGCAAGGTAAATATACGCAAAATATTTTTCTTCCCATAGAATCCATTTATATAAGTTATACTATTGAACCCTATAGATTTATAATAATGAGAATATAGTAAGAATTTCTCTTGGTTAGATATGATTGAGCTATTTTGCATGGTTAATTATCGAATTCTGTTTATTGAAATAATTTCCAATTTTTCACCTGAAGTAAGATTTAAATACTTTATTAATTCTTTCTTTATTGAATAAAGAATATCTTCATTAGACAATTTCTTTTGTGAAAAGCTCACATAGTACATATCTGTCCTATCGTTGAGTTTATAATAAACTTCATACTCCATATCTTGATGATTAAGTAATTTCAATTCTATTCGATTACATTTCATTTCCTGACGATTGGGAACAAAACGGGAACATTCTTAAAAGGCAAAAAGGATAAGTCGTTTATTACTAACTACTTATCCTTTTATCTCGTACCCAGACCCGGGGTCGAACCGGGATGGAAGTGAATCCACTGGTGTTTGAGACCAGCGCGTCTACCGATTCCGCCATCTGGGCAACGCTTTTCGTTATTGCGGTGCAAAGGTAACGCTTTTTTCCGAATACACAATACATTCCTTAAAAAAAGAAGAAAAAAACGAGAAAACATGCCTCAATGGTTTCTTCTTTATGAAATATAATGTACATTAGCGCAAACTTTTAAAACAAATATCATGGCAACAGATAAGGACAACTTTTGCGTCATCATGGGAGGAGGAATAGGCAGCAGGTTCTGGCCTTTCAGCCGCAAGACGCTGCCGAAACAATTCTTGGACTTCTTTGGAACAGGACGTTCTTTATTGCAACAGACGTTTGACCGCTTCTGCAAAATAATTCCACAGGAGAACATTCTGGTGGTAACCAACGACCTCTATGCCGACTTGGTAAAAGAGCAATTGCCGGAACTGAAACCTGAACAGATTCTACTGGAACCAACACGCCGCAACACGGCACCCTGCATTGCGTGGGCTTCTTACCACATCCGTGCCTTGAATCCGGATGCCAACATTGTGGTGGCTCCTTCAGACCACCTGATTCTGAAAGAAGGGGAATTTCTGGATGCCATAAAGAAGGGGCTGGAGTTCGTGGCGAAATCGGACAAACTGCTCACGCTGGGCATCAAGCCCAACCGGCCTGAGACAGGGTATGGCTATATCCAAATAGCTGAACCCGCCGGCGACAACTTCTACAAAGTAAAGACTTTCACAGAGAAGCCGGAACTGGAACTGGCCAAGGTATTTGTAGAGAGCGGCGAGTTTTACTGGAATGCGGGACTCTTTATGTGGAACGTGAACACCATCATCAAAGCGGGAGAAACCTACTTGCCGGAGGTAGCCGCTAAGTTGGAACCGGGAAAGGACGTGTATGCCACGCCCAAGGAAAAGGACTTTATCGACGAAAACTTCCCCGCCTGTCCCAATGTATCCATTGACTTCGGCATTATGGAAAAGGCGGACAACGTTTATGTGTCGTTGGGCGACTTCGGCTGGTCGGACTTAGGCACATGGAGTTCGCTGTACGACCTCTCGCCCAAAGATGAGGACAACAACGTCGTGCTGAAGTGCCAGACGCTGCTCTACCATTGCAAGAACAACATCATCACGCTGCCCAGCGGAAAGCTCGCCGTAATAGAAGGGCTGGAGGGCTACCTCGTGGCAGAATCGGACAACGTATTGCTGATATGCAAAAAAGACGAGGAGCACGCCATACGCAAATATGTGAACGACACGCAAATCAAGATGGGAGAAGAGTACATTTAAGCCTCCACCTCCCCTGCCCCGATACACCAAGGGCTGCCTTACCGGAAACAGTAGGGCAGCCCTTTTTATATGGCAGGAGGAGAAGGCTTAGAGCGCGGCACGGATGGCGGCGGCTATGCCTTGAAATTCTTCATCCGTGAGCTTCAGCTTGGGGTTGGAGAACAGCAGGTCTTTTTCACTCTGCATAGGCACCAGGTGTATGTGGGCGTGAGGCACTTCCAGGCCCAACACCGCCATGCCTACCTTGCGGCAAGGAAACGCCTTGCCTATGGCCAAGGCAATGTGCTTGGCAAACACGCTCATGGCTGCCAGGTCGTCATCGGCCAGGTCGAAAATGTAGTCTACTTCCTGCTTGGGGATGACCAGCGTATGCCCCTTTGCCAACGGGTTGATGTCGAGGAAAGCAAAGAACTTGTCGTTCTCGGCTACCTTGTAGCACGGTATCTCGCCTGCTACAATCTTACTGAATATTGTTGCCATAGTTTTACGTTATATAAAAAAGGAAAGGCAAGCCCCTCTTGTGCGGGAGGCCTGCCCTGCCGTTAGAATGAAATGTTTACTACTTCGAGTTTAATCATGCCTTGGGGCACTTTAATCTCGGCCACGTCGCCCACCTTCTTGCCGAGCAAGCCCTGGGCAATGGGGGTGTTGACCGATATTTTCCCCTCCTTCAAGTTGGCCTCACTTTCCGACACGATGGTGTAGGTCATCTTCATGCCGTTCTTCACGTTCTTCAGCTCCACCTTGTTCAGTATCTGCACGGTGTCGGTCTTCAGTTTCGACTCGTCGATAATCTTGGCATCGGCAATCACCGCCTTCAGCTTGGCTATTTTGGACTCGAGCATGCCTTGCGCCTCTTTGGCGGCATCATACTCTGCGTTTTCAGACAAGTCGCCCTTGTCGCGGGCTTCGGCAATTGCGGCAATGATTTTGGGGCGTTCTACGGCCTCCAGGTTCTTCAACTCGGCCAGCAGCTTGTTGTAACCATCTTCTGACATGTAAGCCATAATGTGTTTCCTCCTTTATTTACTTGTTTCTTAATTGTATTAACTGGTTTTGGCAAAACAAAAAAGAATTCCAACATGTATGCCCATGCTGGAACCCTCTTTTCGTATTTCGGTGACAAAGATAGTCGTTTAAAAGATGCATGCCAAGCGAAAAGCAATGTTTTGTAACATATTTAACGCCTTATGCGCGTTGGCAGGGCATGCTACAGCAGTTCTTTCACGGCGGCATCGAGGTCTTTGATGGTTTCGCCGCGTGCTTTCAGTTCGTTGGCCCGGTTTATCAGGAACACGGAGGGCAGCGACTGGATGCCGTAGAGGGACACGGTGGTGGAGTACACCCCGGCGGCATCGCGCACGCACGTCCAAGGCAGGTTGGAGGCGATGGTCTTCCAGTAGTGCTCGTCGGCGTCAAGGGATACCTGGTAGATTTCCAGCCCGCGGCTGGCGTATTTGTCATACAGGTCGCGCAGCATGTAGTTGTGCGAGGCCGACACGGCGCTCTGGTAGACGGTGAAGTCCAGCAGCACCACTTTGCCCTTGAGGTCGGTGAGCTTGTGGGAGACGCCGCGCAGGTCGCGCAGGTCTATGTCGATGACGCCCGTCTCCTGCACCACCTCTTCGGGAATCTCCACGACTTCCTGGCGGGGGGCGCGGGTATTCTTCATGCCCTTAATAACGATGTTATAGAGGTTTTTCGTGCGGTCGGCCTCGGGGTAGCGGTTGTTCAGGCTGGTGGCCACGGCGGCAAAGCACTTCACGTCGTCCTTGCTATTCAGGGGGTCGAAGATGAGGTAGTTGTTCAGCTTCTGGAACAGGGCGAAGTAGGCAGCCGAGGTGTTGGGGGCGGCAAAGATGTAGCCTATCTTCACCTCGTCCTTATACTTTTTGAGCAGTTGCGCCAGCCGTTCCTGGTAGATGCCCATGGGCAGGCTTCCGGCCTGGGCTTCAGCGGCCAGCTCGTCGGCAGCGCTTTGCAGTTTGGCCTGGCGCAGGGTGAGCTCCTTGATTTTCTCGCAGTTGGCCGAGCCTTCCACGCGGTAGTCTGTGTCAAACCGGCCGGCGGACGCCGTCACCTTCACCGTCTCAGTGGAGTCGATGGAGAGGTTGATGACCTTGCCGTCCAGGCGCAGGCGGTAGAACTCGGGCGAGGCAGGGCGGTCGTGCCGGAAGGAGAATGCGCCGTCGCCTTTCAGCTTCACCGAGTCGAGGGGCACGATGCCTTCCAGTGCCGAGGCTTCCAGGTAGAGCATCTGGCCGTCGGCGCCTGTCACATTGCCCGCTATTTCAAACTGCAGGCCTGAGCTGCACGCTCCCAAAGCTATTGCCGCAAGGGCTATCCAAAGATTCTTTTTCATTCGCTGTTGCATTTTAAAAACGTCATTTGTTTCCGTCCGCTTCCACCCTGCCCGAAAGTAGGGCGCGGAGGAGGAAATGCAGCCCTATAGGCTGCCGGACAGGGTGCAAAGATAAGCCTTTTCGTTGAAGCAAGAAAAACTTTTATGGGATTATTGTAGAATGCTCCGGGTCAAAGGGTATTTTTTTTACCCGCCCCGTCCATATTTCCTACGCCCCCTCTTCGCTCCATAGCGGGCATCGCGGAGCGAAGGAGGTACGAATGGGGTACGACGAGGGTAGGTGGAGGGCACGGAGAAGGTAGATATCCGAGGCAAATGAGGCACGCAACAGATTGTAGTTCAAGACAGTGCACATCCCAAAGAAGCGCGGTTTTGCAGCTGCGGGGCAATTTGCCATGTAAAGATTTTAGACGCAGAGTGTAAACATCGTTCGCAAAACGGCAAGGCGCATTGCCCACCGGGAGGGGAACAGCGGCAGGCCGGCCGCGGGAAGGGAAGGGGTAAAAAACAGCGATTTATAAACTTTTTACCTCATTCCCATCATATTACAGAAATAAAATGTGTATCTTTGCGCGATTTTTTGAAGAAAATAGAGAATACAAAAGTTTTTTTATGATTAACCCAATTGTTAAGACAATCGAGCTGGCCGATGGCAGAACCATCACGCTCGAAACGGGAAAGCTGGCAAAACAGGCAGATGGCGCTGTAATGCTGCGCATGGGCAACACCATGCTGCTGGCTACTGTTTGTGCCGCAAAAGATGCAGTTCCCGGTACAGATTTTATGCCCTTGCAGGTAGAGTACAAAGAGAAGTTTTCGGCATTCGGCCGCTTTCCGGGCGGTTTCACCAGGCGCGAAGGGCGCGCTTCGGACTCTGAAATCCTGACGTGCCGTCTTGTGGACCGCGCACTCCGCCCCTTATTCCCCGACAATTTCCACGCTGAAGTTTACGTTAACATCATCCTTTTCTCGGCAGACGGCGTAGACATGCCCGACGCGCTGGCCGGATTGGCTGCATCGGCCGCCCTGTCCGTGTCCGACATTCCCTTCAACGGCCCCATCTCGGAAGTGCGCGTGGCACGCATCGACGGGCAGTTTGTCATCAACCCCACGTTCGAGCAACTAGCGCAGGCCGACATGGACCTCATGGTGGGCGCCACCTACGAGAACATCATGATGGTGGAAGGCGAAATGAAAGAAGTGTCTGAACAAGACCTGCTGGCCGCCCTCAAGGCCGCACACGAGGCCATCAAGCCCATGTGCAAGGCTCAGATGGAGCTGGCCGAGGAAGTGGGCAGCACCGTGAAGCGCACCTACGACCACGAGGTGAACGACGAAGACCTGCGCAAGGCCGTGCACGATGCTTGCTACGACAAGGCCTACGCCATTGCCGCCAGCGGAAACCGCAACAAGCACGAGCGCGAAGAAGCCTTCACCGCCATCTGCGACGAGTTCAAGGCACAGTTCACCGAGGAGGAGCTGGAAGAGAAAGCCCCGCTCATCGACCGCTACTACCACGACGTGGAGAAAGAGGCCATGCGCCGCTGCATTCTTGACGAGGGCAAGCGCCTGGACGGCCGCAAGACTACGGAAATCCGCCCCATCTGGTGCGAGGTGTCTCCCCTGCCCGGCCCTCACGGCTCTTCTATCTTTACGCGCGGCGAAACGCAATCCCTCTCCACCGTCACGCTGGGCACCAAGCTCGACGAGAAGATTATAGACGACGTGCTGGTACATGGCAAAGAGCGCTTCCTGCTGCACTACAACTTCCCCCCCTTCTCCACGGGCGAGGCCAAGGCACAGCGCGGCGTAGGCCGTCGTGAGATAGGCCACGGCCACCTGGCATGGCGCGCGCTGAAGGGACAGATTCCTGAAAACTACCCCTACGTCATCCGCGTAGTATCCGACATTCTGGAGTCCAACGGCTCCTCGTCCATGGCCACCGTATGTGCCGGCACGCTGGCGCTGATGGATGCGGGCGTGCAGATAAAGAACCCCGTGAGCGGTATCGCCATGGGCCTCATCAAGAATCCCGGCGAAGAGAAGTATGCCGTGCTGAGCGACATCCTGGGCGATGAAGACCACTTGGGCGACATGGACTTCAAGGTGACGGGCACGAAGAACGGCATCACCGCCACGCAGATGGACATTAAGGTGGACGGCTTGAGCTACGACATCCTGGAGAAGGCACTGCTGCAGGCCAAGGAAGGCCGCGAGTACATCTTGGGCAAACTGACGGAATGCATTGCCGAGCCGCGTCCTGAGCTGAAGCCGCACGCACCGCGCATCGAGACCATGACCATCCCGAAGGAATTCATCGGAGCAGTCATCGGCCCGGGCGGAAAGATTATCCAAGGCATGCAGGAGGAGACCGGCGCCACCATCACCATCGAAGAGGTGGGCAACGAAGGCCACATCGAGATTGCAGGCACCAACAAGAAGAGCATCGACGATGCCATCCGCCTCATCAAGGCCATCGTGGCTGTGCCCGAAATCGGCGAGGTATACCATGGCACCATCCGCTCCATCATGCCCTATGGCGCGTTTGTAGAGTTCCTGCCGGGCCGCGACGGACTGCTGCACATCTCCGAGTTCGACTGGAAGCGCCTGGAGACCGTTGAGGAAGCCGGCTGGAAGGAAGGCGACGAGATAGACGTGAAGCTGCTGGACATCGACCCCAAGACGGGCAAGTTCAAGTTGTCTCACAAAGTGCTCATCCCCAAGCCCGAAGGTGCCGAAAACGGCAACGGACGCAAGCAGGGTGGAGGCAACGGCAAACCCCGCCGCTAAACCGGAAACGGAATAAATAAACACCTATAATATACTTGATAATTTTCGATTGTTAACTTTCATGTAACAAGCAAGCCCGGCATTGCGCGTGAGCGTAGTGCCGGGCTTTTTCTTTGACAAGGAGGTGTGTCAAAACTCTCTGAATGCTTTTTTAGGCGCGGATTACGCGGAATAACGCGGACTTAAATAAGCCTAATCCGTGAAATCCGCGTAATCCGCGCCTAATATATAACATTTTGAAAGCGTTCATAGTTTTTTGACACGCCCACGGGATATGGGAGGCTACTTCTTGCGGATAATCGTCAGCCCGTCGCGCAGGGGAAGGATGACCTTCTCCACGCGGTCGTCGTGCGCCACAAGGTCGTTGAAGGCCTGTATGCCCCGGGTCTGCGCGTCGCGGGGATGCGCCTCGAGCACATGGCCGTCCCACAGGGTATTGTCGGCCAGGATATAGCCGCCGGGGGCAAGGTGGCGCAATACCATTTCATAATAGTCGGCGTAGCGGCGCTTGTCGCCGTCCACATAAGCCAGGTCGAAGGTGAGGCCCAAGTGGGGCACCAGCTCCAGGGCATCGCCGATGTAAAGCCTAATCTTGTCGGCGTAGGCGGAATGCTCCAGCCACGGGCGGGTGAAGTCTTCCTGCTCATCGTTGATTTCGAAGGTGTGAATCATGCCGCCCTCGGGCAGCCCTTCGGCCATGCACAGGGCGGAGTAGCCGCTGTAAGTGCCTATCTCCAGCACTTGCAGGGGGCGCACCATGCGGACAAACATCTTGAGCAGCCGCCCTTGCAGATGGCCCGACGCCATGCGGGGATAGAGCAGCTTGAGGTGCGTGTCGCGGTAAAGGGCCTGCAGGTAGTCGCCTTCGGGGTCGATGTGGGAAAGGATGTAATCGTCGAGAAGCATAAGACTAAGAGTGGTTAGCGGTTAGTGATTAGTGATTAATGGTACGTAGTGCGTGCAGTAGACATTACTAATCGTTAATCACTAACCACTAATCACTAAATTATAAGTATCGGTTGCTATTGGGCAGCACGCACTCGTCGGCATGCTTCAAGGCGTCTTCTACCACATTGATTTCGAGGAAGGAGGTTTGCGTGCCGGCCTTGCCACTGCTCAGGTAGCCCACCATGTCGGTGGGTTGCAGCTTGCCTTCGTCGAGCAGGCGGCGCAGGGCGGCAAAGTAATACTCCTGTCCGTTGGCCAGCTCGGGCATGTAGATGGCTTCCACGCCGTAGGACAGGGCCAAGTGGCGCATGGTTTTCTCCTTATAGCAGATGGCCAGCACGGGATACTTGCCGCGGAAGGCAGCCAGGTTGCGGGCGGTGCGGCCGCTGTAGCTGTCGGTGATGATGGCGCGTATCTTGAGCTTCGTGGTGGCCTTGACGGCTTGCTTGGCCAGGAAGGCGGTGACGTCGTTGCTGTTCTCGTCCAGGGGGATACGGATGTCGTTGTCGGCCAGTTTGTCCTTTTCGGCCTGGGCGGCAATCTTGGTCATGGTCTGCACAGCTTCTACGGGATATTTGCCGTAGGCCGTCTCGCCGCTCAGCATCAGGGCGTCGGTGCGATAGTAGATGGCGTTGGCAATGTCCGTCACCTCGGCGCGGGTGGGGCGCGGGTTCTGAATCATGGTGTGCAGCATCTGCGTGGCCACGATGACCGGCTTCTTGGCCAGGATGCACTTGCGGATAAGCACGCGCTGTATGCCGGGTATGCGCTCTTGCGGCACCTCGATGCCCAGGTCGCCACGGGCCACCATGACGCCGTCGGCCACTTGGAGTATCTCGTCGATGTTGTCCACGCCTTCCTGGTTCTCTATCTTGGCAATGATTTTGATGTCGCTGCCATGGGCGTCGAGAATCTCCTTGATGTCGAGCACGTCTTGCTTATTCCTCACGAAGGAGTGGGCAATGAAGTCGATGTCTTGCTCGATGGCGAAGAGGATGTTGTTGCGGTCTTTCTCGGTGAGCGAGGGCAGGTTGATGCGCACGCCCGGCACGTTGACGCTCTTGCGGCTGCCCAAGGTGGCGTCGTTTTGCACTTCGCAGAGCAGGCAGTCGTCCGTCTTCTCCAGCACGAGCATCTCGAGGTCGCCGTCGTCTATGAGGATGCGGTCGCCCGCCTTGAGGTCGTGCACAAAGCGGGGGTAGCTCACGGCGATGCACTCGTGCGTGGTTTCGCGGGCGGGGTCGCCTACCACCTTCACGCGGTCGCCTGCCTTGAAGGTCACGGGGTCGGCCAGGGTGGTGGTGCGCACTTCGGGGCCCTTGGTGTCCATGAGGATGCCTATGCGGTTGGACACGGCACGCACGTTGTCTATGATTCGTTTCTGCCCGGCAAAGTCCAGGTGGGCGGTGTTCATGCGCACCACGTTCATGCCGGCGTCGAACAGTTGCTTGATGAATTCCACCTCACAACGCTTGTCCGAGACTGTGGCTACGATTTTGGTCTGTTTCAGTAACATAATCTTTTTACCTATTTATATTAATTGATAGCTATACGAAGTAAATGATAATTTATCAGTGTATTTTTAGGCGCGGATTACGCGGATTTCACGGATTAAGTTTTACCACAAATAATGAATTGCAAAGGTTTCACAAATAATATATCTGTGAAATCCGCGTAATCCGCGCCTAAAAATAAATTTCTCAGTTATTGCATCAGCGCCTCCAGCGCCAGCCGGTAAGAGTCGAGCCCGAAGCCGCAGATGACGCCCCGGCAGGCGCTCGAAATCATGGAACGGTGGCGGAACTCCTCGCGGGCATGCACGTTGGATATGTGCACCTCGACCACCGGGGCTGGCACGGCGCGTATGGCGTCCTGCAGGGCGATGGAAGTGTGGGTGTAGGCACCGGCGTTGAGAATGATGCCATCCACCTCGAAGCCGGCCTGCTGTATGCGGTCGATGAGGAAGCCTTCGACGTTGGACTGGTAGTAGTCTATCTCCACCCGGGGATAGCGCTTGCGCAGCTGCTCCAGGTAGTCTTCAAACGCTACGCTGCCGTAGATGCCCGGCTCGCGTCGGCCCAGCAGGTTGATGTTAGGGCCGTTTACAATCAGGATTTTCATATTAGTTTACATTTAGGTGGCAGCCGGAAAGTCCCTTTGCTGGCACCCCATCGCCCGCTTGGTGGCGTAGTATCGCTACCGTGCTGGCGTAGTATCGCCCGGTCGCTGGCGTAGTATCGCCAGCAAAGGCCCCTTGCAATACCTCTACGCGGGGGTACAGAAGTTTGCCGGCTTCCGGCACAATCTCTTCTTTTTTTCCTACTTTTGCACCCCGAAGGCGGATGCCGCCCGAAAAACGGCTGCCTCTGCCCGAAGGGTTTGAAAAACAGCGCAAAGGTAGGAAAAAGATATGGATTTTGAAGCAGAAACTACAAAGAAGCAGCAGGAGGCACTGATATTCAAGCGATACGACCGTTACCTCAGGCTGGAAAAGGGCTTCTCGCCCAACACCGTCGATGCCTACAAGAGGGACCTGGAGAAGCTGCTGCACTTCCTGGCGGGGGAAGGGAAGGGCGTGCTCGACGTTACCCTCGACGACCTGCAGCAGTTCAGCGCCGGGCTGCACGACATTGGCATACACCCGCGCTCGCAGGCACGCATCCTGTCGGGCATCAAGTCGTTCTGCCACTTCCTGGTGCTGGCCGACTACCTGGAGGCCGACCCCGCCGAGCTGCTGGAGGGGCCCAAGCTGGGCTTCCACCTGCCCGAGGTGCTGACGGTGGAGGAGATAGACGCCATCATTGCCGCCATCGACCTGAGCAAGCCCGAGGGCCAGCGCAACCGCGCCATGCTGGAGACGCTGTACAGCTGCGGCCTGCGCGTGTCCGAGCTGTGCGGGCTGAAACTTTCCGACCTGTACTTCGACGAAGGTTTCATCAAGGTCGAGGGCAAAGGCAGCAAGCAGCGGCTGGTGCCCATATCGCCCCGCGCCATCAAGGAGATAAAGTACTGGCTGATGGACCGCGGACGCGGACGTATCAAGCCCGGCTTCGAGGACTTCGTCTTCCTGGCACGCTGGGGCAAGGGCATTTCGCGCATCATGGTGTTCCACATCATCAAGGAGCTGGCCGCGAAGGCCGGCATACAGAAGAACATCAGCCCCCACACCTTCCGCCACTCCTTTGCCACCCACCTGCTGGAGGGCGGGGCCAACCTGCGCGCCATACAGTGCATGCTGGGCCACGAAAGCATAGCGACAACAGAAATTTACACCCACATAGACCGCCACATGCTGCGCAGCGAAATCATAGAACACCACCCGCGCAACATTCTCTACCGGAAAAACCGGATGAAGGCGACAAATTCATTAAATTATGATAAAAATAAAAGCACGGATGAAACCATGTAATCAGATTCCTTATCTTTGTGAAAGGGATGTCCCGCAAAAAGGCGTCCCGCAAAGAATAGACAAAATTTCAATTACAAACCTATAAAAAACTTAAGCAACATGACTAGAAAATTGTATTTGCCATTACTCATGGCGTGTGTCCTGGTGCTGTCGTCGTGCGGCAGCAAGATGGGCGAACTTTCGTCCGACTACTTCACCGTGACTCCCCAAGTACTGGAAGCCCAAGCCGGACAGGTGGAAGCTACCATCAACGGTAAGTTCCCCGAAAAGTATTTCAACAAGAAAGCCGTGGTAGAAGTGACCCCCGTGCTGAAGTGGGACGGCGGAGAAGCCACAGGCCAGTCGGCCACCTTCCAAGGCGAAAAGGTGGAAGGCAACGACCAGACCATCTCCTACAAGCTGGGCGGCAGCTACACCATGCGCACTTCCTTTGACTACGTGCCCGAAATGGCTAAGTCCGAACTCTACCTGCGCTTCAAGGCCACCGCAGGCAAGAAGACCATCGAAATCCCCGAGGTAAAGATTGCCGACGGCGTCATCTCCACCTCCGAACTGGTGACCCAGACCCTGGAAAGCGCCACACCGGCCACAGGCGACGATGCCTTCCAGCGCGTCATCAAGGAGAAGCATGATGCCAACATCATGTTCCTCATCCAGCAAGCCAACGTGCGCGCCAGCGAGCTGAAGAAAGCCAAGGAATTCGGCGAAGAAGTGAAGGGCGTGAACGATGCGGCCAACAAGAAGATAAGCAACATCGAAATCTCGGCCTACGCCTCGCCCGACGGTAGCCTCGACCTGAACACCGGCCTGGCCGAACGCCGTCAGGACAACACGGCCAAGGTCATCAGCCGCGACCTGAAGAAAGCCAAGGTAGACGCCACCATCGACACGAAGTACACAGCCGAAGACTGGGAAGGCTTCCAGGAACTCGTCTCCAAGTCGAACATACAAGACAAGGAACTGATTCTGCGCGTACTTTCCATGTATAAGGACCCCGAGCAACGCGAACAGGAAATCAAGAACATCTCCTCCGTATACGAAACGCTGGCCGACGAAATCCTGCCGCAGCTGCGCCGCTCGCGCCTCACGCTGAACTACGAAATCATCGGCAAGTCGGATGAAGAAATCGCCAAGCTGGCCGACAGCGACTACAAGCAACTCAACATCGAAGAGCTGCTCTACGCCGCCACGCTGACCAACGACCCGGCCAAGAAAGAGGCCATCTACACCAAGGCTACGCAGCTGGCACCGAACGACTTCCGTGCCTACAACAACTTGGGCAAGCTGGCTTACCAGGCAGGCGACCTCGACAAGGCTGAAAGCTACCTGAAGAAAGCCGCCTCGCTGAAGAGCGACGCGCCCGAAACCAACATGAACCTCGGCCTGATAGCACTGGCCAAGGGTGACAAGGCCGCAGCCGAGTCCTACCTGGGCAAAGCCGCCGGAGCCAAGGGTCTGAACGAGGCATTGGGCAACCTCTACATCGCCCAAGGACAATATGCCAAGGCTGTCAGCGCATTTGGCGACACCAAGAGCAACAGCGCCGCATTGGCTCAAATCCTGGCCAAGGACTACAACAAGGCCAACAGCACCCTGGCTGCCGTTGAAAACCCCGACGCCTACACCGACTACCTGAAAGCCGTGATTGGCGCACGCACCAACAACAACACCATGGTAATAAGCAGCCTGAAGGCCGCCATCGCCAAGGATGCCACGCTGGCCAAGAAGGCCGCTACCGACCTGGAGTTTGCCAAGTACTTCACCGACACCGACTTTATGAGCGTCATCAAGTAAGATAGCGCAAGCTAAAAAACAAGGAAAAGAGGGCCCGGCACAAAATGCCGGGCTTTCTTTTTTTGCAGAACAGCAAAAAAGACGTACTTTCGCAGAAAATAAAGATGTCAGAATGAAACACTTTTACCTCATACTACTCCTGCCCCTACTGTTGGGCGCCTGCGGAGGCAAACCGCAAAACCCGGATGCCGTCAGCCTGAGCGGCGACATCAAAGGGCTGGGCAACGACACCCTCTACCTGTTCGGCACAGACCAGTTCTACCAGCGCACCGACACCATCGTGGTGAAGGACGACCGGTTTAAAGCCACCCTCGTGCCCGACACGCTGGTCATGGCCACGCTGCAACTGCCCAACGGCAACGAGTACCCCATCTTTATGGACAGAGGGGAGAAAATCAAGATAAAAGGCTCGATGGCCGAACCCCGTTCGCTGGAAATCACCGGAAACATCCCCAACGAAGAGCTCACCGCCTTCCGCCAAGAACTGGGGGGCATGGCGCAGCCTTCGGAAAGTCTGGAGGAGGAGAAGGCAAAGTCTTTCATAGAGAGCCACATTTCCTCGCTTTCCTCCATCTACGTCCTGGAGAAGTATTTCGCACAGAAGCCCCAACCCGATGAAGCCTGCATCAAAGAGGTAATAGAGCAAATGCCCGGCGAGCTTAAAGACCGCCCGGCCATCAGCGAACTGACCAACCTGATGAACAAAGCCGAGACAACAGCCGAAGGGAAAAACATCCCCTTCTTCAGCCTGCCCGACGGCAAAGGGGAAAACATCACCCGCTCCACCTTTAAAAACAAATACCTGCTGCTGCACTTCTGGGCATCGTGGGACAAGAAAAGCCGCGAAACCAATGCCAGCCTGCGCCGCGCCTACCTGCAAGAGAAAGACAACGACGACCTGGCCCTGCTGGGCATCTCGCTGGACACCGGCCGCGACGCCTGGCAACAGGCCTGCCGGGAGGACTCGCTGGAGTGGCAACAAGTCTGCGACTTCAAGGGCTGGAACAGCAACGTCATCAGCAGACTGGGCATACAGGCGCTGCCCGCCTGCCTGCTCATTACCCCCACAGGAAGAATAGAAGCCAACAGCGCCGACTGCAACGCCGTCCTGCAAGAGTGGGAGCGCATAAAGCCCGAAAAGAAAAAATAAACACCTTACTTTACCATTCAACACACCCCTACAGTTATGCTCGTCAAAGTTTACGGAGCCACCGTCCAAGGCATCGACGCCACCCTCATCACCATAGAAGTCAACAGCTCCAAAGGCTGCATGTTTTACCTGGTGGGGCTGCCCGACTCTGCCGTCAAGGAGAGCCACCAGCGCATCATATCCGCCCTGCAAGTCAATGGCTACCGCATGCCCACCAGCAACATCGTCATCAACATGGCACCCGCCGACATCCGCAAGGAAGGCTCGGCCTACGACCTCCCTTTGGCCATAGGCATGCTGGCCGTGGGCGGCGCCTTGCAAACCGACAAGCTCGACCGCTACCTGCTGATGGGCGAACTGAGCCTGGACGGAAGTCTGAAACCCATCAAGGGGGCGCTGCCCATTGCCATCAAGGCGCGCGAACTGGGCTTTGAAGGCATGATTATCCCCCGCCAGAACGCCCGCGAGGCAGCCGTGGTAAACAACCTTATAGTATATGGTGTGGACAACCTCTGCGAGGTCGTTGCCTTCTTCAACGGCGAACAGGAGCTCACGCCCACCATAGTCAATACGCGAGAAGAGTTTTATGCCCGCCAAAGTTCCTTCGACCTCGACTTTGCCGAAGTGAAAGGGCAGGAGAACGTGAAACGCGCCCTCGAAGTGGCAGCCGCCGGTAGCCACAACATTCTGCTGATAGGCTCGCCGGGCAGCGGAAAGTCTATGCTGGCCAAACGGTTGCCCTCCATCTTGCCACCCCTCTCGCTTAGCGAAAGCCTGGAGACGACCAAAATACACTCCGTGGCCGGAAAGCTGGGTGCTGACAGCGGACTCATCTCCGTCCGCCCCTTCCGCGCCCCGCACCACACCATCTCCTCCGTGGCCATGACCGGCGGAGGCAGCTTCCCCCAACCCGGCGAAATCAGCCTGGCGCACAACGGCATCCTCTACCTGGACGAGTTGCCCGAGTACCCGCGCAACATTCTCGAGATGCTCCGCCAGCCGCTGGAAGATCGCCAGATTACCGTCACCCGCGCCCGGTGCAGCGTGGAGTATCCTGCCAGTTTCATGTTGGTGGCCTCCATGAACCCCTGCCCGTGCGGCTACTACAACCATCCCACCAAAGCCTGCGTGTGCAGCCCCGGACAGGTGCAGAAGTACCTGAACCGCATCTCCGGCCCCCTGCTGGACCGCATCGACCTGCACATCGAAGTCACCCCGGTGGACTTTGAGAAGATGTCCGACCAGCGCCCCGGCGAGTCCAGCGCCACCATCCGTGCCCGCGTCATCCGCGCCCGCCAGCGGCAGGAAGCCCGCTATGCCGATGTGCCCGGTGTGCACTGCAATGCGCAGATGACGCCCCGCCTGCTCAGCCTTTATGCCCGCCCCGACGACAAAGGCCTTGCCCTGCTCAAAAATGCCATGAACAGGCTGAACCTCTCGGCCCGGGCATACGACCGTATTCTGAAAGTGGCGCGCACCATTGCCGACCTGGACGACAGCGACCTCATACAGCCTCAACACCTGGCAGAAGCCATAGGCTACCGCAACCTCGACCGCGAGAACTGGGCCGAACGCTAACCACTCATCATTCATCACTAAACACTAAATGCAATGATTAACGAGCAACTGCTGCATCCCGCCAGCATCGTAGTCGTGGGAGCATCGAACAACGTACATAAACCCGGTGGAGCCATCCTCCGCAACCTGCTGAACGGCGGCTATGCCGGCACCCTGCTGGCCGTCAACCCCAAGGAAACCGAGGTGCAGGGCGTAAAAGCCTACCCGAACGTGAAAGACATCCCCGCCGCCGACCTCGCCATACTGGCCATCCCGGCCAAGCTGTGCCCCGATGCCGTAGAATGCCTGGCAGCCGAAAAGGGAGTGAAGGCCTTTATCATCCTCTCCGCCGGCTTCGGGGAAGAAACCCACGAAGGGGCACTGCTGGAACAACGCATCCTGGACACCGTCAACCGCCACGATGCCGCTCTCATCGGCCCCAACTGCATCGGCCTGCTCAACACCTGGCACCACAGCGTCTTCAGCCAGCCCATCCCGCAACTGCACCCACAAGGCGTAGACCTCATTTCCAGCTCGGGCGCCACGGCGGTCTTCATTCTGGAGAGCGCCGTCACCAAGGGCTTGCAGTTCAACTCCGTATGGTCGGTGGGCAATGCCAAGCAAATCGGTGTGGAAGACGTGCTGCAATACATGGACGAGCACTTCAATCCCACCACCGACTCCCGCATCAAGTTGCTCTACATTGAAAACATCGGCGACCCCGACCGCTTGTTGTTCCACGCCTCGTCGCTCATCAAGAAAGGCTGCCGCATTGCCGCCATCAAGGCCGGGTGCAGCGAAAGCGGAAGCCGCGCCGCCTCATCCCACACAGGCGCCATAGCCAGCAGCGACTCGGCTGTCGAGGCCCTGCTGCGCAAAGCGGGCATCGTGCGCTGCTATTCGCGCGAGGAGCTCACCACCGTGGGCTGCATCTTCACCCTGCCCGAGCTGAAGGGACGCAACTTTGCCATCGTCACCCATGCCGGAGGCCCCGGCGTGATGCTGGCCGATGCCCTCAGCAAAGGCGGCCTCAACGTGCCGCAGCTGTCCGGCCCTGCCATCGAGGAACTGAAGGCCCAACTGCTTCCCGGCTCGGCCGTGGGCAACCCCATCGACATCCTGGCCACAGGCACCCCCGAGCAGCTGCGCCTCTGCCTGGATTACTGTGAAAACAAGCTGGAGGGCATTGATGCCGTAATGGCCATCTTCGGCACGCCCGGATTGGTGACGATGTACGAGATGTACGACGTGCTGCACCAGGCCATGCAGACGTGCCGCAAGCCTATCTTCCCCATTCTGCCCTCCATCAATACCGCAGGGGCCGAAGTATCCGCCTTCCTGGCCAAGGGGCACGTCAACTTTGCCGACGAAGTAACCCTTGGCACCGCCCTGTCGCGCATCATGAACACCCACCGCCCTGCCAAGAACGAAATAGAGCTGATGGGGGTGGATGTACCCCGCATCCGCCGCATCATCGACTCCATACCTGAAGACGGCTACATCGCCCCCCACCTGGTGCAGGCCCTGTTGCACTCCGCCGGCATCCCGGTGGTGGAAGAGTTCGTCTCCTCCAAGCCGGACGAGGTGCTGGCCTTTGCCCGGCGCATAGGATTCCCCGTCGTGGCCAAGGTGGTAGGCCCCGTGCACAAGTCGGACGTAGGCGGCGTGGCGCTCAACATCAAGAGCGGGCAACACCTGGCCTTGGAGTTTGAGCGCATGATGCAGCTGCCCGGCGCCACGGCCGTCATGGTGCAGCCCATGCTGAAGGGCACAGAGCTGTTTGTCGGCGCCAAGTACGAAGACCGCTTTGGGCATGTGGTGCTCTGCGGTCTGGGCGGCATCTTCGTGGAGGTGCTGAAAGATGTGTCTTCAGGCCTCGCCCCCCTCACTTACGAGGAGGCCTACTCCATGATACACTCGCTGCGCGCCTACAAGATTATCAAGGGCACGCGCGGCCAGCAAGGCGTCAACGAAGCCCGGTTTGCCGAAATCATCGTGCGCCTCTCCACCTTGTTGCGTTTCGCCACCGAGATTAAGGAGATGGACATCAACCCCCTGCTGGCCACCGAGCGCGACGTCACGGCCGTAGATGCCCGCATCCGCATTGAGAAGTCCAGACATTGATGCCCCCTTTCCCTTGCAAAGGCAAGGCCAAAGCATGGAAAAGCCCGGAGGCGCAGGGTGCAAAACCAAAATCCCTGCCCGCTCCGGGCTTGCTTGCAAAAGCTATGTTGTCGGTAGTCATCAGCCGCGGTCTTGCACCTCGCGGCCAAACTCTCCTTGGGTGTTGAAGTACATGTCCCACTGCACGTTGCCATCCAGCACTTCCACCTTGTATCCGCCTACTTCCTTGTCCACGCCGTGGATGCCGGCCCCCGGATGCAGTTCCTCCACCTTGGCCGGAATGGCAGCCGGCAGGAATCCCGTAGGCAGCGGGGAGAAGAAGCTGTCCAAGCTGGTCCACTCACCTTGCCCATTGAATTCAATGTCAGTCCCGTCGTCC
This sequence comes from uncultured Bacteroides sp., assembly GCA_949288715.1. Classification (GTDB taxonomy): domain Bacteria; phylum Bacteroidota; class Bacteroidia; order Bacteroidales; family Bacteroidaceae; genus Bacteroides. The sequence goes on along the minus strand of CASELH010000044.1, from coordinate 5,055 downwards.
AGCAGCACGTCGTAGGTAGTGCGCCCGTCGTCTTTCTCGCGGATAATGGAAGTCACGCCCACGCCGGGGAAGTACGTCTCGATAAACGTCTGCGCGCCGTCCGGCAAACGGCCAAAGCTGATGCTCTTCTCGTCATCGCACGCTGCAAAGGAGAATACCAAGGCACACATGGCCAACATTCCTCCCAGCCAACCGGCAGCGCGTCTGCCCCACACTGTCAATGTTTTCTTTTTCATATCATCTTTTCCTTTCATTAATTAAATGGTTACACTTCACTTCTTCTTTGTGCAGGCAAAGGTAGAGGCTGAAATGGGAAAGATTTGGGAATAACAAAATTATTTGCCGGAAAAACCGCTACCTTTGCAAAGAATCTTTTCCCCGTGCAATGAACAAACTCTTACAACACCTCCGCACCCCCTACCCCAGCCTGATCAGCCGCTGGAAGGCCGTGATCCTCCCTGCCGTCATCATCTTCCTCATTCTGGGGCTGCTGCAGCCCTTCGGCATTGCCCGCACGGAGGCCGGCCCATGGATGGTGGCCGCCGTCTCCGCCCTGATAGCCGCCGGTGCCTCGGCAGTGTCCCATCTGCTGCTGCCCGCCCTGTTCCCTGCCTGGTACGATGAGCGCCGCTGGACCATTGGCAAAGAGATGCTCCACCTCAGCATCATGTTCCTGCTCATAGCCTTCGGCGTATGCCTGTGGGTGGCCTGGCTGACGGGCATCAGTCCAAGCGTCCGTCTGTTCCTCATCGCCCTGTTCTGGGTGCTGGTACTGGGCGTGTTCCCCACCGTGCTCTTCATGCTGTGGAACCAAAACCTCCTGCTCCGCCGCAACCTGCGCGAAGCCCGGCTGCTGGACAACGCCCTGCCCATCCACCACCAGCCCGCGCAGCCCGATGCGCCGCAACCCGGCGTCACCCTCAACTTCCGCAACGGCACGAAGGGCGTGGTGCAACTCCCTGCCCGGCACTTCCTCTACGCCGAGGCCGAGGGCAACTACGTCAAACTCTACTCCTGTCCCTCCCAAGGCAGCACCCCCGTGGCACAACTCGTGCGCATCACCATGAAGGAGGCCGAAGAAAGTGCCAGCACCAGTCCCGCCATCATCCGCTGCCACCGCGCCTTCCTGGTCAATCTCGACAAAGTGGTGAAGGTAGACGGCAACCCGCAAGGCTACCGCCTGCACCTGGAGGGGTGCAAAGACGCAGTCCCCGTCTCCCGCGCCTATGCCAAGAGGCTGAAGGACATTTTAAACAGGTAAATGAATTTAGTTTAGGCGCGGATTACGCGGATTTCACGGATATACTATATTTGTGAAACCATTACGATTCATCATTCTATGATAAAACTTTATCCGTGAAATCCGCGTAATCCGCGCCTAAAAATCAGCCAGATAATCCATCATTTACCATTCATCCCAACCCGCCGTCATTCGTCCCAATCGGCTGCCACACGTCACATACAGGCACTGTCTGTCCCAGATGTTTGGCGACCTGCTTTCCGCCCGCTATGTTTGCAGCGTCAAACCTAACGGACAAGAAGACAATGACGAACCACAAATTGCTTTTATCCCTCTGCCTCGCCTGGCCGGCCATCCTGCCTGCCGGGGCGCAACAGACCCATGACACCATCCGCCTGCAACTGCTGCCTGCCGAAACCATCACCCTGGACGAAGTGGAAGTGCACGCACGCAAAACACCTGCCGCCCCCAGCCGCTTCAGCGACATGCACCCCGTGGAACTGGTCTCTACCGGCGGCGCCAACGGCGACCTCTACAAAGCCCTGCAAACCCTGCCCGGCACGCAAGTGCAAGGCGAAAGCGGCCACCTGCTGGTGCGCGGCGGCAGCAGCGAGGAGACGCAGACCTTTATAGACGGCATGCACGTGCTGAACCCTTACACCTCCACAGGCATCAACAGTCCGGCACGCAGCCGCTACTCCACCTTCCTATTTCAAGGTATCAACCTGACCACGGGCGGCGCCCCGCTGGAGTACGGGCAAGCCCTCTCCGCCGTGCTGCCCCTGGAGACCAAAGACTACAGCCCCGTCAGCAAGCTGGGCGTCAATGCCTCTGTCGTGGGCGTGGGTGGAGGGGGCACGCGGGCCTATGCCGACGGCTCTCTGTCCGTCGACCTGAACTACCAGCACCTTGGCCTGTACAACCGGCTGTTTCCCGGCCGCAAAGAGTTTCTTAAGCCCTACCGCATGGCCTCGGCAGCCTCGCAATGGCGGCACGCGCTGTCCCGCAACCTCCTGCTCAAAGTCTACGCCCAATACGACCGCACCGACTTCACCACCCTTGAAGGCGATGACCACCGCTCCTTTGCCTTGGGTGAGGACAATGTCTACCTGAACACTACCCTGCGCAGCACCCAGGCATCCGGTGGCTGGCAATGGTTTGCCGGGGTAGCCTTGTCCTGGTACCGTCGCCACATTGCCGGAGCGGCAACAGCCGGCGATGCCTACGCTGCCCGCCGCCGCGAAGTGCACCTCAAGGCCAAAGCCACGCGCCACCTGCTGCCCGTCCTGCGGCTGGACTTGGGCGCAGAGGGCTACCTGCGCCGCTATCAAGACGGCTATCGCCTCCCTGCCGCCGCCCACTACCGGCAAAGCGTATCCCCCGCCCTTGCCGCCGCCTTCCTGTCGGTCGCCTACTACCCGCTGGAGAGCCTGAAGGCCGAAGCTTCAGCCCGGGCAGAATACGCCTCCACCAACCGGCAGGTGGAGTTCTCGCCCCGCCTGGCCGTAAGCTACTATGCAGGCCATTTCATGCTCTCCGCCACCGCCGGACGCTACACCCAGCTGCCCGCCGCCACCTACCTGCTGGCCCATCCCCGGCTGAAGGCCGAGGCCTGCACCCAGCTCAACCTCGCCTTGCACTACGACCACGCCGGGCGCTTCTGCAAGGCCGAGGCCTACTACAAAAGCTACAGGCACCTGCCCCTGTGGCAAGGCAACGCCCTTACCTCCGGCGGCTACGGGCACAGCAAGGGCATCGACTTCTTCTTCCGCGACCCCGTGTCGGTGAAACGCCTGGAGTACCAACTGTCGTACACCTACAACCTCTCCCGCCGCAAGTATGCCCGATATGCCGCCATGACCACCCCGCAATATGCCACCCGCCACAACGCCTCGGTGGTGGTGAAATACAGCATCCCCCGCCTGCACACCATCGTCGGCCTGACCAATACCTGTGCCAGTGGCCGCCCCTGGCACAACCCCGACCGCCCCGGCCTGATGAACGACGAAGTACGCCCCTACAACAGCCTCGACCTGGGGCTGACGTTCATCCCCCACCGCAAGGTTATCATCCATGCCTCGGCCACCAACATCCTGTGCCGCCGCAACGAGTTCGGGCGCATAGACGGCAAACCCATACTGGCCACTTCCGACCACTTCTTCTACCTCGGCATCTTCATCACCCTGGGCAAAAAGGCAGCGTATGATGTATCGAATTTTTAAACCATATTTTTTATGTATATCTATGATAACATTATTAATTATGCACTTTTTCTTTCGCTTGTCCGAAAGAAAAAGATGCCAAAAAGAAAAGTACACATAAAATATTATTAACATGAGAAAAAATAAAACATTATGAAAAAAGCAATCATCCTCCTCACCGTGCTGCTCCAGGCAAGCCTGGCACAGCTCGACGCGCAATGCCTCACGCTGGAAGTGCACGGTATCGCGCAGCCCAAAGGCAACCTCTACGTAGCCATCTACGACAGCCGGGAAAACTTCATGAAGACACCCGTCGCCGCCCTACGCGTGGAAGTGAAGGCCGACACTCTCCGCATCCCCTGCCAAGGGCTGCCGCCCGGAGAGTACGCCCTCTCCCTCTACCAAGATGTCAACGGCAACGGCCGGCTGGACACAGGCACCTTCGGCATTCCGCAAGAGCCCTACGGCTTCAGCAACAACGCCCGGGGCACCATGGGGCCGCCCAGCTACAAACAGTGCCTCTTTGCCCTGCGTGAAGACACGGTGATGGTAGTGCACCTGCAATAATCAGTTGCACAACCCAACCGGACACTGCCTATGCCACCGCAAGGATACAAAATGCCGTGAATATACACCGTCCGACAACCTCTATAGGCAGAAAACCGAACAAATCGTCTGCCTACCCGCTCCTTACCTCCTCCTTACCCGGTCCTTACCTGCTCCTTTTGCCGACTTTCGCTATAGAAAGGGAAAAAAGCGAACATGGAGAAGACAGGGTAGGGATCGGAGGCGTCGTTTGTTTTAACCCATGGGTTTGTTATTACTAAATTAAAATGTTATCTCCTTGTTTGAAAATCTAAAAATCAAGTATTTGTGATTTTCTAATAAAATTCTCACAGATTTGTTTGCATAAACCGAAATCACGTTTTATATTTGCATCATGATTAAGCTTAATACACGAAACAAACTATTATTTTAAACTAAACGCAAATTATCCATGAACAAAATTAGCATTAATGAAAAGCAAACGACGCAGGCGGAAACGTCCGAAAACAATTTCCGCAACACAATGTTCAACCTTTTAAAAACAAGACTTAACAATGGCAACTAAAATTTCAAAAAATCGAATTATGAAACGGACAATACTATTCAGTATAGGCCTGTTTGCCTGCATGGCAACGGCCGGGGCGCAGGATGCCGCCCAAAACTATGTGCTCCGCCGCACGATGCTCGACGAGGCGGGCACGAACAGCATAAACAATGTGACGTATTACGACGGGCTGGGACGCCCCTCCCTGCACGTGGGGCTGGGTGCGGCACCCGACGGAAAGAACCTGCTGACCCTGCAGGAGTATGACGGCGTGGGGCGAGAGGCGGCCACCTGGCTGCCCGTGGCGCTGGCAGACGGATATCCGGACTTTGCCGACATACAGTCGGCCGCGAAGAGCGCCTACGGCGACAACCTGCCCTACAGCAAAACGGTGTACGAGGCTTCGCCGCTGAACCGAGTGAGCGAGCAGTACGGCCCCGGGGCGGCCTGGCACAACGGACACCCGGTGCGGACGGAACGGATGGCCAACGGCACGGCCCTGCCCTTGTCGTGCCTGCACTACA
>CASELH010000043.1 GCA_949288715.1 uncultured Bacteroides sp. | reverse complement strand
GGAGATTCACGGCATGGTGCACTGCTCGGGCGGCGCGCAGACCAAGGTGCTGCACTTCGTGGACGACCGCTGCCGCGTCATCAAGGACAACCTCTTCCCGGTACCCCCGCTGTTCCGCACCATCCAGGAGCAGAGCGGCACGGAGTGGGACGAGATGTACAAGGTGTTCAACATGGGGCATCGCCTCGAAGTCTACCTCGCGCCGGAGCATGCCGAGGAGGTCATCGCCATCTCGAAGTCGTTCAACATCGACGCGCAGGTCATCGGCCGCATCGAGGAGGGCGACAAGCGGGAGCTGATTATACGGAGCGAGTTCGGGGAATTCAGGTATGAATAATAAGCAATGAAACGACGGAAGACCCTCACCCTGCGCCTGGTGCTCTATGCCCTGGGAGCCGTGGGCACCCTCTACCTCATTTATGAGAGCGGGGCGGAGCTGGCAGGCTTGCTGCAAGCAGACGACATGTCGGCACGCCGCATCGCCATGAACGTCATCTATCTGCTGATATGGCTGGCGCTGGAATGGGCGCTGGTAGAGAAGTGCAAGGACTGTTACGAAGAAAGATTTAAACGATAGTTATGGCAGACAACAACACCCTACTCGAGAAACTCGACACCCTCGTGGCCCGCTACGAGGAGGTGTCTACCCTAATAACCGACCCGGCCGTCATCGCCGACCAGAAGCGCTACGTCAAGCTGACGAAGGAGTACAAGGAGCTGGGCGACCTCATGGCAGCCCGCAAGGAATACATGCAGGTGCTGGGCGGCATAGACGAGGCCAAGGACATCATGGCCAACGAGAGCGACCCGGAGATGCGCGAAATGGCACGCGAGGAGCTGGACCGCTGCGAGGCACGCCGACCGGAGCTGGAGGAGGAAATCAAACTGCTGCTCATCCCCGCCGACCCGCAGGACGGGCGCAACGCCATCCTCGAGATACGCGGAGGCACGGGCGGCGACGAGGCGGCCCTCTTTGCCGGCGACCTCTTCCGCATGTACTCCAAGTACTGCGAGCGCAAGGGCTGGCGGCTCGAAGTCTCCAGCGCCAACGAAGGCGCGGCGGGCGGATTCAAGGAAATCATCTGCTCGGTGACGGGCGAGGGCGTCTACGGCACGCTGAAGTATGAGAGCGGCGTGCACCGCGTGCAGCGTGTCCCCGCCACAGAGACGCAGGGACGGGTGCACACCTCAGCCGCATCGGTGGCCGTGCTGCCCGAGGCAGAGCCCTTCGACGTGGAGATAAACGAGGGCGAGATAAAGTGGGACACCTTCCGCAGCGGCGGCGCGGGCGGACAGAACGTGAACAAGGTGGAGAGCGGCGTGCGCCTGCGCTACAACTGGAAGAACCCCAACACGGGCCAGGTGGAGGAAATCCTCATAGAGTGCACCGAGACGCGCGACCAGCCCAAGAACAAGGAGCGCGCCCTGAGCCGCCTGCGCACCTTCATCTACGACAAGGAGCACCAGAAGTACATAGACGACATCGCCTCCAAGCGCAAGACCATGGTCAGCACCGGCGACCGCTCGGCCAAGATACGCACCTACAACTACCCGCAGGGGCGCATCACCGACCACCGCATCAATTACACCATCTACAACCTGGCCGCCTTCATGGACGGTGACATTCAGGACTGCATAGACCACCTCATCGTGGCCGAGAATGCCGAGCGGCTGAAGGAGAGCGAACTGTAGCCCTACGGAGGGGGCCGAAACTCGACCATGGTCGTGACCCTTCCTCGGCCTAGGCGGCGACAGCTTCACGACCAAGGCGGCGACGAGGTCACGACCAAGGCGGAGGATGAGCCTCGATCTAGGCGGACCCTGAAGGTCGACAGTAGCGGAGGCGGCTCCTCCACAGTAGCGGAGCTGAAGCCTCCACAGTAGCGGACAATAATCATACAGGATAAGACGATGAAAATGAGCAAACTATCAGACATTTCCCGTACACTGGGCGCGGCCTTCCGCCGTTGCGCCAGCCGGTTTCCCGTGACCTTGGTGTTCGCCCTGGCGCTCACCCTCTACCTATGCCACTTGGTGAACCTCAGCGGGGAGACGGACGACAAGAGGCTGCTGGTGTGCCTGGGCTACTTTCTCTCGGTGGGCACGCTGCTCTCCCTCAGCCTGCACCTGTGGGCGGAGGAGGTGAGGCGACGCCCCCTGCGCGTGGCCGTCCAAGCCGTGGCGATGGTGCTACTGGCGGCGGATGCGGTGTTCCTTTACCACTGCGCCACGGGGCCCCGGCTGGTGGATGTCATCATAGCCCACGGGGCGGCCGTGCTGGCCATCGGGCTGTCCGTCTTCTTCCTGCCCTTCTTCCGGGAAAAGGACGACATCCCGGCGTGGAACTTCGCGCAGACGGCCATAGGCATGCTGGCGCTGGTGTTCATCGTGGGCGGGGTGATGAGCGGTGGTCTGTGCCTGCTCACCTTCTCGCTGCATCAGCTCTTCGCAGTAGAGGTAGGCTACCGGTGCTACCTATATATATTAATATGGTGCAGCCTGCTGCTGCCTCTGCTCATGTTCCTTGGCCTGCTGCCCCAGGGGGCCGACAAGCACGACCGCCTGCCCCGGCCCACGGCCTTCGTGAGCGGCACGCTGCACTACCTCTTCCTGCCCTTGGCGGGGCTGTACTTGCTGGTGCTTTACGTCTACGCCGCCACCATCGTGGCCCGCTGGGAGCTGCCCGACGGATGGGTATCGTGGCTGGTGACGGCACTGATGGCGGGTTGCATAGCCATCGAGCTGGGGCTCTATCCCTTGCGCGTCCGCGACCGCAAGCCGTGGGACGAGCGCATTGCCCGCTGGCTCCCGCTGCTCATCCTGCCCCTGCTGGTGCTGATGACGGTGGGCATCGGCCGCCGCTTCCTGGACTATGGCATCACCCTCAACCGCCTCTACCTGGCCACGCTCAACGGGTGGTTCTACTTCGTCTGCCTCGGGCTCATCATCGGGCGGGCAAGGCGCATCAGCTGGATACCCATCTCGTTCTCCCTCGTCTTCCTGCTCACCTCGGCGCTGCCGGTGAACTATGCCGGCATCACGCGGGGCATCTTGCATGATGAAATAAAAGAAGTGTTAGGAGATGCCCGCCCGCTCTCTGAAGAACAATACGAAGCCTGGCTTAAGACCTTGCCCCGGGAGGAAGCCCGCACCGTGGAGGACAAGCTGCACTACCTGCAAGACTGGTTCGGCAAGGAAAGCATCCAGGACTTGGTGAAGGACGGCGTGCCCTACCGCCGCGTCATGGCCGAAGAAGAACCGGACACGGAAAACCTGCACTATAACCAAGTGGACCATACGACAGTGACCCTGCCGACGGACTACAACCGCTGTACACTCATCAACATCAACGACATATTGCACGCCTACACACCGTCCGACAGCCTGCTGACCATCCCGCTGGAGAGCATGGCCGACACCGTGCGCATTCCCATAGACACACTCCGCACCTTGGATTCACATCCGCAATCGGCACCTGCCATGCTGCGGACGGAAGCCGGAAACGTCTTGATGCTGACAACCTTCCATATTTACCTGAATCCTCAGGAAACAGAAGCAGAAGCCCGCATCGCCGGTTACCTTTTTCATCCGGACAAATAACAAACCATTAATAACCCAATAAAGATATGAACAAGCAACAACTCATCGACAACATCCGCCGCAAGCAGACGTTCCTCTGCGTAGGCCTGGACACCGACATTAAGAAAATCCCCCAACACCTGCTGCAGGAGGAAGACCCCGTCTTCGCCTTCAACCGCGCCATCATCGACGCCACGGCCGATCTCTGCATCGCCTACAAGCCCAACCTGGCCTTCTACGAATGCCTGGGCGTAAAGGGCTGGCAGGCGCTGGAGAAGACGGTGAAGTACATCCGCCAGAACTACCCCGACCAGTTCATCATAGCCGACGCCAAGCGCGGCGACATAGGCAATACCTCGGCCATGTATGCCCGCTCCTTCTTCGAAGACCTGCAGGTAGATGCCGTCACCGTGGCCCCCTACATGGGCGAGGATAGCGTGACGCCCTTCCTGGGCTACGAGGGCAAGTGGGTCATCCTCCTGGCTCTGACCAGCAACAAGGGCTCGCACGACTTCCAGCTGACGGAAGACGCCGGAGGCGAACGCCTCTTCGAGAAAGTGCTGCGCAAGAGCCAGGAGTGGGCAGGCGATGACCAGATGATGTACGTGGTAGGCGCCACGCAAGGCCGCATGTTCGAGGACATCCGCAAGGTGGTGCCCGGTCACTTTCTCCTCGTCCCCGGCGTAGGTGCCCAGGGCGGCTCGCTGGAAGAAGTCTGCAAGTATGGCATGACCAGCGAGTGCGGCCTCATTGTCAACTCCAGCCGCGGCATCATCTACGCCGGCAAGGACACCGACTTTGCCCAGGCCGCAAGGGCAGCTGCCCAGGAGGTGCAGGGGCAAATGGCCGAACAGCTGAAAGCCATCTTCTAAGCCCTTCTTATGCAGGGACTGGACTTCATTGCCATCGATTTTGAGACCGCCACCGGGCAGCGCGCCTCCATCTGCGAGGCGGGTATCTGCTTGGTGCGCAGTGGCCGGGTGGCTGAGGCGCGCTCGTGGCTGGTGCGCCCCCAAGGCAATTATTACAGTTACTGGAACACGCAGATACATGGAATCGGCCCGGGCGATACGGCAGATGCGCCGGAGTTCCCCGAAGTCTGGGCCGAAATATCCGCCTACCTGGCAGAGTGCCCCGTGCTCGTGGCCCACAACGCCGCTTTCGACATGGGGTGCATCCGCCACTCGCTGGAGTTGTATGGCCTGGCCAAGCCGGACGTCACCTACTATTGCTCCCTGCGTGCCGCTCGGAAACTGTATGACTTCTGCTGCAACAAGCTGGACTACCTGTGCCAGCAGTTCGACATCTCCTGCGGCCGACACCACCGTGCAGGCGCCGATGCCGAGATGTGTGCGCGGCTGTTCCTAAGGGAAGTTCGCGATGCTGGATGGCTCTCGCTGGACGAGATGGATTTCTGCCGGGGGAGGCTGTAGTCAGGGCTATGGCCTTAGCATGATGCCCGACAGCATCCGCCCCGACTTTACGCCCAACCTGCGGGCAGAGAAGAATTCCTCGTGCCGGGTGTAGGTGCAGATGCCGCAGGCCTCTATCTGCGGGGCAGGGATGCCGAAGTCCTGCAACAGCAGGCAGTTTGCCAGGGGCAAGTCTATGTGCCACTTGCCGGTGTCCGGATGGCGGAAGGCAATGCGCTCCACCGGGAAGCCGGCCTGGCGGAAGGCCAGATACACCTCATCACCCACCTCAAAGGCTTCGCGCGAGATGCCGGGACCTATGCAGGCCAGCAGGTCGCTGCCCGCCGTACCATACAGGGCATGCATCTGCCCGAGCGTATGGCTGACGATGCCTGCCACCGTGCCCCGCCAGCCTGCATGCACGGCAGCAATGGCACGATGGCGGGTGTCAAGCAATAGAATAGGTATACAGTCGGCCGTGGAGATGCAGAGGCAGATGCCCGGCTCCCGGGTGGTGAGGGCATCAATGCCTTGCAGCAGCGCTTTCCGCTCGCCGGGTGTGGAGCCGAGATACTCTTCGCCAATGGAGAGCACCTGCGTGTCGTGGGTTTGCCAGGGAATGACCAGCTCTTGTGCAGGGAAAGGCAAGGCCTCCGCCAGGATTTGCCGATTGCGGCGCACGCACTCCGGGTCGTCGCCCGTGTAGGGGGTGCAGTTCAGCGAGGCATAGCTGCCCGTGCTTACGCCACCCCGGCGGGTGGTGCTGAAGGCACAGACTTCGGGATGCCCGTGCAGGATACCGTATTCTACCAAGGGGATGCGCATTCTTTTGTAAATTGAGAATTGAGAATTAAAAATTGAGAAATAACGGGTGAAAGCAAATTCTTTGTCCTCATGTTCAATCCTCAATTCTTAGTTCTTAATTCTTAATTTTTAATTCTCAATTTTCCCAGTCTTCCTCATACTCAAAGTCCTCCAGGTCTTCCACCTCGTCTTCGTCGATGTACTCTATGATGAGGTCTTCGTCCTCGCCTTCTTCCTCGAGTTCCTCTTGCAGGTGGCTCAGGTCTTTGGAGCGGTGGGCAATGCTTTCTATGTGGCCCTCAATCTTGTTGCTCTCCTCGTTCAGCTCTGTCCACAAGATGTCTTTCAGCACATCCAGCCCCAGACCGCTGACGGAGGAGATGAACACGTGGGGGATGCCCTGGGGCAGGGTAGGCTCCAGCTCGTCCATCAGTTCCTGGTCCAGCATGTCGCTCTTGGTGATGGCCAGCACGCGATGCTTGTCCAGCATCTCGGGGTTGAACTGGCGCAGCTCGTTGAGCAGGATGTCATACTCGCGGGCAATGTCGTCGCTGTCGGCAGGCACCATGAACAGCAGCAGGGAGTTGCGCTCTATGTGGCGCAGGAAGCGCAGTCCCAAGCCCTTGCCTTCGCTCGCCCCCTCGATGATGCCGGGAATGTCCGCCATGACAAACGATTTGTTGTCGCGGTAGGGCACGATGCCCAGGCTGGGCTCCATGGTGGTGAAGGGGTAGTCGGCTATCTTGGGCCGGGCGGCAGAAACGGCGCTAAGCAGGGTAGACTTCCCCGCGTTGGGAAACCCTACGAGACCCACGTCGGCCAGCAGCTTCAACTCCAGGATGACGGTCATCTCCTGCATCGGCTCGCCGGGCTGTGCAAAGCGGGGTGCCTGGCGTGTGGCGGTGCGGAAGTGCCAGTTGCCCAGGCCGCCCCGTCCACCTTTCAGCAGAACGACTTCCTGCCCGTGCTCCGTGACGTCGCACAGGTACTGTCCCGTCTCGGCATTGTAGGCCACGGTGCCGCAGGGCACCTCGATGACCTGGTCTTGCCCGTCTTTGCCGAAGCTGCGGTTTTTCGAGCCGCTTTCCCCGTGCCCGGCCAGTATGTGCCGCTGATAGCGCAGGTGCAGCAGTGTCCAGTAGTTGCGGTTGGCGCGCAGAATGATGTCGCCTCCTCGCCCGCCGTCGCCCCCGTCGGGGCCTCCATGGGGTTGATACTTGGCACGTCGCATGTGCGTGGAGCCTCTTCCGCCCTTTCCCGAGCGGCAATATATCTTCACGTAGTCTACAAAGTTGGATTCTGGCATGGTGTTTAGTGGAATTTAGGAGATGAAAGTTTAGAATGTGTAGGAATGCGTTTTGACTATCATTTTGCTCTGTCATCCTGAACGAAGTGAAGGATCTCCCACTTACTTGCATTTTTAGGGGATTCTTCGCTCACGCTCAGAATGACAAAATGATAAGCATACGGGGGCTTAATACACCCTTGACTTCTCACAAAGTCTTATCAATAGCCTTGCAGATGTCCTCTGTGATGCGCTCCAGGTCGCCCAGGCCGTTGATGTGGGCATAGAGGCCTTCTTGCTTGTACCAGTCGATGAGGGGAGCCGTCTGGCTGTGATACACGGTGAGGCGCTTGCGTATGGTCTCCTCGTTGTCGTCGGCACGTCCGCTCTGCTGTCCGCGCAGAATGAGGCGGTGCATCAGCTCGTCTTCGGGCACCTCAAGGTCGAGCATCACGCTCACGGCCTGGTTGCGCTCGGCCAGCATCTTCTTCAGAGCCTCGGCCTGGGCAATGGTGCGGGGGAAGCCGTCGAAGATGACGCCCTTCGAGTCCTTCAACCCGTCCAGCGTGCTGGCCAGGATGTCGATGATGAGCTCATCGGGCAGCAGCTGTCCTTGGTCGATGTACTGCTTGGCGGTTTTGCCCAACTCAGTGCCATTTTTGATTTCGGCACGCAGCACGTCTCCGGTAGAGATGTGGTTGATGCCATACTTTTCTACGATTCTCTCACTTTGCGTCCCCTTGCCTGAGCCGGGGGCGCCGAAAATTACGATGTTCAGCATATAAATAAATTAAGAATTAAGAATCGCCGCTATGCGGCAAAATGAAGAATTCTGTAGGAACTTCTTTTTGAACTGAGGCTGCGCCACAATTCTTCGTTCTTCGTTCTTCATTCTTCATTGATTACGGTATAAATGTCCTTAAAGTTGCGCCCCAGCCCGTCGTAGTCCAGCCCGTAGCCCACGATGAAGTCGTTGGGTATGCGCATGGCCACGTATTCTATGTCGAGGTCCACCTTCAGCTTGTCGGGCTTCACGAGCAGGGTGGCGATGTGTATCTCCTTGGGGCGGCGCGTGCCCAGCGATTCCAGCAGGCGTTGCATGGTCAGGCCCGTGTCCACAATGTCCTCCACGATGACGATGGTGCGCCCTGTCAGGTCTTCGTTGATGCCTATCACCTCCTTCACCTTGCCCGTAGTGGCCACGCCCTGGTAGGAAGCCAGCTTGACGAACGACACTTCGCAGGGAATGGTGATGCGCTTCATCAGGTCGGCGGTGAACATAAACGAGCCGTTCAGCACACTGAGAAACAGCGGATTCTTTCCCGCCAGGTCGCGGTTTATCTCGCTTGCCACGCGCTCCACCTCCCGCAGGATGTCTGTCTCGGGGATGGAGACGACGAATGTTTTGTCTTTAATCTGTATGGTGTTGTCCATCTGCATTTATTGTATTTGGGTGCAAAAGTACGCTTTTTATCCGAATTTTAGGACTATTCCGGGTAGATAAAAGGGAATCAGTGATCATTTCCTGGCAAGACATGGGCATGCAGATCTCCGAAAGTAAAATAAGTGCACACAAGTTCGTACCTTGTTCGCTTCTATAGCGCCGAGTTTGGAACGAACATGGTACGAACCTGGTACGACTTTGGTACGAAGGAGGTACGGGGCGGGCATGATTTCCTCAAAATAGTAAAACATGTTTATATTATAGTTTTTTGATGCACAATAGTGCCTTCATCTTGCAACATCTAAAGAATTTTCATATTTTTGTTTGCAAAATTGTCTTTATCGGAAAAAGGCTCTTTTTAACTCTGCCCAAAGACCCCAATTAAGAACCTACTTGCCACGATTGAAGATATGTCGATATGGAGCAAACTCATAGGATTCAGGAATGCCGGAAATGCCGATAATGCCACCGGGAGCGACACTGCACCTGCGGCATACGATGCTCCACGCTATACCATGGTAGATGTGGAAGTTGGTGTGGAAGACCGCAAGATTCACGACATCGGGGCACTCCGCTATGACGGGGCCATCTACCATAGTGCTTCGAAAGAGGGATTCTTTAGATTTCTCGATAATACAGATTACATCTGCGGGCACAATATCATTCATCACGATGCCAAATACCTTTTTGCAGATAGGGCATGCCGCCAGATTTTGGTAGATACGCTCTATATGTCGCCTCTATTGTTTCCGGAACGGCCTTACCACAGGCTTGTAAAAGATGACAAGCTGCTGAGCGAGCAGTTGAACAATCCGGTCAATGATTGCGAGAAGGCCAGAGACCTGCTGTTGGACGAGATGGCCCGATGGAACTCATTGCCCAACGAAAAACGCACGCTATTTGCCTCATTGCTACGAGGCAAGAAAGAATTCGAGGGATTCCTGCACATGGTAGGGGCGAGGCATTTGGATGAGGGAATTCCCGGATTAATAAAGCAAATCTATAAAGAAAAGATTTGCCAACACGCAGATTTTGCCATGCTAATTGAACAATACCCTTGTGAATTGGCATACGCATTGGCGCTCATCGATACTACAGACTACCATTCCGTTACTCCGGGGTGGGTGCTTCACAATTATCCCAACGTGGAGTTTGTTATAAAATTGCTTCGCCACACCCCTTGCAGTGAAGGTTGCATTTACTGCAACACCAAGCTGAATGTATTGCACAACTTGAAAGCATTTTTTGGCTATGACCAATTTCGCACATACGAAGGTGAGCCGCTACAAGAACAAGCTGCCCAAGCTGCGGTGCAAGGCAAATCACTGTTGGCCATATTTCCCACCGGTGGCGGCAAGTCCCTTACCTTCCAGCTGCCTGCACTCATGGCAGGCCGTTCTGTGCACGGGCTTACGGTGGTTATTTCCCCGTTGCAATCGCTAATGAAAGACCAAGTAGACAATCTGGCCGATAAGGGCATTACCGACGCGGTAACCATCAACGGCCTGTTAGACCCTATCACACGGGCGTTGTCCATACAACGAGTGCAAAGCGGAGAAGCCTCACTCTTGTACATTGCTCCCGAAATGCTGCGCTCCAAGACCATCGAAAGAATTTTGATGGTGCGCCACGTGGTGAGGTTTGTTATAGACGAAGCCCATTGCTTTTCTTCGTGGGGACAGGATTTCAGAGTTGACTACCTTTACATAGGGAAATTTATCAGAGAATATCAGCAAAAGAAGAAATGTAAAAATCCCATACCTATCTCTTGCTTCACCGCTACAGCAAAACAGAAAGTAGTGCAAGACATCTGCGACTATTTTAAGCAGACACTGGGCCTAGAATTAGAGTTATTTGCGTCAACGGCTTCACGAACCAACCTGCATTATTCCGTCATACACACCGAGACCGAGGATGACAAATACATCAAGCTCAGGCGGCTTGTGGCCGAATCCGGTTGCCCGACCATTATTTATGTATCGCGCACCAAACGGACCAAAGAGCTTGCCGCCAAACTGACACGTGACGGATATAGGGCACTGCCTTTCAATGGGCAAATGGAAGCCGATGAGAAGATTACCAACCAAGAGGCGTTTATGAACGACCGGGTACGCATTATGGTAGCGACGTCTGCTTTTGGCATGGGGGTGGACAAGAAAGATGTCGGCCTCGTGGTGCATTATGACATTTCAGACTCGTTGGAGAATTACGTTCAAGAGGCAGGCAGAGCCGGGCGCGACCCCAGCCTTAGCGCGCGTTGCTATGTGCTCTATAGCGACAATGACTTAGACAAGCATTTCATACTGCTGAATCAAACAAAGCTAAGCATCAGCGAAATACAACAGGTATGGAAAGCTATAAAAGACCTTACCCGACAACGTAAGAGAGTAAGCTGCTCCGCACTGGAGATTGCACGACAAGCAGGATGGGACGATTCAGTGTACGATATTGAAACCCGTGTACGGACAGCTTTGGCAGCTTTGGAGCAAAGCGGATACTTGACAAGAGGGAACAACGTGCCCCATGTATATGCCACGGGAATCACTGTAAAGAATATGGATGAAGCGAGAAAGCGTATAGCTGCATCACTATTATTCAGCAGTGATGAAATGGAAAAGGCTATCCGAATCATTAAATCACTGATTTCCCAAAAATACATCTCCAAAGCACAAGATGCAGAGGCCGAGTCAAGAATTGACTACCTGGCAGACATATTGGGAATTAGCAAAAGAGAAGTCATCTCTACTGTGGAACGGATGAGGCAAGAAGGCATATTGGCAGACAGCAAAGACATATCTGCCTATTTACAGGATGCCGGTGACTCGGAACGAAAAGCCAAAACACTTCTTGAGCGTTTTGCCAGGCTTGAGCACTATGTGCTTACCCATATTCCCGACGGGTCCTTGCGTATATCATACAAACAACTGAATGACAACGCTGTAAACGAAGGCATCAGCACAGCTAAAGAAAAAGATATACGGACACTGCTTTACTTCCTCACCGTCAAGGGATACACCCGCAAAAAAGAAGACGCAGCCCACAACATAGAGATTAGCCGTCTGAACGACCTGGAGGCCACTATCGAGCGCTTTGAAAAGCGGTTGGAAATAAGTCGCTTTGCTGTGGAATGGCTCTATAAATTGGCTACTGAGGCGGAAAAAGAGAACGCAACCGACAGAGCTATTCAATTTTCTGTAGTAGAACTTTTAAACCAAATAAAATCCGGCCACCAATCCCTTTTTGGCAACCTCAATGACATTCAGTTGGAAGACGTTGAAGAAGCCCTCCTCTATTTATCCAAAATAGGCGCATTAAAACTTGAAGGAGGCTTCTTAGTTCTTTATAATGCCATGACCATCCAAAGGCTGAAAGACAATAAGGCCCGGTACAAGCAAGACGACTACCGGATGCTTAATGAATTCTACAAACAGAAAATTCAACAAGTTCATATTGTAGGTGAATACGCCAATCTGATGGTAAAAGATTATAATGCAGCATTGCAATATGTACAAGACTATTTCCAGATGGACTACAAAAAGTTCATTGCAAAATACTTCAAAGGCGAAAGAATAGGAGAAATACAACGCAACTTGACGCCTCAAAAATACAAGCAGTTATTCGGATTGTTATCCAAACGGCAAATGGAAATTGTTTCGGACAAAGACTCCCGTTGCATTGTCGTTGCCGCAGGCCCTGGCAGTGGAAAGACAAGGGTATTGGTCCACAAACTCGCATCACTGTTATTGCTCGAAGACGTAAAACATGAACAACTCCTGATGCTGACATTCTCAAGAGCCGCCGCTACGGAATTCAAGCAAAGGCTAATGGAGCTGATTGGCAATGCAGCCCACTTTGTCGAGATAAAGACGTTCCACTCCTATTGCTTTGACCTTCTGGGACGAATAGGGAATCTGGAAGACGCTAAGGGAGTCGTTGCAAAGGCCGCCGAAATGATTAGCCAGGGCGAAGTGGAGCCAAACAAAATAGGCAAGACAGTATTGGTCATAGATGAAGCACAGGATATGAGCGCTGAAGAACATGCACTTATAAAAGCACTCATGAACAACAATGAGGAAATACGTGTGATTGCCGTAGGGGATGATGACCAGAACATCTATGAATTCCGCGGCTCCGACTCCAAGTACATGTATCAACTAACAAAAGAAAGCGGAAGCAGGTTTATTGAAATGACCGAGAATTACCGCAGCGCACGCCATATAGTAAACTTTGCCAACGAATTTGCCAAAGGCATCAGCAATAGGATGAAAAGCACACCTATTGTCCCCATAAGGAAAGAAGATGGTTGGGTTGAAGTGACAAGGCATCAATCCAAATACATGTATCAGCCACTTGTTACAGAAATACTTGCCCAAAAGAGGAAAGGCACTTCGTGCGTACTCACTCAAACAAACGAAGAGGCAGTTATCGTCATGGCACTATTACTGAAACATGGCATAAACTGCCAGTTAATACAATCGATGGACGGCTTGCGTTTTTGGAATATAGCAGAAATAAGGTATTTCCTAAGATACTTAGGCAAACGGATGAAAACTCCTCTCATTCCGGAAGAACTATGGAAAGAGGCTAAAGACGCAACCTTTTCTGCTTATGAGGGCAGCCTGAGTCTGGCGTATGTAAAACGCTGTATTGAGCAATTTGAGCAGACAAATAAAGCAAAATATTTCAGCGACTTCAAAGAATTCGTTTTTGAGTCATCGGTAGAAGACTTTTGCGATGTTTCAGGCGCAGAAATGGTTGTGTCGACCATTCATAAAGCTAAAGGCAGGGAATTTGACGACGTGTATATGCTTATCTCCGACAGTTACCCGAAAGACACACACCTAATGCACCGGTACTATGTAGGAATAACCCGTGCAAAAAATCGTCTATTTATCCACACAAATGGAGATTATTTTAGTCATTTAAACGCAAATCATTATTCAATTGACCAACAACAGTACACGTTGCCTGAAGAAATTGTACTGCAACTTTCCCATAAAGATGTCAACTTAGGATTCTTTAAAGGACGCAAACAAGAAGTTTTGGAATTAAGAAGCGGAAATCCCTTGAGCTATAACAACTTTGTACTATACAATCCATTAACGAATAAACCCGTAGCAAAGTTGTCACTAAAAATGCAAACCACATTGTCTGAATGGGAAGAAAAGGGCTATAAAGTGAAATCTGCATCCGTCAGATTTATTGTGGCATGGAAGCCTAAAGACGCGCCCAAAGATGAACCGGAAACAGCCGTTTTATTAGCAGATTTAGTGCTGTCTTTATAACCACGGCTTTTTCATTTAAAGCCATATCATACGCAAAGGCCTATTACAAAATTCCATTTTTTTCACTTTCAGCATCAGAATATCAAATTTTTATATAACTTTGCCATGTTTTCTATACCTAAGCTTCTTTTACAGAAGCCGGGTGGGTGGGAAACGGAAATATAGAGAAAAGACGTTTACTTGACGTTTTGTCTTTGACGCATTAGAACTTCGCAACTTCTTAAATCACTGTCAAAGCAAAGCAACGGTAGATGTCTGCGGGATATGTGTATGCCCCCTTGGTGCGCCTTTTCCAAAAAGAAGGCGCCGGGTTCATTATACATATCGGCGTGGGCTTCTGCGTTGCTCGTTCGGACAGTGATGGGCAATGCGAAGGCCTTAATGCGTGGGACGAGTAACAGGTACAGATTCCCGCGCTTTTTCTTTATATATACCTTATCTTCAAACGCTTATAAGAACAGTCCGGGTTGGGGAATCTGCAAGGGCACAAAAACACTATTGCTATGAATGAAGTAAAAACTTTCATGGACGCAGCTCTTCCTCGTTTTGATGACAAGGTTGAACACGAAATCACCGATTTGTTCTTCTTGTTTGTACAGTCGGACAAGGAATTGGCAAAAATGTATTTGGACACAGTAGCTGCCACCGGCAACCTACAGACAGTCAACAGCCAGATTTCCAAACTGCTTGCCGAACATTTCCAATTGGTCAGCACGGGAGTCATCAAGGACAATCCTCACAGCAATCTCATTCAGTCTTATTCCGAAAGAAGCAAATAAAAGTCTAACTCATGCTTCTCTATCAGGAGTCTTATATGGAGGCTCCCCGACAGAGAAGCCTTAACTATTATTATCATGAAACAAAAATCATTTTTCATCAAAAGCGGCTTGTTGTTAGCTGCATTCATTACTTTTTCCGGATATGGAAGAGCGCAGATTTCTATTGAAAACAGTTCAGATGACAAGGTAGAAATAAAAAAAGTTACTCCAAAAACAGATGGAAGTACAAACATTTACTTCCCTACGGATATTGGTCGCGATTATGACACATCCCTTGATGCACAAATTGAATACTACAAAGCTTTCATTGGACAAAAGATTCTTTTTTATGCTGGAGCAATCAATTTCCAACCTGTCAAGCCGCATGTCATAAGACGTTATCAGCCTTTTACACAAACATTCACAGGTAAAGAAAATTTCATAGGAAAAAAGAAAAAAACGACATACACCATACGGAATATTTACACAAGAGGAGACGCTATTCAGAGTATATACTTGCATGAGACCGTCTACGGAGTTGAGGGTGATTGCACAAGTAAAATAGAAGAAGGATACTATAACAAACAATTCTACACCTTGGTAAATGTATTAACGCCATGGGAAGCCAATCAAATACTTGACGATAACAGCATGCACCCTGCAGAACTTCCTCTCGACATGCAAAAGAAATTACAAAAAGCCAAGAAGAAAATGGAAGGGAAAAGAGATTGGGATGAACTTCCAAACTTATCTCATCTGTTTATGACCCAAACAGATGATGGAGAAACAGTTTTCTCCCAAACCGTTAAAGGAGATACCCTCATAGATGAATACAGTGTATATAGTATAGCAAGAGAGTTTCCAATATTCCTTATTGCAAATGAACATGGGGAAGAATATCTGGTTTCTTCAGAACACCCTTGGAATCAGACTGAATATATCACGGAAAACCACCTCAATTACCTCAAACGACAATATGTCGGCTACGATTTCGCTAAAGCACTAATACCCTCATACAACCATTATAGATGTGTAGATATCGTATTAAGAGACAAAAAGATCGTTGCCAAATGCCATGTAATAGAAACTCCTTTAGAAACAATGAAAAGCGGAGATATTGTTTACTTGAAGTTACGTCATGAATTGGAAGACGGCGAAATGCATTGGCAATTATCTGACGACGGTTATATTCTCAAACGTTTTAATCCAACCGATTAATTGAACAAACTTATGAATACAAAACACAGATTACAAGACGCTATAATCTGGAGGTTTCAAAGACACATTCCGGTTATATTGTCTGGTATCCTACATTTCCTGATCATTCTATCGTTTCTAACTCCACTTTCATCGTGGGGACAAGCCACCAAACTTCCACGGAAAGCTAAAGTGGAAGCCGTGCTTTACAAGAATGCCGACATGGTGGGTCTGGGCTATCGCTACAAAGAACAATTTGTAGAAAACCAAAAAGTTGAGTTTTTCAAGCTGTACAAAGCCTCGGAATACAAAATAGAAAAGAAGAAAGGCAAGTACTACGTGGCAGGCAGGGACAAAATGATACCTGTCACATCGCTGGAACCGCTTCTGCAAGGCACTTATTTCACTACAAACGATCTGTCTTACATAGAAGGGGAATGGCATCCCAAAGAAAAGAGTATGTATCAGGGTACATTCCTTATCAGTGATGCCGGAAATGGCATAAGGCCTATTGACATACAAGAGTTTTGCATTGAAACAAATAAGGCTACTCTATCAGGAGAAAACCTGGGCAACATTACGGATTACCAACTAGAAATAGAATTCACAGGAAAGGACATAAAAAAATTGAAATGCGAATTTCCCAAAGATGTCATCATAGAGAAAGTAAGTGAAGAACCTAAGGACTTTTATGCCAATCAACAGACTGGATGGAGGATAATATACGACTGCCTACTCCAAATCGAACAGAAAGAAATACCTGTAAACATATTGTTCAAGAATGGGAACCAATTCACAGGAAACATAAGATTGGATTCAGGCAATAATGTCATTCCGAACAAAGGAATATGCAAATATGTTACCGGAGAAACTTTCAACGGCATATATGAAGACATCTTTTGGGACAGCCGGAATGGGACAATTCATATTCCAACCCAAGGTACCATGACTTTTACGGATGGGACAGTAGCCCAAGGTGATTGGCTCAAACAGTATGGACTCAAAAAGGAAGACTGGAGTACTCTTTACAAAAAAGGAGATAGCCCAACAACGATCCGCGACAAAGCCGCACGTAAACAACAATTGACAGAAGCAAAAAGAAGTCAGGAACTGGAGGAACAACGGAAGAAACAAGCAGAACTGCGCAAAAAACAAGAACAGGAAAGGCAGAAAATGTTGCGTCGCCAGCAACTCATTGCAAAATATGGACAACACTATGGGCCATTGATTGAAAAAGGTGAATTGGAGTTGGGCATGACAACCGCCATGGTGAATGAAATATGGAGCCAAGATTTTTTTGACCGTAGCGAAGCCATAGAATACGGACAAAGAATCGAATTGTGGACTTTCAATGAGGAGAAAATGAACATGGCTATCGCAAAGAAAGAGGACGGAGAAACCGAACTCTTGGCCATGCTATTCATTGACGGGCTTGGAGAAATGTTTGGCATAAGTGGAATAACGAAAAAGGACATTCCGTATCAATTGGTATTCACCAACAGGAGACTGACTAAGATTATCAGATAAAAACATTAGGAGAAGTTATTTATGGGAAAAATCGAAAAAGCGCACCTCGAGGCAATGAAAGCCTTGCAGCGAGCCAAAGAGAATCCGGACATTTCGGAAGATGCCGTTGAAGACATCAAGCAGGCACACCGGGAGTTTATGGAAAAGCAAGAAAAACAGGAGCAGGAAACGGCATCATCCCGATTCTCTGCGACGCAAGAACTCCCTAAAAGGGGGTATGCCGCCAGCACGTCTGCTTCCCATACGCCTAAACAAGGTAAAGGGAAATGGATGTGGAAGGCGGGAGGCATTGTAGCTGTCCTACTATTAGTTGGGGTGGGATACTACCTGTTTACCAAACAAAGCACACCTGTAGTTTATGACACTATCTGGATGAAAAATGATGTTTGGAATGAAGGCTTGGAACGAAGCTATCGACGAGAGTTCAGCATGACGTACCCGACAGAAGTAGGGAAATATGACTTGACAGGATTCTATAAAGAATTATTTGAAAGATTCCTATCAAAATCTCGAATACTGAATAATGGAGAAAAAGTATTAAAGAAAGAGACAGAAGGCCTTGACTTCAAAGAAGCTGCCCGGAAAATAGTGCAAGAAGAAGACTTTATCGATGATTATTCCATGAAAATAAGTTGTGACTATGATGCGGATCGCAGGTGGTTGGCAGTAAGTGCCACAGAGATCACTTGCCCGACAGGGCATTGCTATTATAACAGCTCATTTTTCTACAGTTTGGAAAAGCAGAAAGTGATGGAGTTTGACGACATCTTTCTGCCGGAAAAGCAAGACAAGCTGATGAAAATGATTCGGGAAAGGATTATAGACAACCACCTCCCTACTCCGGGAGAGTTGTCTCGGAGAGATTGGGAGCCAGACATACGCAAGTATGACTTGATAAAAGAAGATTCAGTCTGGTGTTGGCAATTTGATTGTGTGACAAATCCAGACATAGGCTTACCCTACGCTTACTATCCCCTACGCGTGACAATACCGGAAAAAGGGTTAACGGGATACCTGGCTTATCCGACGCCTAAAGAATGACTAAAAAAGCATATTGACCACATTATTAATTAGAGACCAGCAATGAAAGATAAACTAATCATAAAAGCCATGTTCCTCATTGTCAGCATAACAATTCTGACAGCTTGCGGGAAGAGTGAAAAAGAGCTTTACGAAATTTGCGCCCCCGGCCTTGTCTGCATAGAACACTCTTTCTACTATGAAATACGCATGGGAGATGCATTTATATTATTCAGCACCTTAACAAACAAGTTTTACAACCCGGCCGGGAAGGTGGATAAGGCTAAGACATACGGCACAGGCGCCCTCGTTTCAAACGATACCATCTTGACCAGCCGAAGTATGATGACCGTGCCTCCGCTAGACAGACAAAAAATTCGCGATGTACTACTAACAGACTTTAAAGCCTCGGTGGAATGGCTAAAGTTATCGGTAGACATTCAGTTCTCGTTTAGCGAGTACGCCAAGTTGCAACAACTGAACCAAGCCATTAAAGCCTTGGAAACAGGGGAATGGGAAATTATCCCGCACTCGGAGTATCGGGCAAAGCACATGCACCCGGAAACCCACAATCAAATCTTTGCCAGCGTAAAGCTATTGGACGATTCATCAGATTCATCCTATGCCAAGATGCATATATATGAAGACATACCGGATTCTTATATTTTCCCCTTGGCTGCCCAGGCAAGCCATAGCAATCCCGTATTAAAGCAGATAAAGAAGCTTTTCGGGGGAGAGCGGGAACTGTATATCATTAGCTACGAAGGAGTAACAGATTTAAATACCCAGCTGCCCATGCCCACCATGAGTACCAAGTTTGAAGACAAGAGCATAGACGAACTTTACATACCGCTACCCTCAGGCGAGGCAAAAGGTAGGAACGGCAACCTCATTATCAACCGGAATGGGGAACTTGTAGGCATCATCAATGAGTCTCAAGAGGGGGCACAAGGCATCAACCTTGAAGCATTGGATGTAAAAATCATCCGAGAAGAAGACAAGAATTAAATCCTCATTTAAAACAACATCAGTATGGAAAACGTAGTAGACAATGTGATTAAAAACGCATTTCGCAACTTAATCGAAATGGAGCAAGAGGACGGAAACATCAAGCTGATTTACCCCACACTGCGTGACGGCAAAGGGAAACGCCACAGCGAACAGGAATTCAAGCAGCTGTTCATAGACAACTTCTGCAAGGCGGCAACAAACCTTAAATATTCTGTGGAAACGCCTACTTTGCATGGGTATTCTTTCAAAAAAGGAGAAAAGCCTGTTATTGATGATGAGAATGGCAGGTCCGGCAATATAGACAATGGAAACGCTTGCACCTTATTGAGTTCAAGGCACACAATGTACCACTCCCCAACACTGAGAAAGATTTGTTGAAATTGAGTGCATCTTTCCCCGACGACGAACTGAATAAGACTAACTACTTCATTCAGCTGATTTATCCGGCAGACAAAGGTACTGTCGAAAGCCTGAAAAACAAGTATGACGAGCTTAAATTGCTCTTTGAAAAGAGCGCACGGAAACAAATTGTGGTGTACATCCTTTTCGTGAATGGAATCAAAGGGCAGCACGATAATGCCCCCGGCTATTATTCCTTCGATTTGCTTGAAGGCCTTGATGCAAACAACTACAAAACCATTATGCCATGATAAAAAAGTATTTACTTGCACTCATCGTGCTACCCTTCATCCTGACCTCGTGCAGATTGTCCACAGAGGCATTGGAGGAAGCTGTAAAAAACAGCATTGAGGAAACCATTGAACAAAACAAAAGTAATAACGCGCTTGGTACCCTATGGGAGAATATAGGAGTGGACAGTTCCATCCGGGTGAAAAGCGTAGAGTTGGTGCACCAGCAAGGCAACAACTACAGCGGCATTGTAACGGTGGATACGAATATTGGCGGATACAGCACTGAGGAAAAGTATAGCTTGAACGTGGTGTATGACGGTTTCAAATTTGTTTGGCAAATCAACAATATTATATACTAAAAAAGACAGGAGGATAAGAGGTATGACTTTGATTAAATGTAAAGAATGCGGCGCAATGATATCCGACAAGGCAGAGCATTGCCCACACTGCGGGGCGCCGGTAGAAGTTGCAGCAACCGTATGTAAAGAATGTGGTGAACCTCTCCCCAAAGGAGCCGTAACATGCCCGCACTGCGGGGCACCGCTAAGGGTTGCGTACCACATGGGGTTTAAGGAAGCTGTCAGTACTTGCTTTAGAAAATATGCCACCTTTACCGGAAGGGCACGGCGGGCGGAATATTGGTATTTCTATTTATTTCAGTTATTATTTGGCCTACTGATATGGCTTTTACTACGTTTTGCACCATACAACACCGTTAATACTATCAGCATCATAGTGAATATTTTTTTATTTATTCCATGGTTGGCTGTGTCTGCCCGTCGCCTGCATGATATTGGGAAAAGTGGATGGTATATCGTGTCACTAATGATAATTCCGGGCATTGGTATCCTTTTTACAAATTTGTCAACTATGATGTACCTTTGGCTTTTCTTTTTTATTTGGGCACTACTTGGACTTATCCAACTACTTTTGTGGAGCATAAAGAAATCATTTGACGGCGACAACCAATATGGCCCTTCGGTGGCGTGCCGCGTCTCTTCATTTTCCGATGGGTATTATAGAGACGCGGCACGCCACGTCTCTACTAAAAAACACCCCCACTAAATTCCCATTCATGGTAGAAATACATTGTTCACTCTTCAAAATAAGGTTGAACAACACATGAGCAGCCCCGCAAAATGTAAATACCTTTCCATTCTCACACATTTTCCCTCACACATAAATGAATATTTACATGAAAAATCTCAACCATTCTTCTTTCTTTACAAAAACAGACACACAAAGTCATCGTAAGCCATTCATAGCCAATTCATTACCGTACCCCATATAACTCCACTATATACCACCTCCTATTCTCCTCCTATACAAGTCCTATCCAAGTCCTATTGCGGGTGCGCGCTATAGAACGGAGGTGGACAGTAGAAAATACGTACATGGTGCGGCCTAAAAGCAGGTAGAATGGGGCACAAAAGGGAGAAAAATGTTGGGACATTTCCCGCTATAGCCTTGGTGGAGATTACAAATTCTGCCTTCATTCTTGCGAAATCAAGATTTTCTTGATAAACTTATTCAGATACTATTGACAACTTTATCCCTTTTCATCAAGCTGATTACATTTTGGCATTCCTATGGTGTGTTGCCACTTTATTTGATTATTTTTGCAAATGAAAATGAAAAGATTATTTTATGCCAGATAATATAGAACGAAATGTCACATCAGCGTTAATTCAAATAAAGGATAAATGGGAAAGCGGTCATAATCCTTCTTTTGAAAATTTGTCCGATTGCGTCTTGCAGACCCATCACTATACACAAACCGCTGCAATAAGAGCTATTAATCAGTTTGCTACTCTGCGCAATTGGTTAATCGGGTGCTATATTGTAGAATACGAACAGAAAGGTAAAGACCGTGCCCAATATGGAGAACGGTTGTTCAAACGCTTGGAAGAAAAAGTGAACTGCCGGGGATTGAATGAAACACTATTCAGGGTTTCACGCTCTTTTTACTTGGAATATCCGCAGATACGAGAATTGTTTGACAAGGGAAAACGTGCGACAGCATCGCACGAATCTGAAAAACATGCGATACCGTCGCACAAATTCATGACGCCACCGGAAAAAATAGTCAGTTATCTGTCCTTTTCACACATACGTGAGATAATGACAGAGAAAGACCCGTTAGGCCGTTTTTTCTATGAAACAGAATGCATAAGAGGATGTTGGTCGGTAAAGGAACTTCGCCGACAGATTGCGACAAATCTGTATTTTCGCAGTGGCATAAGCAAGAATCCGCAGACACTTTTGGATAGCATTGGCAAACAATCCGGCAATGCCTTGATGGACATACGGCAGCCATTTACATTTGAGTTTCTTGGACTTGATGCAAAAGAAGCATATTCAGAAAAAGATTTGGAAAATTCCCTACTCGCCCATTTGGAAGAGTTTCTGTTGGAATTAGGCAAAGGTTTCTGCTTTGAAGCACGCCAGAAACGCATCATCATTGATGAAGAATATTATTTTGCAGACCTCGTATTTTATCACAGGATATTGCATTGTAATGTAATTTGTGAGTTGAAGAATGACGAGTTCAAGCATGAATACCTTGGCCAGTTGAATGCATATGTATCTTATTACAAGGATAATGAGATGCACGATGGGGATAATCCTCCTGTCGGGATATTACTTTGTACGAAAAAAGGGAAGAAAATGGTAGAGTATGCCATTGCAGGAATGAGCAACCAACTGTTTGTTTCCACTTATATGCTTCAGCTACCGGACAAGACAAGTTTGGAAAAATTCTTATTAGAACAATTAAAAGAATAGCCATGTACATGGACTGAAAAGAAAAAATCAAAACATTTTTTTCTCCTCAGCCCATTCCATTGCACATTTATACATTTCAAAATGGCATAAAACACAAGAAAAAAGAATGAAAGGATGGAACAGATAAAGACTGCATGCATCGGGCTGGGATACAGGGGCAAGCAACTGCTGGCGCTGCTGTGCCGCATACCTTTTTTCCGGGTGACTGCCGTGGCCGACCCCGGCTTGGACAAGTCGGCTTTGCCGCCGGGCGTCAAGGGATACGACCGGGGCGCGGAGGACTACATGCGCATGCTGGAGGAAGAGCATCCCGAGCTGGTGGTGGTGGCTTCGCCGTGGGCCTTCCACGTGCAGCACGCCTTGGACTGCCTAAAGGCGGGTTGCCACGTGGCCCTCGAGATAAAAGGCGGGCTGGCAGAAGGGGAATATGCCCCGTTGTCAGCTTTGGTCCGGCAGACCGGGCTACAGCTGTTTCCGCTGGAAAACACGCTATTCAGGCGGGACATCCTTGCCGTGCACAACATGGTGCAGGCGGGCGTGCTGGGCGAAGTGGTGCACATGCGGGGCGGCTATCGGCACGACTTGCGCGACTTGCTGCTGGACGACGAGGGGAACTTGGGCAACCGCAGAAACACGGAGAGCGTGTGGCGCGCACGGTTTTACCAGGAAGAGAACGGGGATGTCTACCCCACGCACGGGCTGGCACCGTTGTGCCTGATAGGCGGCATAAACCGCACAGACCGCATAAAGAGGCTCACCTCGTTTGCCTCGAAGCCGGCGGGCTTGCTGCACCGCATCCGTGAGTTGGGCGGAGACGACCGGGTGCAGGTGACGCTGGGCGACATCGTAATGACCCAACTGGAGACGGAACAGGGCGTGCTCATCTCCCTCACCCACGACACCACGCTGCCCCGCCCGCGCAGCCTTGACTTTGAGGTGCAGGGCACTAAAGGCATCTGGCAGGAAGATGGCCACCGCATTTATGTGGAAGGAAGCGGAAGGCGGGAATGCTGGGAAGACGATGCTCCCTACATCAGCCGCTACGAGCACACCTACTGGCAGCATTGGGGCAAGGAAGCCTTGCAGGCCGACCTTCACCACCGGGGGATGGACTACGTGATGCTGAAAGCCGTGGAGGCAGCCCTGCGTGGCGAAAAGGATTACCCGGCCACGGTGGACGACCTGGCTTTATGGACGGCCGTCACCCCTTTGTCCAAACTCTCTATTGCCGGGCGGCGCACGGTGGACTTCACATACTGATGCCTTTTGTGCATTTATCCCCCTAAACACATTTTTTGCGGAGAAAAACGGACACCATACGTTTTCTTTTCTTACTTTTGCAATTTGTAACGCTTAGGATGCTTAGGATAGCGATGAAGACTGACACAAATACATACCCTCTGCTTGAAGCCATCGACACACCGGCAGACTTACGTAAACTCAATGCAGAACAATTGCCGGAGGTTTGCGAGGAATTGAGGCGGGACATTCTTGACGAAGTCTCGCACAACCCCGGGCACGTGGCTTCCAACCTGGGCACGGTGGAGCTGACGGTAGCGCTTCACTACGTCTTCAACACGCCTTACGACCGCATTGTGTGGGACGTGGGGCACCAGGCCTACGGACACAAGATTCTGACCGGACGCCGGGAGGCTTTCCACACCAACCGGAAGTTCAAGGGCATCCGCCCCTTCCCCTCGCCCGACGAAAGCGAATACGACACCTTTACTTGCGGACATGCCTCCAACTCCATTTCGGCCGCCTTGGGCATGGCCGTGGCTGCCGAGCGCAAAGGCGAACACGACCGCCACGTGGTGGCCGTGATAGGCGACGGCAGCATGAGCGGCGGGTTGGCCTTCGAGGGGCTGAACAATGCCTCGTCCACGCCCAACAACCTGCTCATCATACTGAACGACAACGACATGTCCATCGACCGCAGCGTGGGGGGCATGAAGCAATACTTGTTCAACCTCACCACTTCTCCCTCTTACAACCAACTACGGTTCAAGACAGCCCGACTGCTGTTCAAGATGGGTATCTTGAATGAAGAGCGGCGGAAGGCACTTATCCGCTTCGCCAACAGTCTGAAGTCGATAGCAGCGCGGCAACAGAACATTTTTGAGGGGATGAACATCCGTTATTTCGGTCCTATTGACGGGCATGACGTAAAGAACCTGGCCAGGGTGCTGCGTGACATCAAGGACATGAAAGGTCCCAAGATACTGCACCTGCACACTGTAAAAGGGAAAGGCTTCCTGCCTGCCGAACAAAACCCGGAAATATGGCATGCTCCCGGCCGTTTTGACCCGCATACAGGCGAACGCTTCACCACCGACGATAAGCATTTGCCCCCTCTCTATCAAGACGTGTTTGGCGAGACATTGGTGGAATTGGCACGGCTGAATCCGCGCATTGTAGGCGTTACCCCCGCCATGCCTACGGGCTGCTCCATGAACAAACTGATGGATGCCATGCCCGACCGTGCTTTCGACGTAGGCATTGCCGAGGGACATGCGGCGACCTTCTCGGGCGGCATGGCCAAGGAGGGGCTGCAACCTTTCTGCAACATTTATTCCTCATTCATGCAAAGGGCTTATGACAATGTCATTCACGACATCGCCATCCTGCGCCTGCCTGTAGTGCTCTGCCTGGACCGTGCGGGCTTGGTAGGCGAAGACGGGCCTACGCACCACGGGGTGTTCGACTTGGCTTATTTCCGCCCCATACCCAACCTGACCATTGCATCGCCCATGGACGAACGTGAACTACGCCGGCTGATGTACACCGCGCAATTGCCGGACAAAGGCCCGTTTGTCATCCGCTACCCCAAAGGCAGGGGCGAGCATGCCGACTGGCGCTGCCCGCTGGAAGAAATTCCCGTAGGCCGGGGGCGCAGGCTGAAAGACGGGGAAGACCTGGCCGTCATCACCTTAGGACCGATAGGCAATGTGGCGGCACGCGCCATCCGGCGGGCCGAACAAGCGCAAAGCCATACCATTGCCCATTACGACCTGCGCTTCCTTAAACCGCTGGACGAAGATATGCTACACGAGATAGGCCAACGCTTCCACCACATTATTACCGTGGAAGACGGAGTGCTGAAAGGAGGTATGGGAAGTGCCATACTGGAGTTTCTGGCCGACAACGGCTATTCCACAAAAACACACCGCATCGGAGTACCCGACACTTTCGTAGAACACGGAGCTATGAAAGAACTACATCACCTGTGCGGCATGGACGAAGACAATATCTATCAAACAATACTTAACATTCTTACCATAAAGATATGAAAATTGTGATAGCAGGCGCCGGTTCGGTTGGCACACACTTGGCAAAGCTTTTATCCCACGAAAGGCAAGACATCATTTTGATGGACGATAACGAAGAAAGGCTGAACACATTGAGCTCTAATTTCGACTTGATGACCGTAGCTGCCTCACCGACTTCCATCAAAGGACTAAAAGAGGCCGGCGCCGACAAGGCCGACCTATTTGTTGCCGTAACACCAGACGAAAGCCGGAATATGACCGCCTGCATGCTGGCCAGCAACTTGGGAGCCGCCAAGACAGTAGCCCGTATTGACAACTATGAATATCTGCTGCCCAAGCACGCGGAATTCTTCCGCAACCTGGGCGTAAACTCCCTCATCTACCCCGAAATGCTGGCTGCCAAGGAGATAGCCGCATCCATACGCATGAGCTGGGTGCGCCAATGGTGGGAGTTCTGCAACGGCGCCCTGATACTGATAGGCACCAAGATGCGCGAAAAAGCCGAAATCCTGAACATTCCCCTGCACCAGCTGGGCGATCCTGCCCTGCCCTACCACATCGTAGCCATCAAGCGGGGAGGAGAAACCCTTATTCCACGAGGAGACGACGCCATACAGCTGCACGACATAGTATACTTTACCACCACACGCAAATACATCCCCTACATCCGCAAGATAGCGGGCAAGGAAGACTATGTGGACGTGCAAAGCGTCATGATTATGGGAGGAAGCCGCATCGCCATCCGTACCGCCCAATGCGTACCCGACTACATGCAAGTGAAAATAGTGGACAACGACCTGGCACGTTGCAACCGATTGGCAGAGTTGTTGGACGACCGGATAATGATTATCAACGGCGACGGGCGCGACATGGACCTGCTGATAGAAGAAGGACTGCAAAATACCGATGCCTTCGTGGCACTGACGGGAAACTCGGAGACCAACATACTGGCCTGCCTGGCCGCCAAGCGCATGAAAGTAAGGAAAACCGTAGCCGAAGTAGAGAACATTGACTACATAGGCATGGCGGAAAGCCTGGACATAGGCACCGTCATCAACAAAAAGATGATTGCCGCCAGCCACATTTACCAGATGATGCTCGACGCCGACGTCAGCAACGTGAAATGCCTCACCGTGGCCAATGCCGACGTGGCGGAGTTCATTGTCAAGGCCGGCTCCAAAATCACCCAACATCCCGTAAAAGACCTGGGATTGCCCAAAGGCGTCACCATCGGCGGACTGGTACGCAATGGAGAAGGTATCGTAGTAATGGGTAACACGCGGATACAGGCTGGAGACCATGTCGTGGTTTTCTGTCTGAACATGATGATAAAGAAGATAGAAAAATACTTCAACTGATACCGGGATATCAATCTGCCCGGACAAAGAAGCATTTGTTAATTTGATATAGGATAAAAAGTGCAAAAACATACGATTTTTGCCATACACAGATAGCAAACAGACAAAAAACTTGCACTATCTTTGCACGCCCAAACAGGCAAAGCACCTAATTTTGTACATTAAAAAGCAAGTGTATGAACTTTACGTTTTTAGTTACCGTCGTGCTGACGGCCATTATTTTCGTGGGACTCGTAGTGGCCATAGCGAGGGCCATAGCGCCGCGCTCCTTCAATCCGCAGAAAATGGAGCCATACGAATGCGGCATTCCCACACGCGGCAGGTCATGGATGCAATTCCGCGTAGGATATTACCTGTTTGCCATCCTCTTCCTGATGTTTGAAGTAGAAACCGTATTTTTGTTCCCTTGGGCTGTCCGGGTTCAAGCGATGGGGCCTGACGCCCTGCTGAGCGTAGCCTTCTTCTTATTCATCTTAGTGCTGGGACTGGCCTACGCCTGGCGGAAAGGAGCGCTGGAATGGAAGTAATGAAAAAGCCCAAGATAAAGTCCATCCCTTACGAAGAATTTCAGGACAACGAGACATTGGAAAAGCTCATCCAAGAGCTGAATGCCGGCGGAGTAAACGTCATTGTAGGTGCTTTGGACGACCTGATAGACTGGGGACGAAGCAATTCTCTCTGGCCGCTGACCTTTGCCACCAGCTGTTGCGGCATCGAGTTCATGGCCGTATGCGCCGCCCGCTACGACATTGCGCGGTTTGGTTTTGAAGTAACCCGCAACAGTCCACGACAGGCAGACGTCATCTTGGTGAGCGGCACTATCACCAACAAGATGGCCCCTGTGCTGAAGCGCCTGTACGACCAGATGGGCGACCCCAAATACGTGGTGGCCATCGGCGGATGCGCCGTGAGCGGAGGCCCCTTCCGGAAATCATACCACGTGGTGCAGGGCGTAGACCAAATATTGCCGGTAGACGTGTATGTGCCCGGATGCCCCCCACGTCCCGAAGCCTTCTTATACGGCATGATGCAACTGCAACGGAAAATCAAGGTTGAGAAATTCTTCGGTGGAACAAACCGGAAAGAAAAGGAAGAAAAACAAGCAGCAACGGACTTATGATGGAGAAAGAAATACATATAAAACCGCAAGACCTGCATGCGGAAATGCTGCGCTTGCGGCAAGAAGAACAAATGGACTTTCTGGAAAGCCTGACCGGCATGGACTGGGGGCTTCCTGCCGAGGGAGACACGGAGGAAACGATGCGCGGTCTGGGCGTGGTGTACCACTTGGAATCGACCACCAGCGGCAAGCGGATGGTTGTAAAAACCGCCACATTGGACCGCGAGCAGCCGGAACTGCCTACCGTGACCGACATTTGGAAGGGAGCCGAACTGCCCGAACGTGAAGTGTACGACTTCTTCGGCATCGAGTTTACAGGGCATCCCGACATGCGCCGCCTGTTCTTGCGCAACGACTGGGTAGGCTACCCCATGCGTAAAGACAACGACCCGGCCAAAGATAACCCCTTGCGCATGACCAACGAGGAAACCGAAGACACCACACAAGAGGTGGAACTGGACGAAGAAGGCAGGCCGAAGACCAAGACCAACGTGCTGTTTGGCGACGAGGAATATGTAGTGAACATCGGCCCGCAACACCCCGCCACGCACGGCGTACTGCGCTTCCGCGTATCGCTGGAGGGAGAAAACATCCGCAAGATAGACGTGAACTGCGGCTACATACACCGGGGTATCGAGAAGATGAACGAAAGCCTGACCTATCCGCAGACATTGGCGCTGACCGACCGCCTGGACTACCTGGGCGCCATGCAAAACCGCCATGCCTTGTGCATGTGCATCGAGAAGGCCATGGGGGTAGAGGTGAGCGAACGCGTGCAATACATCCGCACCATCATGGACGAGTTGCAACGCATCGACTCGCACATTCTGTTCTTCTCCTGCCTCTGCCAGGACCTGGGCGCCACTACCGCTTTCCTCTACGGCTTCCGCGACCGCGAAAAGGTACTGGACATCTTTGAAGAGACCTGCGGCGGACGCCTCATCTTGAACTATAACACCATTGGCGGCGTGCAAGCCGACATCCACCCCAACTTCGTGCACAGGGTAAAGGAGTTCATCCCCTACATGCGCCGCAACCTGCAGGAATACGAAGACATTTTCGGCGGCAACGTCATTGCCCACCAACGCCTGAAGGGCGTGGGCGTGCTGAGCCGGGAGGATGCCATCTCGTTCGGTGCCACGGGAGGCACGGGGCGTGCCAGCGGCTGGGCTTGCGACGTGCGCAAGCGTATGCCCTATGCAGCCTACGACAAGGTGGACTTCAAAGAGATACTCCACACGGAAGGCGACTGCTACGCCCGCTACCGGGTGCGCATTGAGGAAATCGAAGAAAGCCTGCACATCATCGAGCAACTGATAGACAACATTCCCGAAGGGCCTTATCAAGAAAAGATGAAGCCCATCATCAAGGTGCCCGAAGGCTCGTACTATGCCGCCGTGGAAGGCAGCCGTGGCGAGTTTGGCGTATACCTGGAAAGCCGCGGCGACAAGATGCCCTACCGCCTGCACTACCGCGCCACCGGTTTGCCGCTGGTAGGCACGATGGACACCATTTGCCGGGGCGGAAAGATTGCCGACCTGATAGCCATCGGCGGAACGCTGGACTACGTTGTCCCCGATATTGACCGCTAAACACTAACTCACTAAACGCTAAAGATAATGTTTGATTTTAGTATTGTAACAAACTGGATACACCAACTGCTGACATCGGTGATGCCCGAAGGGCTTGCCATCTTCATCGAGTGCGTAGTCATTGGCGTGTGCATCGTGCTGCTATATGCCATATTGGCCATCATACTGATTTATATGGAGCGCAAGGTCTGCGGCTTCTTCCAGTGCCGCCTGGGTCCCAACCGCGTAGGCCCTTACGGGACGCTGCAAGTCTTCTGCGACGTGCTGAAGATGCTCACGAAGGAAATTTTCCGCCCACGGGGTGCCGACAAGCTGCTCTACGACCTGGCCCCCTACATGGTGCTGCTGGCTTCGTTCCTCACCTTTGCCTGCCTGCCCATCAACAAGGGGATGGAGGTGCTCGACTTCAACATCGGCATCTTCTTCCTGCTGGCTGCGTCGGGCATCGGCGTGATTGGCATTCTGCTGGCGGGATGGAGCTCCAACAACAAGTTCTCGCTGATTGGCGCCATGCGCAGCGGCGCGCAGATTGTGAGCTACGAGTTGTCGGTGGGCATGAGCATACTGACCATGGTGGTGCTGACGGGCACCATGCAGATTTCGGAGATTGTGGCCGGACAGGCCGACGGGTGGTTCATCTTCAAGGGACACATCCCGGCCATCATCGCCTTCATCATCTACCTGATTGCCGCCAATGCGGAGTGCAACCGAGGCCCCTTCGACCTGCCGGAAGCAGAAAGCGAGCTGACGGCCGGCTACCACACGGAGTATAGCGGCATGGGCTTCGGCTTCTTCTACCTGGCCGAGTACCTGAACTTGTTCATCGTGTCGGCCGTGGCAGCCACCGTATTCCTGGGCGGATGGATGCCGCTGCACATACCCGGATTGGACGGATTCAATATGGTGATGGACTACATTCCCGGCTTCATCTGGTTCTTTGGGAAGGCATTCTTCGTAGTGTTCCTGATGATGTGGATGCGGTGGACGTTCCCCCGCCTGCGCATCGACAACATCCTGAAGCTGGAATGGAAATACCTGATGCCCATATCGATGGCCAACCTGGTGCTGATGGCGCTGCTGGTGGCTTTCGGGCTGCACTTCTAACGTTATTACCAAGAGAAGTTTAGAGAATTATGGAAGAGAAAGAGACATACTTCGGCGGGCTGTTCCACGCGATAGGAAGCCTGGCCACGGGACTGAAGACGTCGATGCGCGAGTTCTTCACCCCAAAGATTACGGAGCAATATCCCGAAAACAGGCGGGAACTGAAAATGTTCGACCGCTTCCGCGGCACGCTCGTCATGCCCCACAATGAGCGCAACGAGCACCACTGCATAGCCTGCGGACTGTGCCAGATGGCCTGCCCCAACGGCACCATCAAGGTGACGAGCGAGACCATCACCACGGACGACGGCAAGAAGAAGCGCATATTGGCCCGCTACGAGTACAACCTGGGCTCGTGCATGTTCTGCCAGCTGTGCGTCAACGCCTGCCCGCACCACGCCATCACGTTCGACCAGCAGTTCGAGCACGCCGTGTTCGACCGCTCGAAGCTCGTCATGACGCTGAACCACCCGGGCAGCCACGTGGAGGAAAAAGCCAAGCCAACTACTGAATAATACACGTCAATCAACACATAAGATATGGATATAAGTCTTGAAACCATCGTATTCTTCGCCCTGGCGGCATTCATTGCCGTGTTCTCCGTGCTGACGGTGACCACGCGGCGCATCGTGCGCGCCGCCACCTTCCTGCTGTTCGTGCTGCTGGGCACGGCGGGATTCTACTTCCTGCTGGGCTACACCTTCCTGGGAGCCGTGCAAATCATGGTCTACGCCGGGGGCATCGTGGTGCTCTACGTGTTCTCCATACTGCTGACCAGCGGCGAGGGCGACCGGGCGCAACGCCTCAAGCGCAGCCGCTTCGTGGCCGGACTGGGGGCGACGCTGGCGGGCGCCGTCATCGTGCTCTTCATCACGCTGAAGCATAAATTCGTTGCCGCCGCCACGGTGACGCCTGCCGAGCTGAGCTTCGACCTGATAGGCCGGCAGATGCTCAGCAGCGAGAAGTATGGCTACCTGCTGCCCTTCGAGGCCGTGAGCGTGCTGCTGCTGGCCTGCATAGTGGGCGGGTTGCTCATTGCAAGAAAACGATAATACAGATACATTGCGATTATGATACACTTGGAATACTACCTCATCGTCTCGGCCATCATGCTCTTTGCGGGCATCTATGGCTTCCTGACGCGCCGCAACACGCTGGCCATGCTTATCTCGATTGAGCTGATTCTGAACGCCACCGACATCAACTTCGCCGCGTTCAACCGTTACCTCTTCCCCGACGGCACGGAGGGGCACTTCTTCGCCCTGTTCTCCATCGCCATCTCGGCGGCAGAGACGGCCATCGCCATCGCCATCATGATAAACATCTACCGCAACATCCGCAGCATCCAGGCAGATAGGATTGAGGACTTGAAATGGTAGCGGCGGCAAGCGGACTACAGTGCTGTCGAAAACGGACTTAAGTGTCGTCGAGAACGGACTTAAGTCCCGTTGCAAATAGACTTAAGTGCGTTTTCAACGACACTTAAGCGCATTTTTAACGACACTATAGTGTCGTGGGGTTCGCCTTCGGGAATATTGACAAACGGCCTTTTCGGGGGTCGGAAAAACGATTGATTGAAACAAAAAACACAACTATAGAATATGGAATATACGATTCTTATCCTGCTGTTGCCTTTCCTGTCGTTCCTCACGCTGGGGCTGGGGGGCAAGTGGATGTCCCACCGCACGGCGGGGCTGATAGGCACCGTGGTGCTGGGCGCCGTGGCGGTGCTGTCGTACGTCACCGCCGTGAGCTACTTCGGCATGCCCCGGCTGGCGGACGGCACTTACGAGACGCTCATTCCCTACGACTTCGCGTGGCTGCCCTTCACCGAGCGGCTGTGCATAGGCATGGGCATACTGCTCGACCCCATCTCGGTGGTGATGCTGCTGGTCATCAGCACGGTGTCGCTCATGGTGCACATCTACTCCTTCGGCTACATGAAGGGCGAGCGGGGCTTCCAGCGCTACTACGCCTTCCTGTCGCTGTTCACCATGTCCATGCTGGGGCTGGTGGTGGCTACCAACATCTTCCAGATGTACCTGTTCTGGGAGCTGGTGGGCGTGTCGTCCTACCTGCTCATCGGTTTCTACTACACCAAGCCGGCGGCCATCGCGGCTTCGAAGAAGGCCTTCATCGTCACCCGCTTTGCCGACCTGGGCTTCCTGGTGGGCATCCTTATTTACGGCTACTACGCCGGCACCTACACCTTTGAGCCGGACACGATGATGCTGGCCCGCGGGGGCGCGGCCATGATTCCGCTGGCCCTGGGGCTGATGTTCATAGGCGGTGCGGGCAAGAGCGCCATGTTCCCGCTGCACATCTGGCTGCCCGATGCCATGGAGGGCCCCACGCCTGTCTCCGCACTCATCCACGCCGCCACCATGGTGGTAGCGGGCGTGTATCTGGTGGCACGCATGTTCCCGCTGTTCATTGCTTATGCGCCCGACGTGCTTCACCTCGTGGCCTACGTGGGGGCGTTCACTGCCTTCTACGCCGCGTCGGTGGCCTGCGTGCAGAGCGACATCAAGCGCGTGCTGGCCTTCTCCACCATCTCGCAGATAGGCTTCATGATGGTGGCCTTGGGCGTATGCACCTCGGCCGACCCGCACGAGGGAGGGCTCGGCTACATGGCAGGCATGTTCCACCTGTTCACCCACGCCATGTTCAAGGCGCTGTTGTTCCTGGGTGCCGGCAGCATCATCCACGCCGTGCACAGCAACGAGATGTCCGCCATGGGCGGCCTGCGCCGGTATATGCCCGTGACGCACATCACGTTCCTCATCGCCTGCCTCGCCATTGCAGGCATCTGGCCGCTGAGCGGCTTCTTCTCGAAGGATGAGATACTGGCCGCTTGCTTCCAGTTCAGCCCCGCGATGGGTTGGTTTATGACTGCCATTGCCGGCATGACCGCATTCTATATGTTCCGCCTCTACTACGGCATCTTCTGGGGCACGGAGAACAAGGAGCTCCACGCCGAGCACCGTCCCCACGAAAGTCCGCTCAGCATGACTATCCCCTTGATAGTGTTGGCCGTCATCACCGTGGTGGCCGGATGGGCATTGCCTTTCGGACACCTGGTCAGCTCCAACGGCACGGCCTACGACATACACATCGACTGGACAGTGGCCGGCACCAGCATTGCCGTGGCCCTCGTCGCCATCGCCCTGGCCACGTGGATGTATGCCCGCGACAAGCAGCCCGTGGCCGACGCCCTGGCACACCGCTTCCGCTCGCTGTGGACGGCTGCTTACCACCGCTTCTACATCGACGAGATTTACCAGTTCATCACGCACCGCATCATCTTTGCCTGCATCAGCCGCCCCATCGCCTGGTGGGACCGCCATGTGGTAGACGGCTTCTTCAACTTCCTGGCCTGGAGTGCCAATGCCACCAGCGACGAGATACGCGGCCTGCAAAGCGGACGCGTACAGCAATATGCCTTGGTATTCCTGCTCGGTGCTCTGGCCCTCATCCTGATACTACTAATCTAAAAAAACAATAGATACAAGAAGATATGAACTTCCTTAGTTTATTCGTACTCATCCCCTTACTGATGTTGCTGGGACTATGGCTCAGCCGCAACCTTGCGCAGATACGCGCGGTGATGGTAACCGGCGCCTCTGCCCTGCTGGTGCTGGCGGCCACGCTGGTCGTGATGTATCTCAACGCCCGCCACGCCGGCGCTACGGACGAAATGCTGTTCTGTGCCGACATGGTATGGTATCCGGCTCTCAACATCCACTACTCCGTAGGCGTGGACGGCATTTCGGTGGCCATGCTGCTGCTGTCTGCCATCATCGTATTCACCGGCACGTTTGCCTCCTGGAGACTGCAGCCGCTTACCAAAGAGTTCTTCCTGTGGTTCACCTTCCTGTCGCTGGGCGTGTTCGGGTTCTTTATCTCCATAGACCTGTTCACCATGTTCATGTTCTACGAGATAGCCCTCATCCCCATGTACCTGCTTATCGGCGTGTGGGGCAGCGGCCGCAAGGAATACTCCGCCATGAAGCTGACGCTGATGCTGATGGGTGCCTCCGCACTGTTGCTCATCGGCATCCTGGGCATCTACTTCGGTTCGGGTGCCACCACCATGAACGTGCTCGAGATAGCCCAACTGCACAACATCCCCATCGAGCAGCAACGCATCTGGTTCCCGCTCACGTTCATCGGATTCGGCGTGCTGGGCGCCCTGTTCCCCTTCCACACGTGGAGCCCCGACGGCCACGCCTCGGCGCCCACGGCAGTATCCATGCTGCATGCCGGCGTACTGATGAAGCTGGGAGGATACGGATGCTTCCGCGTTGCCATGTACCTGATGCCCGAAGCCGCCCAAGAGTTAGGCTGGATATTCTTGATACTGACCGGCATCTCGGTAGTGTACGGCGCCTTCTCGGCTTGCGTGCAGACCGACTTGAAATACATCAATGCCTACTCCTCCGTGTCACACTGCGGCCTGGTGCTGTTTGCCATCCTTATGGTGAACCAAACTGCCTGCACCGGCGCCGTGCTCCAGATGCTGAGCCACGGACTGATGACGGCCCTGTTCTTTGCCCTCATCGGCATGATTTACGGGCGTACTCATACACGTGACATCCGCGAGCTGTCGGGCTTGATGAAAATCATGCCCTTCCTCTCGGTGTGCTATGTCATTGCCGGTCTTGCCAACCTCGGATTGCCGGGCCTCAGCGGCTTCGTAGCCGAAATGACCATATTCAACGGCGCCTTTGAGCATGCCGACACCTTCCACCGCGCGTGGACTATCATCGCCTGCACCTCTATCGTCATCACGGCGGTCTACATCCTGCGACTGGTTGGAAAGATACTGTACGGCACCTGCACCAACAAGCACCACCTGACGCTGACCGATGCCACGTGGGACGAACGCACGGCTGTCATCATCCTCATAGCCTGCGTGGCTGCCCTTGGCCTGGCACCTTGGTGGATTAGCGGCATGATTGGCGACAGCGTATTGCCCATCGTAGAGCATGTAGCAATGATTCAATAACTACTAACATAGAAGATACACAAACATGGATTACAGTCAATTCCTTGTCATGAAAGAAGAGCTGTCGCTGATAGCCGTCATCGTCATTCTCTTCATTGCCGACCTCTTTATGAGCCCCGATGCCCATAAGCACAGCGGCAAACCGGTGTTGAACACCATGCTGCCCGTGGCATTGCTTACGATACACACCCTGATAACCATTGTACCCGGCCCGGTGGCCGAAGCTTTCGGCGGCATGTACTACAACTCGCCGATGCAGCACATTGTGAAGTCCATCCTGTCCATCGGTACCATCGTCGTGTTCTTGATGGCCCACGAATGGATGCGCCGTCCCGACACCGCCATAAAGCAGGGCGAATTCTACGTACTGACGCTCTCCACCCTGCTGGGCATGTATTTCATGATTTCTGCCGGACACTTCCTGATGTTCTTCATCGGACTGGAAACCGCCAGCATCCCCATGGCAGCCTTGGTGGCTTTCGACAAATACCGCCACCATTCCGCAGAAGCCGGTGCGAAGTACATACTGACCGCACTTTTCTCCAGCGGCCTGCTGCTGTATGGCATCTCCATGATTTACGGTACGGTGGGCACGCTTTACTTCGATGACATTCCCGCCCATTTGGATGGCAGTGCTTTCCAAATCATGGCATTCGTATTCTTCTTCACCGGCATGGGATTCAAGATTTCATTGGTGCCCTTCCACCTCTGGACTGCCGATGTTTACGAAGGCGCCCCCAGCACGGTGACCGCCTACCTCAGCGTCATCTCCAAGGGCTCAGCTGCCTTTGTACTGATGGCTGTATTGGTCAAAGTATTTGCCCCCATGGTGGCACAATGGCAGGAAGTACTGTTCTGGATAACTATTGCCTCCATTACCGTGGCCAACCTCTTTGCCCTGCGCCAAAACAACCTGAAGCGTCTGATGGCCTTCTCCAGCATCTCGCAGGCAGGCTACATCATGCTGGGCATCATTGCCGGAACGCCACAAGGCATGACGGCGCTGGTGTACTACATACTGATATACCTGTTTGCCAACCTAGGCGTGTTTACCGTCATCAACATCGTAGCCGAGCGCTCCAACAAGGTTACGCTGCAAGACTATAACGGTCTGTACACCACCAATCCCCGCTTGGCATTCCTCATGACGCTTGCCCTGTTCTCGCTGGCAGGCATCCCGCCGTTTGCAGGCTTCTTCTCCAAGTTCTTCATCTTTGCGGCAGCCTTCCATGGCGGATTCCACCTGTTGGTATTCATAGCCTTGCTCAACACCATCATCTCCTTGTTCTACTACCTCAAGGTGGTGAAGGCCATGTACATCAATCCTAACGATGCCCCCATCGCTACCTTCCGCAGCGACAACTACACGCGCGCCAGTCTGGCCATCTGCACGCTGGGCATCATTGTGCTGAGCATTGCCAGCGTGGTGTACGACACCATCGGGCAATATGCCTACGGGCTGTAAAAGGCCATATAACCCTGCTAAATGAAATAAGGGGATTACGCGGATTTCACGGATTAAGCTTATTAAATTCCGTGTTATTCCGCGAAATCCGCGCCTAATATATACCATTTTGAAAGCGTTCATAGTTTTTTTGACACACCCACTTATTAATTTGTTTATATCTGCTTTACAGAATGCTTGCAGGCAACAAGCATAACACAAGCAATAAGTATCGTAAAAAGACAGACGGCAAGATAAACCGTATTGTCCATACAAGCCTGTTCATAGTAAATAACCGTGCCTTGTTGCCGATATAAACCATTCTTCAAAAACTCCCAACTCCGCATGGAATAACCAGTCAGCACAGAGTTCCTTTCCTTGAGTTTTTCCACATTCTCAGGGTCAAACATATGGCTATACCCCATGCTTATATACTGCTCTGAGGGAGATTTATAATAGATATAACCGGTAAACATATCTTGATAGCACTTGGCATTCAGCGGACTCCATGGCAGAACAAAATGGTCGAACGCATCTTTTCCGAAAGGCGATCCAGCAAAATCAAATGCAAAAGCTGAGCTTTCAACTTGTTCACATGCCACATCCCACTTGCCGTGCTGAAGCAAAACCAGCATCTCCTTTCCCAGCAACAATGCCGGCAGACTGATACCGGAAGAGTTAATCATGACATTGGCCACTTTGCCAGGGAATGCCCGTTCCAAGTAATACCCGCAATTGCCGGGCGTCAGGTAAGCATGTCTGTAGTTCATGATAGTCAACGACTTCTTCAAGCTGTCTGCCTTGATGGTGGAAATAATATTGTCAGCCATGATGCTATCCCTTGCATACAGCAGGCTTCTATCCAGCCAGTTCCTATCTGCAAAAAGAATATCTACCTGCTTGTCGCGTCCATGATTAAAATAATACATCCGATTAAGGAAATTGAACCAGTTGGTATTAGGCCAAAGCAGGTGAACCGACTGGTTGTCCATCAAGAAAGAAGCCAGCCCCTTTTCCACTGCCGTATCATTTGGGAAAGTCGTGCTGACAAACGTCTTATATGCATTTCGGGAGTCTACATTTCCCACTT
The DNA here is from genome assembly GCA_949288715.1 of uncultured Bacteroides sp. Classification (GTDB taxonomy): domain Bacteria; phylum Bacteroidota; class Bacteroidia; order Bacteroidales; family Bacteroidaceae; genus Bacteroides. Next base: position 31,634 of record CASELH010000043.1, on the reverse strand, counting down.
CGGTAAACATGACTCCCACACTATCTACAAACCGTTGGTCTGTCACCAAATTATAAATCATGTCATACTGCGTCATCTCTGTGTGGAGACGTTCGCAAAGAATCACGTGGTCATACGTCTTGAACAGCCCCAACACATAGTCATTGATATCCCGACAGCCGTCTTTCTCAAGAAAATCCACGTACTTTCCCACCGAGTGCAGTGTAGGCCGTGGGACAGCATACCGGAAAGTATTCGTGAAGGAATCCACATTATTTGTAGAAACAGTATTTACCATGCGCGCTGCCGTAGCCACCACCATCAGCATCAGATAAGCCCCAATCACTTTTTTACCCGACAATTGTCCCGGCTGTAACCCATAGCCGTCGCTCCTGACAAAAGAAATTCTGAACACCTTTTTGCGGAAGGCCACCAAGACACAACACAGCAGGCAGAGCAACAAAGATTTAGGCATAAACAGATAGTGCCACCCCAAGGTCCACAGCACAATACCCGGAAGACTGGTAAAAATTTCCCTCAACACAATGCGCAAGCCCAACGGACATCTGCCTCCCCCATCCGCCAGCCTGGCATGAAAGAAAGCCAATCCCAACGTCTGCCCGCATGCCCAATAACCCACGATGTAATACAGCACCCAAATGAGCAAAAAACCGTGGAAAAACGGGAAGAAATAAAAGTAAGAGATTATCCATGCCACTATGTGATAAAGGAAAAAAGCGGCTGTTGCATCAATCAGAAAAACAAGGCAACGCTGTAGAAAAGATAAATGTTTCTTCATAACCCTATACGATTTTACTTGATGCAAAGATATGAATAATGCCGCTTCATTATTCCATGCCTTCATGAAACGGCAAATCATCCCCCAACTGTGCCGGATTGCGGCGTGTGTCCCACAGGGCAGAAATATACACCGTTTGCCGCGCCTCATCTATTCTATAAATCAGTTTGTAATGCCTATGTACCACAAGGCTGCGGTAGGATAACGGCAAATCTGACACACAAGTTTCAATAGGCCCTAAATAGGGAAAATCTGCCAACAATTTAGCTTGCTGATAGATTTTCGTTCTAAACTCCATGGCAACTTTCCTACCAAACATTGCTTTTCCATAAGCATACACAGCTCTCATCTGTTCACGTGCTTCTGTCAGCCAAATTACCTCCATAACTCAGCATCTTCTTTTTCCAACTCTGCAAAAAAAGCATCATTAGTTACGCCATCGCCATCCAGTTCCGAGCGAAGTAATATCTCTTTCAGTTCTTCCACTGTGAACTGGCAAGGCGGCAATACCTGCAAATGCCGGGATTGGGTGACATACGCCATCGCCTCCTCGTGCACACCATCCTGCCGCCGTTCATCGCCCGGTAAGTAATTCTGGGGTTGTTGCTTTACTGTATCCATCACTAATCCTTTCTTTACGGGGTAGTAGTACCTTGCAAAGATAACCATATTTTTCACACTGCCAAAGAGGCGCAATGCCAATCGTCCACATAAAAGATACCCGGTTTCCCCTTTATGTTGTTTTTGGCTTAAAGCAACTGACAAGCAAGGAAGCTACGGTAAAAGCAATTCCTACCCCAATCACGCCTGTCCATCCATAATGTTGCCAAAACAGACCGGAAACAAATGTGCCGGCAGAACCGCCCAAGAAGTAAATGGTCATATAAATGGTATTGACCCGATTGATGGCAGATGCATCGAGGGCAACCACGCTGGTTTGATTGGACAGATGGATGCATTGCATGCCGGCATCAATCAACAGGATGGCAATTATCATCCACAAGTAGCTGTCATTCCCCCAGAATGCCAACAACCATGCAGCCAATATGACGCATCCTCCGGCAATAGAGAAGAGCCTTGCACCATACTTTTGGATGTAGCCGCTGATGAAAACCACCGTAGATGCGCCTGCCAATCCGCACAAACCGAGTGCCCCTATAACATCGTCACTTGCAAAGAAAGGCTCTTGCTTCATCCGGAAAGCCAGGCAACTCCACAGAGCGAAGAACGAGCCATAAGCCAATGCCGCCCTCAACGAAGCGATACGCAAGTACGGGTATTTGAAGAGCAGGCGCAACAAGGACTTCATCAGACCCGCATAACTTTCTTGTGAACGGGCAGACAGCACAGGCAGCATCTTATGAATCAGCAGAAAACACCCGAGCATAAACACACAAGCCATGAAGTAGACGGAACGCCATCCCCATACATCAGCCAGAAAGCCACTGAACACCCGCGAGCCAAGAATGCCTATGAGCAGGCAGGATTGTATAATCCCCACATTGCGCACCTTGTGTGCAGGTGCCGAATGGTAAGACACCAGCGGGATGAAGAACTGCGGCATCACCGAGGATGCCCCGGCAAGCAAAGACGCGCCCCACACCCAATAGATGCTTGGGGCAAGTGCTATGGCAAGCAATGCGCCTGCTGAAACAATATAATTGACCAATATCAGCTTCTTCCGTGAAACCAAATCGCCAAGCGGAATGACAAACATAAGTCCGACCACATAGCCTATCTGGGTCAATGTAGCCACCATACTGGCAGAAAAGTCGCTCACTGCAAAATCCCTTGCCATGCTGCCCAGCAAAGGCTGGTTGTAGTAGCAGTTGGCAACGGAAAGCCCGGTAGCAACTGCCATCAGAGCCAGCAGAGGTGCCGGAATGCCTTGGTTCTCCCTTAATTCATATTTCATTTGTCGCCTCCTTCAGTATGACACTACTTTCAGCCCAATCAAGGAAACATTTTATCCCATCCATATCCATTGATTTATTAAATTCGGGCGCAAAAGTAAGCAAGCTATCCTTAATGGCTTTTTGCATTTGGCAAAAAACGAATGCCGATAAAAAACAACTGTTCATTCCCGTTTCTGCGCGCTATTTTATAATTTTGCCCACCAACAACAGCAATGAACTATGGATATAAAGCAAATCATCAACCTAAGATATGCCATGCCGGATGCGTCTCTGGACAAGTTGCAGCAATGCCTGACAGAAGTTTCATACCCCAAAGGATTCCGGGTGCTGGAAAGCGGCAAGGTGGAGAAGAACATCTTTTTCATCAAGAAAGGCATTGTCCGCGCCTACACTCCGGTGGACGGTAAGGACATTACTTTCTGGGTAGGCAAGGAAGGGGCTACCCTTGTTTCCATGAAAGGCTATGTGAACGACGAGCCGGGATATGAGACGATGGAGCTGATGGAAGATTCCGTGCTGTATGTATTGGAAAGGAAAAAGCTGAAGGAACTGTTTGCGGAAGACTTGCACATCGCCAATTGGGGGCGGCGCTATGCGGAGATGGAACTGCTTGCCACCGAGGAGCGGCTGATATCCATGCTGTCCGCCATCGCCTCAGAGCGGTATAAAGAGTTGTTGGAAAAAGAACCCGATTTGTTACAGCGATTGCCATTAGGGAGCATCGCCACCTATTTAGGCATCACGCAAGCGAGCCTGAGTCGGATTAGGGCAAAAGTAAAATGACGTTGCAGGAGTAGCCTACAAGCCTTGGGAATCCAAAAAACAAAAATATAACAGGGGAAAGGCATTAATATTTCAAATCTTCAAATGGAATCTCGAAAAAACCGGAACAATGGAACTCTTCTATCTTCATTCCATAACCGTTCCTGCCGACAGCAAACGACAAATCCATTTTCACACCCGTATATGCCTGATTAATCACATGCAATTCTTCGTCAGTCAAGGCTGTCGTTACATTGTCCGGAAGCCAAAACTCGACATAAGAAGTTATACCGCTTTCATCAAAATAAGAAATAATTCTTATATTGGCATTCTTTTCCAAATCCTGCATTCTGTTCGAAGAAAAATATCCCTTGTCAATTAAAGTCTGGAAAGGTTGCACTACTACATCTTCATACCATGGGATATACCCTTCAACACTTGACCAATCCAAATAAGCCTCCGGCTTTTTCAATACCACATTTTCCTTGTCCTTAGGCACAATGGAAGTTCCGCCACCCACAGCAGGCTTCCAGATAAAATGTTTTGTTGTAACCTGCGCTAATAAACATGTGTGCACAATAAACAGTGCAAAAAAAAGTGAGTAATATTTCTTCTTCATAACTATTTCTTTACATAATATGTCCTTATTACGTTGTCCTTATCTGATAGAAAGTCTTGTTACCTATTCACATTTATAAGTGATAATAAATGCATTGTGGGAACATTCCCCCACATCGAATCGGGCAACCCACTCTTTACCCATAAGCATATCCGATGTCACTGTCACTTGTGCCATGACATCCATTTTTGCACAACACGACAATAAGAGAGAAATAGAAAAATACGCATATTTATACATAGCCTTTTATTGGTAAAAATAACAACTGGTTTGCCGCCCACAATATCCGCATACTTTTTAACACTCGCAAATTTTCAGCAGACTAAAAATCAACAACGACAAAAAAGTATCATATATAGATAAAATAGTATTATTTCTCAGCTCATTTCAACGAGCAACAAGGATAAAAAAGCCATAGATAGCCTCCGCATAACTTAGGGAATCCCGCTACGTCCAACGCCTACCACATGCCTTAGGCTCTGATATGGGGAATATAATTTTATAATTTAGTTGTATTTTCCCGCTATTATCCTCGTTTTCCCGCCATACCATGTCCGCATTTCCTACCTTCCTCCTTCGCTTCTATAGCGACGGGAGAAGAGCGAACATGGTACGAATAGGGTACGAACCTGGTACGAAGAAGGTATATAGTTGCACCAATTTTGAAAGGTAAAAGATTGGAAATAAAATAGTTAGATGGCTATTTTTAGAGTAAATTTGTAAAGAAATAAGAAAATCAAAAATTCAAATTATAAACATTTTTTGATTACAAGGGGAAAAAACTTGAAAATAATAAATAGTTACAATAGAGAAGCGCGTAACATTGCCGTAACGGAAACGCAAAGACATTGTCAGCCCGCCGTAACAACCTTGTAACGCTGCCGCCCGACCTTTGCGCCGGAATTAAGAAACAGAAGAAACATGCACACGAGTACACAACTGGATTTGGGAAGAATATTCTTCCTCGTTTTACTGCTGACACTGATTACAATGACGGCCTTTGCAGGAACTGTCAAAGGCACAATTACCGACAGGCAGACCAGCGAGCCGCTGACAGGCGCCACCGTGCAGGTGGTGGGCACGTCGGTAGGAGCTGTGGCCGACTTGGATGGCAACTACTCCCTCACGCTGGATGCGGGCACTTATACTTTATTGGTGAGATATGTGGGTTACAAAGACATCACCGCTGCCGACGTGAAGGTGGGCCGGAATGAAACGATACTGGATTTTGCCATGGATGCCGACGCGCAGACCTTGGGCGAGGTGTCCGTCACCGCGCGGAAGAACCTGGAGGGTCAGCGCGCCTTGCAGATGGAGCGGCAGAAGGCCACTCTGGCCATTGAGAACCTGGGCGCCAAGGAGATGACGCTGAAGGGCATAAGCAACGTGCAGGAGGGCGTGAAGAAGATTACGGGCATATCCATCGCCTCGGCGGGACAGCTCATTGTGCGTGGGCTGGGCGACCGCTACAGCACCACCACACTGAACGGGCTGCCCATTGCCTCGCCCAATCCGGACAACAAGCTCATCCCGCTGGACTTGTTTCCCGCCAGCACGGTGCGCAACATCACCGTGAGCAAGGTGTACGAGGCCGGCACGTTTGCCGACTACAGCGGCGCGCACATCGACATCAGCACGAAAGAGAATACAGGGAGCGACTTCTTCTCCATCAGCTTCAACGTGGGCGGACGCTTCAACACCCTTTTCCAAGACTTCTACAAGATGGACCAGCAAAGCTTCCTGTTCCGCACGCCGGGCATCGACGACCGCTGGCTGAACATGGAGCCGAAGGAGTTTGACGCGGCCATCAAGAGCGAGAATCCCTTCAAGACGGACTTCGACGTAAAGAAGGTGAACAGCTTGCCCGAATTCGGGGGCAGCGTCTCGGGCGGCAAGACGTGGAACGTGGGCGACCAGAAGCTGAGCCTGCTGGCCGCGCTGAATGCCAGCAACAACAACGAGACCACGCTCGATGCCTTTTACCGCACGCTGGAGGCAGGGGGCACCACGCGAAACTACTTTGAGTACGACAAATACCGCCAGGAGCTGCGCATAGGCGGGCTGGCCAACGTGGGCCTCACCTTGCGCAAGGCCGACCACGTGGGCTACACCTTCTTCTACGCCCGCAATGCGGAAAACAACTACATGATGCGCCAAGGCCGCACGCCCGACGAGGATAACCTGGTGGGCAGCAACTCGGTGACGCACATCTACACGTTGCAGAACCATCAGGTGAACGGCTACCACGAGTTGGGCGACCGATGGTCGGTGAACTGGAGCGGCTCGTACAGCAAGACGAGCAGCGAGGAGCCGGACCGCCGCCAAATCATGTACCAATACAACCGGCGCGGCGAACTGCACCTGTTCAAGCTGAACCGCCAGGAGACCATGCGTTACTTCGGCAACCTGGACGAAGACGAATGGGTAGGCGACCTGCGCAGCACCTACCGCTACGGCGAGCAGAACCTGCTGCGCTTCGGCGCTACCTACAAGGACAAGGGGCGTACGTTCCGCTCCACCCGCTTCTACTACAACTTCACAGGCTTCGACCCTGCCATTGGCAGCATCTACACGCCCAGCCAGTTCATGGGTTACGGCAACTTGGCAAACGGCGACTTCAGCATCACCTACGACCGCCAGCCCAAAGACCAGTATGATGCCGGCAGCACCATATACGCGGGCTTCATCGACACGGAGTACTACCCGGTGGAAGATTTCCTGGTGAACGTGGGCATCCGCTACGAGCGCAACAAGCAGTGGGTGAACTATCACAGCGACGGCGGGCAGGCCGGAAGGAACGAGCTGACCCAAAACGACTTCTTCCCCGCCATGAACCTGAAGTACACGGTGAACAAAAGCAACAGCCTGCGCCTATCGGTATCGCGCACCGTGACGCGGCCCTCGTTCATCGAGATGGCGCCTTTCCTCTACCAGGAGTCTTTCGGCGCGGCGCAGATACGTGGTAATGCTGACTTGAAGAACGGATACAACTACAACATAGACCTGCGCTACGAGCGCTTTGATGCCGAGAATCCGGAGAACATGTTCTCCATCACGGGCTATGCCAAGATTCTGCAAGACCCCATTGAGCGGACGCAGACATTGTCCGGAGGCGCGGCGGTGCACTCCTTCCAGAACGCCGACACGGGCACTGCCGCCGGTGTGGAGATAGAATTCCGCCGCGAACTGCTGAAAGACCTCCGCCTGGGCGTGAACGGCTCGTACATGTACACCAGCGTGAAGCTGCCCGAAGGCGGCGCCTACACCAACAACCAGCGCTCGCTGCAAGGCGCATCGCCCTACCTGGTGAACGCCGACCTGAGCTATGCGCCCACCCTGCGCAACAACGACCAACTGACGGCCACCCTGCTCTACAACCTGCAAGGGCCGCGCATACACGCCGTGGGCATCTCGGGCCTGGGCGACGAGAAGCAGGAAGCCCTGCACACGCTGGACCTGGTGCTGACCTATAAACTGAACGACCACTTCAGCCTGAAACTGGAGGCCACCGACCTCATCAACCAGGACGTGGTGTTCAACCAAAAGACCAATGACGGCCGCACCATGGAGGTGGAACGCTACGAGCGCGGCACGGGCATCCAGGTAGGCTTCAGCTACAACCTGTAACAGTAAAAAGGAAAAAACAAAGATGTGAATAAATAAACCAACAATTCTTTTAACTAAAAAACAAGAGAACGTATGAGAATGTCAAATCTGAAATTCATGACGATGGCAGCCATTGCAGCCATGACCGTGTTTACCGCTTGCAGCGACGACGATGACCCGACGCCCAATCCGAACCCCAATCCCAATCCGGAGCCGGAACCTGACCCCTCTACAGAGCTCTACTCTTCGGCCCTCTTCACGGCAGAAGCCAACCACAACACCATCAACTTCGACTTCAGCAGCACGTTTACCAACGGCTTCTTCGGCACCATCGCCGGTGGCGCAGACATGCCTGCCGTAGACAACTTCTTTGAAGCTGCCGATTACCAAGGCGCCGTTTCGGCCGACAACGACTGGACGGCAGGCTGGATTCGCACAGAAGGCAACGGTGATGAAAGCATAGACAATGCCGTAGAGACACTGGAAGGCGAACTGACCGAAAACAAGACCCTTGCCGCCAACCAGACTTACGCCTTGAGCGGCGAGTACATTGTGGCCGAGGGCGCCACGCTGACCATTGAGGAAGGCGTGAAAATCGTAGCCATAGACGACGATGTGACCGACTTCATTCTGGTTCGCCAGGGTGCCAAGATTGAGGCCGTCGGCACAGCCGAAAACCCCATTGTGATGACTTCCGAACGTAAGGACCTGGGTGCTTGGGGCGGTCTGCACATTTGCGGCCGTGCACACACCAATACAGAAGGCGGCAGCGGCATGTCTGAAATAGGCAACGCTCCTTATGGTGGCAGCGACGATGCCGACAACAGCGGCACGCTGCGCTACGTGCGCATCGAGAACTCCGGCTACGCGCTCGACCCCGAACACGAGGCCAACGGCATCTCCTTCTATGGCGTGGGCAACGGCACGACGGTAGAGTATGTGCAGGCTTACAATGGCTCGGACGACGGCTTTGAGTTCTTCGGCGGAAGCGTAGACATCAAGCACGCAGTGGTAATCAACTGCACCGATGACAGCTTCGACTGGACAGAAGGCTGGAACGGACGTGCGCAATTCCTCGTAGCTTATCAGACACTGAGCGAGTGCGACTGCCTGATGGAGTGCGACAACAATGGCAACGACTTCGCTGCCACCCCGGTTGCCCACCCGACGATTGCCAACGTCACCCTCATCGGCAACAATGGCGACGGCCAAGGCGTACGCCTCCGCGCCGGCACACAAGTCAGCCTCTACAACGCCCTTATCAGCGGCAAGGACATGTGCCTCACTACTGAAACAGCCGAGACAGAGCAGGCATTGGTAGACGGCGAATCGGTACTGAACTACATCACCCTGGCTACCGACATCACTTGCGAAGGCGCCGGTGAAGAATAATAAGGCAATTACTCCATAAACCTCTTATAGTTTACTACACGACGAGGGGGCTGCGAAAATTCGCAGCCCCCTTATCATTTATAGCCTAACCAATACTTACAGTGACTGCAGGCGATGCACCAGTGAATCGCAAAGAACAGTAAACTGCGGCATCAGTGCAGGGGCTACCGGTTTCTTGGGCTGCGACTTGATGAGCAGGGGGTTGATGGGCTTGCCGTTTTCAAAGACACGGTAGTCCAGGTGCGGCCCCGTGGAGAGGCCGGTGGAGCCTACGTAGCCTATCACCTGTTTTTGCTTCACCTCATCGCCTACCTTCAGTCCCTTGGCAAAGCGGGAAAGGTGCATGTAGGTGGTGGTGTACACGCTGTTGTGGCGTATCTTCACGTAGTTGCCGCCGCCATTGGCCTGGTAGGCCTTGGCAATGACCCGACCGTTGCCCGTGGCATAGACGGGTGTTCCCGTGGGGGCAGCATAGTCCACGCCATGATGCGCACGGCGACGCTTCAGCACGGGGTGGAAACGGCTGTTGGAGAAGCGCGAGGTAATGCGGTAGTAGTCCAACGGCGCCTTGAGGAAAGCGCCCTCCAGGCTGTTGCCGTGCTCGTTGTAGTACAGTTCCTCGCCCTCTTGGGTGAAAGGAATGGCATAGTACGTGCTGTCGGCATGGCGGAAGGAGGCCGCGAGGACGTGGAAGCTGTCCAGCGCCTGGTCTTCTACATACTCCTGGCGGTAAATGAGACGGAATTCGTCGCCCTCCTGCAGGCCAAAGAAGTCGATGCTCCAGCCAAAGATGTTGGACATCTCCAGTGCCAACAGCGGCGACGCGCCTTGCTCCTGTATGGCCACCCACAGGGAACTGTTCAAGGAGCCTTTCAGCGACTTCTCTTTCCAGGTGACAGGATACTGGCCACGATAGACATTGTAATCACCCCTGAGGTCGAACACCACGTAGCTGCGAGGCGATTCCTCGTACACCAGATATTCGGTGCGCGGATTGAGGCTATCGCACGTGTGGAAAGTGGCATAGGCCTGGCCGGCCCTCACCTTGCGCACGTCGAACACTCCCTCTGCCCGCTTGTTCAGCCTGTGCACTTGCAGCGCGCTCAAGCCATGCCGTGCCAGCAGGTAAGAAAGGTTCTGCCCCGGCTCCACAATGCCGTAATGCACGTCGTATTGCTCAACCGGAATGCCATATTTCAGGGTGATGTCTTCTACCTCCGTGGAGTCCGTTATCTCCACTTCATCGAGGGGAGCATTGCCTTCCTCTCCATGGGGAATGAATAAGGCGGCCAGCACCACTGCCGCCGCCACTACTGCCGCGATGGGCAGCCAAAGCTTTTTGTTCAATGCTTTTTGCATAGGTTATCTGTGTTTATATTATCCTTTAGTAGTGTAGGTGTCGGGATTTCCTTCCAGCCGTTGCAGGTCGAGCCCCGAAGGTGCCTGGAAGATGCGCAGGCCAAACCGGGGTACAATGGCAAGCACATGGTCGAAGATGTCCGACTGAATGCCCTCATAAGGCACCCACTCTTTCACCGTGGAAAAGCAGTACAATTCCAGCGGCACTCCCTGGGCAGTGGGCTGCAACTGGCGCACCATGCAGTGCAGGTCTTGGCTCACCACAGGCAGGCTGCCCAGATAGGCCACCAGGTAAGCACGCAGCACCCCAAGGTTGGTAATCTGCTGCCCCTGCATGCGCTCCAGATAAGGCTTCAGCAAAGGGATGGCACTGAAACGCTCCAGCATCTCCGGCGTACAGAAGCATACCGTGTTGACATCTATATTAATAGAGCGCTTGATGCGCCTCCCGCCACTGTCGCGCATGGCTTGCCAGTTCTCAAAAGAGTCGCTTACCAACGCATAGGGTGGAATGGTGGTGACGGTGTTGTCCCAGTTGCGCACCTTCACTGTGGCAAGGGTAACTTCTGTCACTATGCCATCGGCGCCGTGCTTGGGCATCTTTATCCAGTCGCCCACCTTCAGCATGTCGTTGGCCGAAAGTTGTATACCGCTCACAAAACCCACTATGCTGTCCTTGAATACCAGTGTCAATATGGCAGCCGAAGCACCCAGTCCCGTAAGCAATCCCCAAGGCGACTGGTCGACGAGCGTGCCCAGCACAATAATCAGCCCTACAAACCAGCAGATGACAAGCGCCGTCTGCAGCAGCCCCTTCAGTGGCCGTCCGCGCAAGGACTCGTGCGCGCTGTACACCTGATACACGGCACGCAGCAAGGCATCAATCAGCCACAAGAAGCCCAGTTGCAGGCACACCAGCAGAATGCGCCTCAACAAGTCCGTCCCCCCTGTCGCAGGCTCGGGAAAGGCTATGGGCAGCAATACATAAGCAACGAGCGGCGCCACGATATGGCTGATGCGCGTCATTACACGGGGGCTGAACAGGATGTCGTCCCACGTTGCCTTGGTTTTCTTCACCAAGTGCCCTATGGCAGGCAGCACAAAACGGCGGCAAATGACATCGGCAAGCAAAGCCGCCAACACTATCAAGAAGAAAGCCAATGCATTGTCTATGGCATCGGCAGTATCCGCAGGCACGCCCCACGACTGCAGGCAGTGATTTATGGTTTTCAATATATTCATAATCGTTCTGAATCAAGAAACTTCTGTATGTCATTCCTCACCCACTGGTAGAGGTATAGCTGCTTGTAGCCGCTGTTCTTGCGCAACATCAGGGAGACATTGGTCTGGCTGTTCTCGTAGCCCGTCAGCTCGTTATGAAACTGCTCGCTGTGCTCAGCCAGGCGTTTTATCTCCTGCTCACGCTCCCTGCGCAACAATGTGCAGATGGGGGTAAGAAGCTTCATCACCACGCCGTCCATGAGGTGGTGCCCCTGGATGTACAGGTAGGTCGTGTCCGGCTCAAGCCCCAGCGGGCGGAGTGTCTCACCCAACTTCCGCACCTTCTCCACACTGTCCGGAAAGCGGCGGTGCAACTCATGCAGCTTGTCTTCCACCGACCGCTGCACTGCGTCCAAACTATGGTAAGGGTGGCGTATATTGACATCCTGCAAGCGCGTGCAGGCATTGAAATCGTACATGGGAAAAGTATGCATGTCATGTCGGCGATAGAACCATACATTCCACAGGAACAAGGGGTAGATAATCTGCGAATAGCGCGTCAGGAAAGCGTGGAAATCCACCACATGGCGGTCGTTCAACGTGGCCTGCACACACACTTCGTGCAGGCTGTCGGCATAGCACAGGTAGCTTTCGATGGCATAACCGTAGGTCTGGAAGATGTAAGGATTGGAATTTATCTTCCGCGACATGCCGGTAGCCCCTTGCAGCAGGAAATCGTAATCACTATCCACACAGGCTATAAGGCTATGGCCCAACTCTGCCGTATTCAAAGTGTTCATCAGCACCATCTTCTTGCCCTTGGCCAGCGAGGTAGCCGATGGCAACATCACCTGGAAGTAGTGTTCATCATCCTCAAACTCCGACAGCAGCGTGCGCCAGAAAGCCACGTCATCATAGCTCTCCACATAGGCCACTATGCGGCGGCGGGCTTTCTTGGGGCCCATGCGGTGGGCGGCATCCAAGTAGGCAGAGGTCAGGTTATCGCGCAAGGAAGTAGCCACGGCAGGTCACAATTTAGCAGGGGTAGACAATGTGGATATATCACTCACCTCGGTCACAGCGTCCAGCCATCCTTCCATAATGACGGCGGGCGAGTGTGTGGTCAGTATAAGCTGCAGGTCGGGGTTCAGTTCGCGTATCATGCCGATGAGCTTCTGCTGCCACTCTATGTGGAGCGATGCCTCGGGCTCGTCCATAAACAGCACGCTGTGGCCGCCCTCGCGCACCAACACGGTGAGCAGGATAAGCACCATCTGCTTCTCGCCCGATGACAAGCGGTAGGGCGAAAGCCTTTCGCCATTCTGATAAAACACAATGTCATTGCTCTTGCGGTCTATCGTTTTGCCCGTATAGCTGAACAGGCCGTCTATCATATCCTGGAACTTGCGTTTGGGCACAGACAGCAAAGGTGCCTGGGCGCGCTGCTCGTCGGTGCCGTTCAGCAGGTCTATCATCCTGTTGCCCACGTTCACCTGGTAGTCCAGGTAACGGCGTTGCAGCAGATACAGCTGCCAGTCCAGCTCCGACTTTACCTCGGGGTCGGCCATGCGCGCCGTAAAGTCGCCCATCACCAAGGGGCGGTCGTAACTACGGATTACATCGTAAGGAATGTACGTTGCCTCCGGATTGTCAAAGCATACCCGCACCCCGTTCCGCTCATCGGCCTTCACCTCACCCGAAGTCTGCTCCAGGTAGAGCACCGAACGGTTCAGAATGGTAGTCTTCCCCACCCCGTTGATACCCGCCAAGATGTTTACATCGGGGCGCAAGTTCCACGCGATGTCATAACGGTGCCACAGGCCGTGTATCTCTATGCGTTTTATATAGTTGGCTTGTATTTCCATATCCGGCTCACTTTCACTTTTTCAAGGCAAAAATAGGCAAACGAAATGAGAAAAGCACTACCTTTGCGCCTGTTTTTAGAAGAAACAAGTTGTTTTCAGGATTTATAGAAGCATGAACAAAAATCTGCAATGGCACTTGCTTGCCCTTTGTGCCAACGTGCTATGGGGTCTGATGGCCCCCATCGGCAAATCGGCGCTTGCCGAATTCTCTCCCCTCGCAGTCACCACTTTCCGCATGGTAGGCGGAGCCGCCTGCTTTTGGCTGCTCTCCCTGTGCTGCAAAAAAGAGCACGTCAACCACCGCGACCTGCTCACCTTGTTTTTTGCCGCGCTGTTTGCACTGGTCTTCAATCAAGGGGTGTACATCTTCGGGCTGTCGCTCACCTCTCCGGTCGATGCCTCCATCGTCACCACCACGCTCCCCATCGTCACCATGATTATAGCCGCGCTCTACCTTAAAGAGCCCGTCACCGGCAAAAAGGTGCTTGGCATTTTTTCGGGTGCCATGGGTGCCTTGATTCTCATTCTCAGCAGCCAGAACGCCGCCGGCGGCGGAGGCAGCATCTTGGGCGACCTGCTTTGCCTGACGGCCCAAATCAGCTTCTCCATCTACCTGACTGTATTCAAAGGGCTGTCGCAACGCTACTCGCCCGTCACGCTGAACAAATGGATGTTTGTCTACGCCTCCATGTGCTACATACCCTTCTCTTACCGCGACATCGCCGCCATTCAGTGGGAAGCAGTCCCCACCAACGCCCTCCTACAAGTGGGCTACGTAGTGCTGGGAGGCACCTTTGTGGCCTACATCTGCCTGATGGCCGCACAAAGGCATCTGCGCCCCACCGTGGTCAGCATGTACAACTACATGCAGCCCACCGTAGCCTCCATCGTGGCCATAGCCATCGGGATGGCTACCTTCAACGTGCAGAAAGGCATAGCCGTGGTGCTGGTATTCCTCGGCGTATACTTCGTCACCCAAAGCAAGTCGCGCAAGGATTTCGAGCAGGCCGGGAAAGAGGTATAGTCACCTTTTCATGATTTCCGCAAAATACGTGTCCAGCAAGTCCTTGGCTGCCACGAACGACGACAAGCTGCCCTGCAGCACCTGCCGTTCCTTGCCCTCCAGCATCTCCTCAATGCGCGGGTTGTGGTAAAAGCTGTCGCGCAGGTGCTCGTTGATGGTCTCATACATCCAATACTTGCTCTGCTCGTTGCGGCGGTACTCAAAGTAGCCGTTCTTTTTCACAAAGTCGATGTACTGATATATCATGTCCCAAATCTCCTTCACGCCCCGGTTGTAAAAGCCCGAGTAGGTCAGCACCTGCGGTGTCCATCCGCTTTCGGGGGCAGGAAACAGGTGCAAGGCATTGCGGAACTGCGTAGCCGCCAACTTCGCGGCCTCCAGGTTGTCGCCATCGGCCTTGTTGATGACAATGCCGTCGGCCATCTCCATGATGCCGCGCTTGATGCCCTGCAACTCGTCGCCCGTGCCGGCCAGCTGAATGAGCAGGAAGAAGTCCACCATGCTGTGCACGGCCGTCTCGCTCTGCCCCACGCCCACAGTCTCCACGAAAATCTTGTCGAAGCCTGCCGCCTCGCAGAGCACAATGGTCTCCCGCGTCTTGCGGGCCACTCCGCCCAGCGAACCTGCCGATGGGCTGGGGCGGATGAACGACTTGGGGTGCACGGACAGCTTCTCCATGCGCGTCTTGTCGCCCAGAATGCTGCCCTTGCTCCGCTCGCTACTGGGGTCGATGGCCAGCACCGCCAGCTTGCCGCCATACTGCTCCAGCACATGCAGCCCGAACACGTCGATGCTGGTGCTCTTGCCTGCGCCCGGCACGCCGCTGATGCCTACGCGGATGGAGCGTCCCGAATAGGGCAGGCAACGCTCTATCACCTCCTGCGCCACGGCCTGGTGCTCGGGCCTCACGCTCTCCACCAGTGTCACGGCCTGACTCAGCACCGTGACGTCGCCCTTCACGATGCCCTCTACAAACTCGGCCACCGATAGCTGCCGCTTGCGGGGTTTCTTCTTCAAGTAAGGATTGACAGAGGCGGGATGCTCCACGCCTTCGTTCACCACCAGTCCTTTGTATGCTTCACTATTTTCGGGATGTTCCATAACTATGTGCTAATGTTTTATTTCTATTGTGACCTTGGGCTGTGCCGGGTCGTTGGTTATCATGAGCAGGCGCAGGGGGCGACGCCGCTTGCCTATGTGCTTCTTGCGGACGTTGATGCGCAGCGTGGCGCTTTCGCCCGGCTGAAGCACGTTCTTCTTCATCCGCACCCCCACGGCAGGATGGAATACCTGCAACTTACTGATGACCAATGGCGAACGCCCCGTATTGGTCACCACGATGTCTTGCTTGGCCTTGGCCTTATGCGCCAGCACCTCGGACAGGTCCACGCTCTTGGCAGACAAGCTGATGGAGGGTGCGTTGGCCCTCTCGGCCTCCGTCAGCGTGGAGAAGTCGGGCAGCAGTACCACCGACACGGGCAACTCGTTGTCCTCGCCCACCTTGTCGCCCGCAAAGCGGGACAAGTAGACGGTGGATTGCGTCAGCCCCAGGTCGGCCAGCTTTTCCGACCGCAAGGTGAGGCTTATGATGCCCTGTTCGCCCTCCTGCAACACCGCAGGCTCGGCCTTCGCCTCCAAGTATGAAGGCAGGTGCATCAGCACCGGCTCGTAGGGCTGCTCCGAAAGGTTCACCACCCCCAGCCTCATCACGGGGTGCTCGCCACGCTGCACGTCGGGAAAGTCCAGCTCCTCGCGGTCGATGCGGATTTGCCCGATAACGTACGGGTGGCTGCGGCTGAAGTCCGTAATCTGCCTCACCACCTGCCCGGTAAGCCTGAGGTATACCAGCCCCGGCTCCGTATTGGTGGCCACCGCCACTGCCTTGTTGAAGTGTCCCAACGCCTCGGCATCAAACGTCACACTCACCGTGCCCTTCCCGCCGGGAGCAATGGGCGTACGTGTCCATTGCGCCACGGTGCAGGCGCAATCGGGCTCCACCCCGGTCAGCACCAGGGGCTGGTCGCCCGTATTCATTATGTCGTATTGGGCCGTCACCGGATGCTTCCACTCCACCTGCCCGAAGCGGTACTCTTCGGTGTTCGACGTGAAGCGGGGCTGTGCCACAGTCGACAGGCACGACACGGCCGTCAATATATATAGCAAAACTATCGTCTTCTTCATGAATCTCTTTTCTGCTGAACAATTCCTGCACAAAAATAAACTTTTTCCCCGAGAGAAACAATAAAAATCCGCCAGGGCCTGTTTAAATTTTGCCCGGTTCTCCAACCATGCTTGAGCAAAATTAAAACAAATCCTGACGGATGGCACATTATGCCCGGCTTCATGGTCGGGCAAATTATCCTATTCGTCTATATTCTCTATAAATCCGGAAGCCACATCGCCAAAATCAATGAATATCACGCAGCCCTTGCTGAAGTCTTCCTCAACAGCCACTCCCCACGCCTCGTCATGCCCGGCAAAGTGCATGACGTTGTCGCTGATGCTCCATTCGTAAGTAGTAGAAACAGGCTCCCCTTCATAGCCCACGTTAGGCTCGTCCAGGCGGGTCATGGTGCCGTCATCCTTAAACTCCAGGGTGATGACTTTATCTTCGTAATATCCTGTCCACTTGTAATACGACAAACGGGAAAACTCTATCGTCCCGACATCCAATCCCGGATGGTAGAGTTGAAGCATCGGCACCTTCTCAAAGGTGCTGGGGTCGAGCATCTCAATGTGTCCCATGCTGCAATACATCCGGTTGCTGCCCACTTGCAGCACCCCACCCCGTGCCGACCACTCCGGATAGACCTTCGTGCCGACCGACCTGCCATACACCGACCAATAACTACTAGCCACCGCCGTGCCGTCCACGCGCAAATCGTATATATGAACCACCTTGTCGCTCGTCTGGCCGCTCCACAGGCCTATAAGGGTTTGGGACACGTCATTGCCTCCCGCTCCTTCACCACCGTCCGACTGAGAGCACGAACTCAGGAAGCCGACCGCCACCAACGCAGCAAGCAAATAGCCATACAGATTCTTCATAAAAACCATGAATAAAAGGGTGATACATATTATTGCAACTTTTCCGGCAATTCAAGTAGTGACATGCCATCGTGCGTCATGTAGTAGAAGTCTCCTTCAGGGTCAGGCCGATAAGGCTCCACCACCTCCTCGTAGGGCTGCTCGTCGATGCGGAAATACTCCGTGGCGCGCCCGGTATGCACCCGCATGTAGTCATTCCGCACCTCGTCGGCCACCCCCGTCAGCTGGTCATCCCAGCCCCACCCGAAGGCCATTATCTCAAAGTTTGAATCGCCGGTGATGCCCAACATGCCAAGCTCGTGGGCGTCATGGGCTATCGAGCGATAGCGGTCGTATATCAGCCAAATGCCCGTATCGTCTTCCTTGTACTGCCCGCAGCCCTTCACCTCGCCCTGTCCGGTGTACAGTGTGAAGCAGAAACGCTTGTCACTGGTAAACGTAATGACCCCATCTGCATTATACAAGTAACGGTCGATTGGCGCGCCCCCCTCAACCGGCGGAATGTGATAACGCCACGTGCCTACTACGGAGAAATCGCTGTCGGGATAGCCTTCAGCACTTTCGCACGAACTCAGCAGCGCGAGGCACAGCACCCAACCCATAGCAAATAAAGACTTTAACTTGTCCATGAAGGTAATAATTAAAGATTTCCAATAATGTCGATTATTATTTCTTGCAAAAATAAGAAATAAGATTAATCAAATACATGGAGAAATACTTAATACGTGTTAAATAACACAGCTCTATCATTTAAACTTTCGAATAACACCCCTCTCCAAAAGCTTAGTACGAAAAAGAGATGTTTACAAAAACACCCATTTCAAAGACTGTCATCTACCTATTTTCTCCCGGACATGTCCGCATTTTCTACGATCCACCTTCGGTCCTATACGCCCAACTTCTATCGAACCAGAATCGAACTTGTACCGAAGGAGAACCGAAGGGGGTACGTATCAAGGGCATACCAATTGCGTCAATATATTGAATTATAATACATTACGAATGCTTCTTGAAGTGATTTTTGTAAGAAAAGGTAAATAATCAAGTTTTTTCACGTAAGCATTTATAAATTTTGAAACGGAGGACACGGCAGTTTTCAATATATTTACATTTCCATTCTTGCATGGCCTGACATCCAATAAAATGAAAGCCGCAAGAAGGCCCGGCATGCGCTTGAACGGCACAAAGCCACCCCCTTCACGCATTTGCTCCGCTTCTTGCCCGCCTTATAGGAGCGAAACAAGAGCGGAGCAAACACGCTTTTGGAGAGAACGGAAAAAGGGAAGAGAGAGTCACTCTACCACCAATGTGCCGCCTGCCGAGTGGGAAGAGAACTCGGGTGCATAGGCGCATTGCAGGGTGGCAAGCCCGGTTTCATAGATGCCGGCGCACGCCACGCGGTAGCTCGACTCGAGCACGTAGGTGCCCTTGCCCAAGGCGTCGAAGAAGAAGTTGGTGGCGGCATCTTTTATCTCCACATAGTAGCCTATGCCGCTATCCCAGTGGTAGCCGGAGAGCGAGCCTATCGGCTCGAGGCAAGCAGCGCGGCTGTCTTTGAGCTGCACGAAGTCCATGGCGCGGTCGGTGCGGAGGGTGATGCGCGACACTATCTTGTCGCCCACCTTCACCCCGGCGGCCTCTGTCAAGGGCTGAAGCACCTTTTTGCCATCGGCGGCGAGGCGCTCCACGTAGAGTTTCTTCTCCACGCTGAGGGGACCGCCGTGCTGCTTCACGTCGGAAATGGGCGATAGGTATTGGGCATAGACGGCACCCCAGGCAATGCCTTCATCGCGCTTCGTCACGGTGATGTCTTTGGCACGGAGCGCGGAGCCTTCGGTAAAGGTGCGCTTCACATATGCAAGGCCGGGCACTGCTTCTGCGCCTTCAGCCTGGGTATCCAGGGTTTCGCTTCCCAATGCAATGTGCACGTCTCCGCGATACATTGACCAATCTTTTCCCTGGCAAAGCAAGGCGTAGACGGCATTGGCGGCATCCACGGGCGAAGACCACGAGGTGGCTTGCTTTTGCTTCAAGAGCCAGAGTTTCATCTCCTCGAGCAAGGCATCGTTTCCGCCTGCCAGGCGCAGGGCCTCCATCGCGGCCACGTGGGCGGGGATGGGCATCATGCCCCAACGATAGGGCGTGTCGTTGAAGGCAAAGTGTGCGCCCAGCTCGTCTTCCTGCACAAGGTGTTCTTGGAGGGAGGCGATGAAATCGGCAGCTTCCGGCTGACGATTCTTCAGCAAGACGACGGCTGCCTGCGCCTTGACGGCCATGGAGGCAGCGGTCAGTTCGTTCTTCACCTTGGGGAGGAAGTAATCGTAGGCAGGGCGGGCAGAAGTGCCGGGCTGCGCATCCTCCAAGGCCAGGAGGTAAAGCCAATCCAAGGCCGCGCCGGAGAGAAGGGTTATCGGGGTGCCGCGCCGCTCGGCTTGCAGGCAACGGCGGTATTCTTCCATCGCCTCGTCGGCCAGGTAGCCCAGGGCTTTCTGCTTCATGTCTGCTGCATCGGCATCCAGTGGCTCGCCTGTCAGCAAGGGCAGGCGCACCAGCAGGGTGGCAATGTGGGTGGTGATGTAGCGGCTGCCCGGCATGCCTTTGTACCACGACCAGGCGCCGTCTTCGCCTTGCAGGTCGCGCAGGCGGGTCAGGGCGGAAAGAATGCGGTTGCGCTGCTGGTTCACGTCGAACAAGGTGGCCATGCGCGCCCGCTGCTCGGCTTCCGTAGTGGCCTCCAGCAGCCAGGGCGACTCGGTGAGCAGGATGTTTTTCAACTCTTGATTCTTCTCCAGCTGACTGAGGAAGGTTTCCTTCGAGGCACCCGTGGCTTGCCAGCTGTCAAGCACCGTCTTGATGCGCGGGTTGCTGTTGGCAATATACCCGGCCAACGAGTTGGCATACCACGCCGTAGCCCACGACACGGCATTGTCCGTTTCCTGCTGGCTCAGCGAGGGCAGGGCCTGGACGGCATACCACGCCGGATTGCCGGTAAACTCTACCGTCAGGCGGCGGTCGGTAGCCGTGGGGCTATGCCGGTTGAACAGGCTGTCGAGGCCGAAGGTGCGCGTCTCCTTGCCGCGAATGGGCATGGGCAAGGTTTCGGTCAGGTATTCTTTGTTGCTCAGCACGGGCAGCAAGTGTTGCTCGCCATCGCTGAAGTTGCCCCCGTCGGCTACGATGCGCACGCCCAACAGGTTGTGGCTGTCGCCCACCTCGAAGGCAAAGTCGACGGCTACCGTTCTTCCGGGTGCTACGGAGAAGGCTTGTTTGCGCGTCAGTATGGTTTTCTCCGTGGCCGGGTCAAACAGCGTCAGCACGGCCTTGCCTTTCACGGTCTTTTGCGTCTGGTTGGCGATGGTGGCGGCAATCTGTGCCTTGTCGCCCGTGCGGAGGAAGCGGGGCATGTTGGGCGTCAGCATGAACTCCTTGGAGGTCACTACGGAGGCATCCAGCTGTCCGGTCATCATGTCTTTGGTGTGTGCCCAGGCACGGAAGTTCCATGTAGTCAGGCTTTCGGGCATGGTGAAGGAGAACACTACCTCGCCCTGCTCGTTGGTGCGCAGTTGGGGGTAGAAGAAGGCCGTCTCGGCAAAGTTGGTGCGCAAGGCCACCTCTGCGGGCGACTGCCCTACCGACTGCACGGGCGGCTCGCTCAACACGGCATCTTGTTGCACCGCATTGAATACTTCATTGAGGACTTTGCCCTCTTCTGCCTCCGGAGCCGCCATGGCCACTCCGTTTACAGCGCCGGTCACACTCTTGGCCATGACGGAGGCATAGCCCCTTATTCTGATTTCCATAGGCAAGGAGGGCGCATAAAACTGGTCGAAATAATAGGCAGGCACCTCCCACCACTTCGTGGGGAAATCGCAAACGAGCGTATTACTCCAAATGCCGTTTGCATTGCGATAGAAATAAGGCAGGTAATAGTTGTAGTAGAAGCCTATGGACTGGCGGTTGGGGTAAAGCTGGTCGAGCGAGGCATCGTACATGGTGGCCAGCATCTCGGCTGCGGCAGGAAGCCCTTGCGGGGTCTTGACTACCAGGCGCCATTCCTCTTCCTGGCCCGGATGCAGGCGGTCGCGGAAGACTTCCCACTTCAGGTTGAGGGTACGTTCGGGCTGTTTCTTTTTCAGCTCCACCCGCTCTGAGTAAACGGTGCCGTTCTTCACGAAAGTAAACACGACAGAGATGCCTTCGCCATACTCTTCCTTATAGGGGTACTCCAGGCGGACAATGGAATCATTGAGCAGCAAGGGCTTATTCTCCAAACGCCCGTCTTCGCCAAAGACATCGACAAGCACATAGGCATCCTTGCACGTCGTGCCAAAGTACACTGTGCCCGGACAGCCTTGCCCAAACTCTACGTTCTCCTTGTATAAGAATGGATCATCATAGCCCACCAGACGGGTATCCTGCCGGGAGAATAAGTAGATATTCACATTGCTATAATCGGAACGGACCACTTCTTTGCCATCGCGCCCCAAGGTAGACAGCACCAGGCGGTAACATCCCGAGGGCAATTGTCTCCACTCTGGCAGCGATGTCTGCCGGCCCGATACGAAAGTGCCTTCAATGGCAGGTGTGCCATCTACTTCCTTCTCCTGAAAGTTCTTGATGGGGTATAGGCGATAGATGCCTTCCTTGGCCAGCGTGCTATTATTCTCATTCCTAATGGTAAACACGGCAGAGAGGGAATCATCCTTGCACAGCAGCCTGTCCACATCCCACTCAAAGCGATAAGGCCAACGGGAAGCTCTCAGGGCATAGTCGGCACTTTGCGTCTCGCCTGCCCCGTCCGTTACCGTGGCCGAGATGTTGAATGACGCGTAGTCGCCCTCTCCCTGTTCCAGCACCACCGGGATGGAGAACGCCCCTGTGGCATCCAAAGCCACGGTGTCCGCCTTCAGCATCTCGCCCAGGTGCGAGCGTAGTTGCCACAACTCTCCGCGCCGCACCGTATAGGCCAGCGGAAGCTCTTGCACCGGCATCCCGTTGAACGACTCCACCTTGCCCGTCAGCATCAGCGTGTCGCCCAATTGGTAAGCCTCCGCTACAGGATTGAAGTCGATGGAGAAGGAAGGCCGCTTGTATTCCTCCACACGTATGCCAATAGAAGCTTTAGTGGGTATCTCGAGAGTAAACATCCCATTCAGGCAAGCCGAAGGCAAAGTAAAGGTCGTCGTAAACGAGCCAAACTCGTTGGTGCGCACCTCTTGCGTAGACAGCTCCTTGCGATTGGCATCCAGCAGGCGGAGGGTATAACCCCTGTCTTCTATCACATTGGCCTCTGCTTCCAGCGATTCGTAGGCAATGCCCTTCACATACACCGTCTGCCCGGGGCGGTAAATGGAGCGGTCGGTCAACAAGTCTACCTGCTCTATGATTCGCCTGCGCTCCCAACTTGGCGTGATGCCTCCATGGTAAATGCTTTGTCTGGGAAAGGCAGTGTCTTCGCCAAAGCTTGCCGTGTACTCGCGGATACTTTTATCCCAACTCTGTATAACCGCCCCCCGGGCATCGGTCAAGGCCTCGGCGTGCAGCTTGCGGTTCTTGTTGTTGTAGCCGGTGTAGAAGGATATTTTTGCCCCCTGCACGGGATGCCCGCTCATGCCATCCAGCACCACCACTTCCATCTTGTTGCCCGGCAAAGGCAAAGTAAGTGTCCTCAGCCGGCTCACAGACACTAAGGCCGCATCCGTTGGCTGTTTCTTGCCCTCGGCTATCACTTGCCACACGTAAACGCCGGGAGCATCCGGCGCCTTTATCCGGAAGATGGAATCAGAAGTCAGGTAGACCTTCTCCTCCTCCCAAGCGCCCAGATTGAAGCGCGTAGAAGCAAGCAGAGTAGCGTGTTTCTTATAAAAATCCTTCTCGCTCAGGTCTACCGTTTCGCGGGGCATTTCGCTGAAGTCCGTGCGATAAATATTCAAGGTAAATGCCTCCAGATTACGGTAGGTAGCCTTCAGTTCAATCTCACTCCCCGGATAGGCGAGGTTAGGCGCACTGGCCCGCAAGGCAGGTTGCAACAGGCTCTCGCGCATGTTTTTCAATTCGTTCACCCGTTTTTGGGAGGCGTAACGGCTGATGCCCTCCTCGCAGACACGCAGGGCGTCGGCATAGCGCTCCATGCCATCGCCGCGCAAGAGGCCGGCTTTCCGTATGTAAGCCTCCACGCCAATGGGGCGCGAGCCATACTTACCTATCATTTCGTCCAGCCATTGCAGGTATTCCTTGCGCAAGGTCGTTGCATGAGCCTCTCGTGTCTCGGCGGGCCATACGCTCAAGCCTTCGGCGGTTTTCCAGTCCCAATAATCCAGGGCCGAAAGCAGCCAGGCATCTTCCCGTCCGGGCACGCCCTCGTAGGCGGCCATCATCTGCTCATAAATGCCGTCCACCCGGGCCAAGGCCAACGAGTCTTGCCCAAAGCCTGCCATACACCCATATTGCTCTGCCGCCCGCTTGGCCAGCAGGTGATACATGTCGTGGCCGTATATACGGCTTCCGTCTGCCTGTTCCACAAAAGGCACATAACCATCGGACGAAGCGGCCAGCAATGCCTCTTTTCCCTGCAAAGAAGCCTGCACACAAGCATCCACCTTACGGAAGAATTGCCCCGCACTCCACTCGCGGATATCCTCCGAAGGCATCTCCTCGTCCAGCTCCGCGCGGACAGACAACTGATAGCGGTTGCCGGCCGCATAGTCTGCATACCGCCCTGCCAGCAGAGAGTACAGAATGGACTGTGTCACTGTATTCTCCTCCTTCTGTGCCCACTGCTCCAAGATAACCAAATCTTTGTACAGGCTGTCGGGAGTCAGATATTCCCGGTAAGCATCGCGGCACAAAGCAGCCTTCAGCACTTGCCCCGCATTCTGCTCACTCATGCCTTTCCGATAGATTTCATCTGCCAGTTCTATCACTGTCTGGGGCAAGCTTTTCTCTTGCGCCTGCTCCACCTTTTTCCACAATTTGTCATACGATTGTGCCTGCGCAGAAGGCATCCCTACGCATACGGCCCACACCAACGACAAAAACAAAACCTTACCTATCTTTTTCATAATTAAAGTTTTTGCGGAAGGCATTAGAGCCTGTTTAAATTTTCCTCTTTAAGATTTTTATTCAGCCCCTTTTGAGCCTCTTTCCGTTATTCGTCACGTAGCCCGCTACGCTCCTCATAACAACAGAAAAATATCCTCGGAAACAGCCCTCAAAATAAGGCTGAGCAAAATTTAAACAGGCTCTTAGGGATACATATCTTCTCCCTGCCAACTTCCTGTTCGTTTAACAAAAGTGGCAATTATAATCCAAACAAATGTTCTTTTCCGCTTAAATTTTCTTTCCGGAACAAAAAAAGCTGCACCCGTCGGGGAAAAATCCCGTCAGGATGCAGCCTCTACAAAGCTTTCTTGGAAAAAATAATCTAATCAGTGTGCTCTATTATACCGAGAAGCTATAATAACGCATAGCTTCCATCCAGTTCTTGCCCATCTGGGCAACAACCCGCTTGAATGAGTTGGATATCTTCTGTTTCATAATCTTTCTACCTTAAAAAAACAATACCTAAGTATAACTTCCAATTTTCGTTCTCAAAAAGCCACACCACCGGCTTCCCCGCCACGGGGAAGGAAGCCCTTACTCCACAGTGTAACCCATGGCCAGGGCTTCGTTGCGGCCTATGGTTGCCAAAGCTGTCCGCAAGGCTTTCATCAATTTCTTTTTCATCACTCTTTCACCTTTTTAATTACAACACGTTCAAAAAACTCTCTTTTTCCCCGGCGGGAAAACGTAAACTGTCGTTTGTTTACAGCATCACGTATCCCCACACGTGCTTGTCGGCTGAGCCGATTCTTTTTAAAATCTTCTTAAACATCTTCATTTTGTTATCCTCCTAAAAACAATCTTTGTTATCCTGTTTGTTCGCTTTGAACGATGCAAATGTAGTGCCTTTGCCTGAAACAACAAGCACGGGAAGCCCGAAAAACATGTTATAAAACATATTTCTTGATATTCGTCAAGAAAACCACCCTTCAATAGGCAATTCAGAAAGCAAAAACACACCAACACCGACTTTATGGCAGCAAAAAGGGAATCGCCATCAACTATTGACAACAATTCCCTTTATCTATTCGTCAAAATTACAAGCCTTTACTTCTCGGGCACCTGCTCCAACGTAGCGGTGAGGAAGCTGTAGAACTTGCCCACCGAGGGAATGTAGGCACGCTCGTCGGGCGAGTGGGGCGACATCAGCGTAGGGCCGAACGACACCATGTCGAGCCCCGGGCAATTGGCGCCGATGATGCCGCACTCCAGGCCGGCGTGTATCACCTTCACCGCAGGCTCCACGCCAAATTGCTGCTGATAGGACAAGCGCATGGCATGCAGTATGGGCGAGTTGACATCGGGCTGCCAGCCGGAGTAACCGCCGCTCAGCTCCACCTTCATGCCCGCCATGGAGAAGCAGGCCGTGAGGCTGTCGGCCAGGAAGTCCTTCATGGTGTCGCACGAGCTGCGTGCCAGGATTTTCACCTCCGCCTTGCCCCCGCCGATGGTGACGATGGCCAGGTTGGACGACGTCTCCACCGTGTCGGGCACCGTGGGAATCATACGCATCACGCCATTTTGGCAGGCCATCAGCGCGTCTATCAGGTTGTCCTGTATCTCTTCGGGCACCACCGTGGCAGGCAGGGGCACCTCTTCAAGGGTGAGTGTCACGCCGCTTTCAATGGGGGCATACTCGGCATTGAGCTGCGCTTCGTACTCGGCAATGTACTCATCCAGCCCGTCGAGGTCTTGAGGATTGAATGCCAGCACGGCATGCGCCTCGCGGGGAATGGCGTTGCGCATGTTGCCCCCGGCAAACTCGGCCAGCCGACAATCGAATTCCACCAACAGGTCGTGCACCACGCGCGCCATCAGCTTGTTGGCGTTGGCACGCCCCTGGTTTATCTCCAGACCTGAGTGACCGCCGCGCAACCCCTTCAGCGTGAGGCGACGTGCCACAAAGTCGGCTTCGGGCGTTTCCTCCTTATACTCCAGGGTAGCGGTGAGGTCAATGCCTCCAGCACAGCCTATGTACAGCTCGCCCTCCTCTTCCGAGTCGAGGTTCAGCAGAATTTCGCCCTGCAACGTGCCCGGCTTCAGTCCGAAAGCGCCATACATGCCCGTCTCCTCGTCCTTGGTTATCAAGGCCTCCAGCGGGCCATGCTTCAAGTCCTTATCCTCGAGCACTGCCATGATGGCAGCCACGCCCAACCCGTTGTCGGCGCCCAGCGTAGTGCCACGTGCCTTCACCCAGTCGCCAACCACGTAGGCCTCAATGGGGTCGGCGGTAAAGTCGTGCACGGTGTCGTTATTCTTCTGCGGCACCATGTCCATGTGCGCCTGCAGGACGACACCCTTACGCCCTTCCATGCCCAGCGTGGCGGGCTTGCGAATGATGACGTTCCCGGCCTCATCTACAAACGTTTCCAGCCCCAGTCCCTTGCCGAAATCTACCAGAAACCGGGTAATCTTCTCCATGTGTCCCGACGGGCGCGGTATGCGCGTCAGTGAATAAAAATGCTTCCACACATTTTGTGGAGCCAGTTGTAAAATCGTACTCATAAGCATATTTAAATTAGCAGTTTACGAATAAATTATCATACAAACACCTTTTTAGGATTTCATCATTAGCATTCTTAACAAACCATTCGCCAAGTTATACAGAAGTGCTACATTAGCGCAAATGTAAGCATAAATAGTCACTTATATGCCCGTGGAATAAGAAAAAGTATATCTCGACCCAATTTTTCGCCGTATTTGGGATGTCTTTACTCCACTTCTCCTTAGCCCCTATAGAAGCGGAGCAGGTACGCCCCGGGCACGAGGATGGCACAAACTTCTGTAGAGACGCGGCACCCACATCTCTACATGACTCGGTTATTCCAACGGATAAATCTTAACAACACGACCTATTCTACGGGTATATTCCTCCCATTTTCCGCCGTATCTTGTCCGTATTTCCTACGGTCCACCTCCGATCCAATACGCCGAAGGATAATAGGACTTGGTAAGGACTTGGTAAGGAGGAGATACGGAGTTGGTACGTAGTTGAGATGTGGGTGATACGGCAATATCTTGATTTAGAAATAGATACCAGACATTTCTATGGCGTTTTTTGTAAGGAAAAGTAAACAATCAAGATTTTTAATGTAAAGATTTACGTCTTTTATGGAAGGAATAAATTGAAGTGAAAAATATATACAATTATTCAAAAAAAATAATAGTCCGTATCGCCACATAGTCTATGATTACTTTTGTGTCGAATGGTTGATGATGGAATACTGAGACTCTTTTTCCCAAACAATCCTTATCCCTTCGTACCCTATTCGGTACTCTTTCAAATGCGCTTCGGCCTTATGGAACGGAAAAACAGCAGACATGGACAGACGAAAGGCAGGCGGGGGAGCGGGCAATCCGGGAAAATGCTTATTTTTGCAGCCGGATATGCTTGAACCGGACATACATGAAACAAACTGCTGCCTCACTCTGCACCCTGTTGCTGCTCTGCCTGTGCCTCGCGGCTTGCAGGCAGGTGCCTTATCCTGCCGTGCTCCGGCAGGCTGATTCGTTGTTGCGGACGAGGCCGGACAGTGCCATGGCCTTGCTGCGGCAAGCTGCCCCGCTGATGCCGCAACAGCCCGAGGACACCCGCATGTACTACCGCCTGCTCTGCGTGAAGGCGGCGGACAAGGCCTACGTGGTTCACACCTCGGACAGCCTCATCCGCCCGGTCATAGCTTACTACGAGGAGCACCGGGACAGGCGGCACCTGCCGGAGGCTTACTACTACGGCGGCCGCGTGTATCGCGACCTGGGCGACGCGCCGCAGGCGTTGGACTATTTGCAGCGGGCCTTGGACCTCCTGCCCCAAGAGGAGGGCGACATGCTGAAAAGCAAAATCTACAGCCAGATGGCCATGCTTTTCCTCTATCAGCACATGTATGATGAAGCGTTGGTCATCCTCCGCAAAGCTCATGCGCACAATGTGGCGACCGGCAATGTCAGAAGCCGTATTTTCAATTTGCGGGATATGGCGGACGCTTTTCGCGGGAATAATCAGATGGATAGCGCTTTATGCTACTTCCGGAAGTCTTACGACTTGGCGCATGCTAACGGCATGGCCGACCTTGCCAACATGGTTCAGAGCCAAATAGCAAGTATGTATGACTTGCTGGGCGAGTATGATAAGGCGCGAGAGGCTCTGCAGCAAGCATTTAAGTATAAACACAAAGCAGGGCAAAGTGCTATCTATTCTATTGCAGCAGATATTTATCTGCACTGTGGGCAAGTGGATTCTGCCTTGTATTATAATACCCGCTTGTTGGATATGGGTAATGTCTATGGTAAAAGGGCCGCTTATATGGATTTGGCACAGCTGGCCATGGAAAACAACGATGCCAAGAAGGCTTTGGAATATCTGCATGGATATGCGCTTTATACAGATTCTGTCGAGCAGATGATTGATGTGGAGACGGTCAGAAGAATGCATGCGTTGTATAACTACCAACTGCGTGAAAAGGAAAACCGGGAATTAGAGGCGAAAAACGCACGGCAGCACTTATGGATTGTGTATGCTACTACAGCTGTATTGCTATTGATAACTTTCAGTTTGTTGCAATACCAATATAATAAGCGGAAGCGGCTCCGTCTGGCCGTTCAAGTAGAAAAACTAAAGTTCTTGAAGAGGGCGCAATACGAGCAGAGTAAAGCCTACATTGAGGAAAATGAGCGGAAAATCGCCGTTTTGGAGAGGGAACTGCAAGAAAGCCATGCTACTAATAACGAGTTGCATAAAGAACTTCTGCTTACCGAAAGAGATCAGATTGTTGCGCAAAACAATAAGGCTAAGGCCGACCGGAAAGAACAAGAGCTGGCTACCGTGAAGTTCAAGCAATCGGAAATCTATGCTAAATTTCATAGGGCAGCTTATGAGCATAGCGTTAAGATAATAGAGGAACAAGATTGGGAGCTGTTGCGTGAAGAGCTAGATATTTGTTATAAGAATTTTACTTCCCGACTGAATGCACTTGTAGGCCCGCTTAGCTGCATCAATCTGCGGATATGCTTGCTGATAAAAGCCGGCATCTATATGACCGGAATATCCTTGTTGGTCGGCAGGGAAAAATCGACCATTGTTTCCGCGCGTAAGAAACTGTATAAAAAGATGACGGGGGAAGACGGTAAGCCGGAACAATGGGATAAGTTTATTGCAACCTTCTGATGGCTGTAGGAGAATAGCCTGCACAGTGCTTGTGCCGCACAAAAAACATACAGAACCGCACAAAAACCGCACAATTTTGTTTTAAAAAGCTGTGTGAAACATTGTACTTTTGCACAAAGTAATTCTTAAAACTTTAAACAATGAAACACCCTTTAATTGTACGAAGTATAAGGCTATGGCTTATTACCCTGTTCTGCCTTATGCCTTTCTGCTCTTGCAGTGATGACAATGATGACGCTTCTATTCAGCAACTGAGTACGGAGTTTTTGAAGCAAACGGCTTGGCAAGGGGAGTTGACTTATTTCAGTGGGCAGACTGGTGAAGTGTTCAGCCAATATCGTATAGGCATTTTATTTGCTACGGATACACAAGGACGGTGTGGATATCTGACAACGATAGGAACCGAAAATGGTATGCTGGAAGAATTGACAGCGGACAGAATGGTACTTATTGATGGGCCACAACTGCAACTTAATGCGCAAGGAAAACTTGTGCTGGACAGGGTGTATTAATTTCCCCATTTTCAGAGAGACACAGCACTGCAATTTCAAGACCGCTTTGGAGGTGTCAAAACGTGATTTAGTACGGATTCCCCTCATCCTTCGGAAAATGATAGTAGTTTTACATTACGATACACCCTCAATTAGGTTGCCATTGCATTTTGCCACACTCTCATTCAATGTTTATAATCAATAAAATATCCTTTATGAAAACATTTAAAAACATATCTTTTGCAATCATCGTATGTATGCTCCCATTATTTGCGGCTTGTGACAAAGAACTCGATGTTGAAACCAGTGAAGTGGGATTGCGGGTAGGTGAAACTGTCACTGTGGATATAAAGAATGCGGGAAAGAATTGTACGGCTGAGGCTGATAATCCCAATGTTGTAACGGCAACGGTGAAAGACGGGAATCTGGAATTGTATGCTACAGATGAAGGAACAACAACAGTCCGCTTGACAAATGCAGACGATGAATCGGTAAACCTTGTTGTAACTGCTGCTTTGGATTTGAAGAATGTTATGTGGATCATAACAAGCGATGACAGGCCTGATGTCGTGGTGTATGCTTATACGGAAGATATGTATCTGGGCGCATCTCTTTGGGATATGCTGGAGAAGGATTTGCCTTTTTCGGTAGGCAAGCGTTATACCTTTGTGGAAGAAGGGGGAAAAAAGCCTTCTACATGGGATGATATTGCAGGCATATCCTATCGGTTTGATGACGGCTTGTTAACAGCGGAAAGTGAAAACGGAGAGGTGTATACTTGTACCATTATCCGGCGGACGGATGATAGTATGACTACTCAAGAAGATTTGGCCGAGCATTTTCGTGCACTGTATCCTGATGCCGGGGTAATGGACGTGAAGCGGAATATTACCTGGACGCGATACATGCCTTACTAATAAAGCGCCCCCTGCGTACTGACACTTTTCGTAAACAACCCTATTTTCTACTTCACAGTAAGAGGCGTGCATATCAAGTTTCAAGGATGCACACTTCTTATTTATCTTGAGCAATCACGTTAAGTAAGTGTACAGAATTAAATGATAATTTAGCGGACTATGCATTTTGATGGCACGCAGATGACGCAGACGGGCGCAGATGAACGCAGATTTATTTCTTTTCGTCATGCTGAACATTGTTCTCCCCCGATAACGGGGGAGGCAAGAGGGGGTAGTGAAGCATCTCCCTGTGCTTGTAGGAGATTCTTCACTGTGTTCAGAATGACAGATACATGGCGCAGCCCTTAAGAATCTGCGTTCATCTGCGCCCG
>CASELH010000042.1 GCA_949288715.1 uncultured Bacteroides sp. | reverse complement strand
CTTTGCCTACTACGATGTCTGCTCCAAGCAGTTCGTAGTGGAGGGTGGGGACTTCGACATTTGGGTAGGCGCATCGTCGGAGGAATTGCCTCTGCACGGGCGGGTAACGCTGTAAGCCGCCTGCCTGAGGTGCATATCCTGGGTAATGAACAATGATTAGACCGTCATGAAGAAAAGCATTTTATTGACAGCATGCTGCCTTGGGCTCCTTTTCGAGGGAGCCCTTGCGCAGATTGCCCCCAAAGAAGAATTCGTGTCCGCCTTGATGGAACGGATGACGTTGGAGGAAAAAATAGGGCAACTGGCCCAATGCTCCTACCGAGGTGATTTCACCGGTCCGGGCGGAGCCAATTACTCGAAGGAAGACTATGTGCGGGCCGGCAAAATAGGCTCTATGCTCAATGTGGTGGGCGTTAAAGAAATACGCCGCTTCCAGGAGTTGGCCTTGCAGTCCCGCCTGGGCATCCCGCTCATCTTCGGGTTGGATGTCATTCACGGCTATCACACGGGCTTCCCCATCCCGCTGGCCGAGGCCGCCAGTTTCGACCTGGAAATGATTGAAGAGGCTGCCGCCTGCAATGCCCGTGAGAGCGCCGCCGATGGTCTGAACTGGGTGTTTGCCCCCATGGCCGATGTCTCGTGGGATGCCCGTTGGGGCAGGGTGATGGAGGGTGCCGGCGAAGACCCCTATTATGGCGCGCTGGTGGCCGCAGCCCGTGTCCGCGGACTGCAAGGGGAAAGCCTGGCCGACACGACCACGGTGATGGCTTGCCTGAAGCACTTTGCAGGCTATGGCGCTCCCATTGCCGGGAAGGAGTACAACAGCGTGGACATGTCCTTAGGACAATTTGCCAACTTCTACATGCCTCCCTACAAAGCGGCCGTTCAGGCCGGCGTGGCTACGGTGATGAGTGCCTTCAACGACTTCAACAACGTGCCCTGCACGGCCAATGACTTTCTGCTCAACCGCTTGCTGCGCGAGCAATGGGGCTTCCAGGGCTTTGTGGTGTCCGACTACAACTCGGTGGAAGAGCTGGTGAACCACCGTTATGCCGCCGATAAGAAAGATGCCGCTGCCAAAGCCTTGCAGGCCGGGCTCGATGTGGAGATGGTCAGCACCTGCTACCTGACCTACCTGGAAGAACTGGTGGCTGAAGGCCGGGTGCCGGAAGCCACCGTAGACAAAGCCGTGCGCCGTATCTTGGAGAAGAAGTACGAGCTGGGCCTGTTCGAAGACCCCTTCCGCTATTGCGACCCCGGGCGCGCTGCCCGGGTGCTCAATGCCCCGGACATACGGGATGCCTCTTTGCGCATGGCCGAACGCTCCATCGTGTTGCTGGAAAACAAGGACGGCGTTTTGCCCCTGTCTCCCCAAGTGAAGTCCGTGGCCCTGATAGGAGGCTTGAACCGTTCGCCCCACGACATGGCCGGGGCATGGGCGCCCACTACCGACCGCAGTAAAATCATCACCCCTTACGATGCCTTGGTGCGGCGCGGCTTCACGGTGAACTATGCCGAAGGCTATAACCTCAAGACCAATGCCCTCGACGGCCTTGAGGCGGCCATGGAAGCTGCCCGGAAGTCGGATGTAGTCATCGTGGCCGTGGGCGAGAGAGCCTCGCAAAGCGGGGAAAAGGCGGCCAAGACAGACATCAGCCTGCCCGCCGCCCAGCAACGGCTCGTAGCCGAGCTGAAGAAGGCCGGCAAGCCTGTCATTGCCCTGCTGATGTGTGGCCGTCCGCTCATCTTCAACGAGCTGCGCCGGCAGGCCGATGCCATACTTTGCACCTGGTGGCTGGGCAGCGAAGCCGGCAATGCCATCTGCAACGTGCTGTGGGGAGCCTACAACCCCTCGGGCAAGTTGCCCATGACCTTCCCGCTCCATGTGGGGCAGCTTCCCCTCTACTACCAATACAAAAGCACCGGCCGCCCCTCCACGCTCCACCAGGCTTATGTGTCGTCCTACATCGACTCGCCCAACGAGCCCGCTTATCCCTTCGGCTATAGCTTGTCGTACACCACGTTCGAGTACTCCGGCTTGAAAGTCCTTCCCGGCGAAAAGGCCGGGCAGCATGCTGTGGCCGTGGTCGATGTGTGCAACACCGGCAAGGTGGCAGGCGAGGAAGTGGTGCAACTGTATGTGCAAGACAAGGTAGCCTCCGTCACCCGCCCGGTGAAGGAGTTGAAGGGCTTCCGAAAACTCCGTTTGGAGCCCGGAGAAAGCCGGACAGTGGCTTTCCCCATTACGGATGAGTGTCTGGGCTTTTACGACAACGACATGCGCTACGTGGTAGAGCCCGGCGACTTCTTTCTGATGGCAGGCGGCAGCAGCCGGCAGGAAGACCTCCTGCAAGCCACCTATACCCTGGAATAGTGCGATAGGCCAATGGTAGGATGCCTGTAAAAAAAGCGCGCGGCCCGGTGCCGCGCGCTTTTTTTACAAGTTTATTCCTCCTGCTTGCTGTATGCCGAAAACTCGCAACCGAATTGCTCGACCAGCATGTTGTCCATTTCATCGGCTTTCTTGGCGAGGTTCACCATGTTGTTGCAGATTTCCTCCTCGTACTCGTCCGTGATGTCGGACAGGTGGATGCGGTAAACCAGGTAGATTTGCCTGCCCTCGATGCCCATTTTGTAGGGAGAGAGGTCGGTGCTCAGCATGTAGTCCAGCACCGGTTCCACGTTTTTCTTAGGCAGCAGGTTCACCGGCGACACCATGAACAGGTAGGCGCGGTTGCACACAAAGATGCGTATCTCCGAACTGCCCTTGTGGAAGCACCAGCCTTCGTAGCCCTCGCGTGCCAGCACGGGGTTGATGCCCATGCGCTCTATGGCTTGTTCGCAAAACTCGCTCAGCGGGGAGATGTGCCGTTCCTCGAAAATGCCCTCAGGAAGCTGCTCGCCGCACGAGGGGCAATATTCGTCGGGCTCGGAAATCAACTCGTCGCAACTCTCGCACTGCACGTGGAAGGTGTTGCGTTCCAGTCCCTCTACCGACTCCAGCACCTTGCGCAGGTTTTCCACCCGTATGCCGAAGCCCATGTTGTCCGCGTCGTTGAATTTGCTTACCGTGATGCCCACTACCTCGTTCCTGTCGTTGATGATGGGGCCGCCCGAATTGCCCGGGTTTACCGCGGCATCCGTCTGGATGTAGTACTGCCCGTTCATCAGCTGCTTGGGGGCGGATACGGTGCCTTCCGTCACCGTGAAGGGCATGCCGTAGGGATAGCCCGCCACGCGTATTTTCCCGCCTATGCCCAGCGACTCGTTGCCAGCCAGCGCCAGGTCG
The DNA here is from genome assembly GCA_949288715.1 of uncultured Bacteroides sp. Taxonomy (GTDB): domain Bacteria; phylum Bacteroidota; class Bacteroidia; order Bacteroidales; family Bacteroidaceae; genus Bacteroides. The sequence goes on along the minus strand of CASELH010000042.1, from coordinate 52,801 downwards.
GGCAGGGTCGAGAAGTCATGCTCCACGGCCAGCAGGGCAATGTCCAGCGTGGCGTTCACCAGTACCACCTTGGCCAGGTACGGGTTGCGCTTGTTGTCGTGTATGGCCACCGTGTGGAAGCCCTCCACCACGTGATAGTTTGTTACAAACAAATCGTATGCTTTCAGGTAAAAGCAACTCCCGGAGCCTCCGGCATGGGTTACTTTAAAGACCAGGTCGTATATGTTCTCTTCCATGGATTGTACTGTTTTAAGGGGTTAACTAAAAAGGTTTTGCATCATCTTCTGCTGCAACTCTCCGGCCAGGCGGGCATATTCGGCCATGTCGCCGCGTGCCATGGCCTCGGTCATTTTTTGCTGAAGCTCAGCCACGTCGCCCCCGGCCATGGCTTCCGCCATTTTCTTCTGCATATTGGCGGCAGCGGCAGCGGCCTGCTGCAGCATCTGCTGGGCGTTGGGGTTTCCGGCCAGCAAGCCTTCGGCCGGCATCTGCGGCATGATGTTGCCTTCCATAATGTCGTCCATCACGTCGTACAGCGTGTTCGATGCCTCCTCCACCGGCCGGCCTCCTGCCTTCTGCAAGGCTTCTGCCAGCATTGCCCGCACGTCTTCGGGCATGTCGTTGTAGAAGAAGGTTTCGTAGTAGATGTACATCAGCCGTACGGCACTGCGCTCATAGTCGCCCTGCTGCATGGCGGCGTTTGCTTCCTCGTACACGCTCTTCATCACCTCTTGTATGTCTTGCAGCGACGCGCTCCGGCGGTTGGACACCAGGCGGTCCACCAGGTAGAGGTCTTCTGCCAGCTTCTCGGGCGGCATGGCCTGCAGGTGCTTCAGGAAGTCCATGCCTTTGGCCACCAGTTCTTCCACCGGGCGCTCTGCGTCCATGTCGTCTATGGCCTTCTCCAGGTCGTTGCCCAGCTGGCCTTGAGGTTGGGCAAAGTAGGCTATCTGGTAGAAAGCCGTGTCGAGCACGTTCCACGAGTAGCCGTAAGCCCGGTGGGCATTGTAGGCCTCCAGCGCGGCCAGCGCCTCGGCGGCCACCGTCTGTATGCCCTCGTGCACCCGCTGCACGGTGTCGGCGTCGTAGGGTGTCACCTGCGGCTCATAGCACCGGGTAGCCCCGAACTTCGTGCAGAATTCGTCGTCGAAGCGGTCGCCTATGTAGCAGATGTTCTGTAGCACGCCGTATATCTTGTGCGGGTGGCTTTGCGCCATCGGCGTGTGGTATTCCATCTTCAGCCGGTCGCCTTCCTTCACGAAGCGCGCCAGCATCAGCTTGTTTACATTCAGGTCAGCCACCTGTCTCAGCATGGCCACGCGCCCCTTTTCGGGCAGGTTGAGGAAGTCGGCTTCAATGTGCATCACGTCCTCCGCAATGCGTATGTGCACCACGATGGAGCCATGCGGAATGTGGAACTCTGTGCCTTCCGCGTTGCCATACTTGGCGCGGAAACTGTCGTTCAGGTAGTCCAGCAGGCAGTGGAAGGCCTCCAGGTACCGGCCCTCTCCGTATAGCTCTACGCTTTGCTCGTAAACCTCCCTGCGCATGGGCTTCTGCCCGTCATTCTGCACAGGGGAAATGAATGTAAATGTATTCTTCATGTGTTTTGGTATTATGGGTATGAATTTGATTGCAAGATACGCACTTTTGCTCAAAAGGCAGCTTCCTTTTGTTGAAAATATAGTTAAATGCGTTTTACAGGATAAATCGCGTATCTTTACACGCCGAAATCTTCCTTTGGGCCGGATTGGTGGCATGTGTGCGCTTGTTTGTGCTTGAATGTCAGTGTTGTACGTTCCCGGTCTGCACCCTTTTGGGGCCATCTCCGTGCCTTCTTCGTACCCCATTCGTACCTCATTCGGTATTGCTTCGCTCGTGGCTTGGCGCTATGGAGCGAAGATAGAGCGTCTGAAATCAGGACAAGGCAGGTAATAAAACTTGCGCATTCCTCCGGGGCTTCTCCAGGGAAAGCGGGGCTCAAAGTACGGCGAAGTGCGGCAGAAAGTACGGCGGAGTGAAGACAAAAATAATTGTTCGTCATTTTTAATCCTCTGCAAGGGGAGATTTCCCATAGAAATTCGTAACTTTGCCAAGTTAAAATTTTACGCGTACTTTTTTAAATTCAAAAAACTTATCATGTCTGAAGCTAAAAGAATCAAAACAGCGCTGGTTTCTGTCTACCATAAAGAGGGGTTGAACGAAATCATTACGAAGTTGCATGAAGAAGGTGTGCAGTTCCTCTCTACGGGCGGCACACGCCAGTTCATTGAATCGCTGGGCTATCCCTGCCAGGCAGTGGAAGACCTCACGACGTATCCCTCCATCTTGGGCGGACGGGTGAAGACGCTGCACCCCAAGGTGTTTGGCGGCATCCTGTGCCGCCGCGGGCTGGAGCAGGACATTCAGCAGATTGAGAAATACGGCATTCCGGAAATCGACCTGGTCATCGTCGACCTGTATCCCTTCGAGGCTACGGTGGCAAGCGGCGCATGCGAGGCCGATGTGATTGAGAAAATCGACATAGGCGGCATTTCGCTCATCCGCGCGGCTGCCAAAAACTATAACGACGTGGTAATTGTGGCTTCGCAGGCACAATACCAGCCTTTCCGCGACATGCTGACGGAGCACGGCGCCACCACCACCCTCGAAGAACGCCGCTGGCTGGCCAAGGAGGCCTTTGCCGTGTCGTCCAACTACGACAGCGCCATCTTCAACTATTTCGACGGCGAGGAAGGCAGTGCGTTCCGCTACTCGGCCAACGACCAGAAGACGCTGCGCTATGGCGAGAATCCCCACCAGAAGGGTTACTTCTACGGCAACCTCGACGCCATGTTCGACCAGATACACGGCAAGGAGATATCCTACAACAACCTGCTCGACATCAATGCGGCGGTAGACCTCATCGACGAGTTTGAAGACACCACCTTTGCCATCCTGAAGCACAACAATGCCTGCGGCCTGGCTTCGCGCCCCACGTTGCTCGAGGCTTGGAAGGATGCCCTGGCCGGCGACCCCGTTTCGGCCTTCGGAGGCGTGCTGGTGGCCAACCGCGTGATAGACAAGGAGACGGCAGAAGAGATAAACAAGATATTCTTTGAAGTAATTATTGCCCCCGACTACGATGTGGATGCCCTCGAAGTGCTGGGGCAGAAGAAGAACCGCATCATCCTGGTGCGCAAGCCCTGCCAGCTTCCTAAGAAGCAATTCCGCTCGCTGCTGAACGGTGTATTGGTGCAGGAACGCGACCTGAAGATTGAGACACCCGAAGACCTGAAGCCGGTGACCGACAAGCTGGCCACTCCGCAAGAGGTGGAGGACATGCTCTTTGCCAACAAGATTGTGAAGAACTCCAAGTCCAACTCCATTGTGCTGGCCAAGGGCAAGCAGTTGCTGGCCAGCGGAGTGGGCCAGACCAGCCGCGTGGATGCCTTGAAGCAGGCCATCGAAAAGGCCAAGAGCTTCGGCTTCAACCTGCACGGGGCTGTCATGGCAAGCGATGCTTTCTTCCCCTTCCCCGACTGCGTAGAGATAGCCGGCAACGAAGGCATCACGGCCGTTATCCAGCCGGGTGGAAGCATTAAGGACCAGCTGTCGTTCGACTATTGCAACGAGCACGGCATTGCCATGGTGACTACGGGCTTCCGCCACTTTAAGCACTAATATAGCGGTTAGTGGTTAGTGATTAGTGATAAGTGGCCGGGTGTATGTAGCCGTCTACTTATCATTAATTGCTTTGCAAACCACAGTTTATTTCAATATTAATCACTTATCACTAAACACTAATCAGTTTAATAAATGGGTTTATTCTCTTTTACGCAAGAAATAGCAATGGACCTGGGCACCGCCAACACCATTATCACGGCCAATGACAAGATAATGGTGAACGAGCCTTCGGTGGTGGCCTTGGACCGCAGGACGGATAAAATGATTGCCGTGGGCGAGACGGCCAAGATGATGGATGGCAAGACGCACGAGAACATCCGCACCATCCGCCCCCTGCGCGATGGCGTGATTGCCGACTTCTATGCCTGCGAGCAGATGATACGCGGGCTTATCAAGAAGGTGAACAGCCGCCACCGCCTGTTTTCGCCCTCGCTGCGCATGGTCATCGGCGTGCCTTCGGGCAGTACGGAAGTGGAGCTTCGTGCCGTGCGCGACTCTGCCGAACATGCCGGCGGGCGCGACGTTTACCTGATATTCGAGCCGATGGCAGCCGCCATAGGCATTGGCATCGACGTGGAGGCGCCGGAAGGCAACATGATTGTGGACATAGGCGGCGGAACTACCGAGATTGCGGTGATTTCGTTGGGCGGCATTGTGTCCAACAACTCCATAAAGACGGCAGGCGATGACCTTACCGCCGACATCCAGGAGTACATGAGCCGCCAGCACAACGTGCGCATCAGCGAGCGCATGGCCGAGCGCATCAAGATAAATGTGGGCGCGGCACTGACCGACCTGGGCGAGGATGCCCCGGAAGACTACATTGTGCACGGGCCTAACCGCATCACGGCTTTGCCTATGGAGGTGCCCGTGTGCTACCAGGAGGTGGCGCACTGCCTGGACAAGTCCATATCGCGCATCGAGACGGCCATACTGAACGCGCTGGAGAACACGCCGCCCGAGCTGTATGCCGACATTGTGCACAACGGCATCTACCTGGCCGGCGGCGGGGCCTTGCTCCGCGGCTTGGACAAGCGCTTGACCGACAAAATCAACATTCCCTTCCACATTGCCGAAGACCCCTTGCTGGCTGTGGCAAAAGGCACGGGGGTGGCATTGAAGAACGTGGATCGCTTCTCGTTCTTGATGAGATGAACGGTGCACCATACCATGCTTTAACCGCTTTTGGCTCATGCGAAACCTGCTGAACTTTTTGATGAAATACAATTACTGGTTCCTCTTTCTGCTGTTAGAGGTAGCCAGTTTTGTTTTATTATTCCGCTTCAACCGCTACCAGCAAGGGGTGTTCCTTACCTCGGCCGGCGGGGTGACGGGAGCCATATACGAGGTGGCAGGCTCTATCAGCTCATACTTTCACCTGAAGACGGCGAATGCAGACCTGCTGGAACGCAATGTGTGGCTGGAGCGCAGGCTGGAGCAGCTGGAAAAGACGCTTGCCGAAAGGGGGTTGGACTCGACCCTGGTGCAAAGCCTGGAGCAGAAGGCTTCGGGGCAGTATAAGGTGTTTTGGGCAAGTGTGATAAAAAACTCGTTGAACCGGGCAGATAATTACATCACCCTGGACAAGGGCAGTGCGGACAGCATACGCCCGGAGATGGGGGTGGTAGATGCCAACGGGGTGGTGGGCATAGTGTACAAGACTTCGCCCCACTACTCGCTGGTGATATCGCTGCTGAACAGCAAGTCGAACCTCAGCTGTAAGATAGCGGGAAGCGGTTATTTCGGCTACCTGCATTGGGAGGGGACGGATGCGCAATATGCCTACCTGCGCGACCTGCCCCGCCATGCCGAGTTCAGTGTGGGCGACACGGTGGTGACCAGCGGTTACTCGGCAGTGTTCCCTGAAGGGGTCATGGTGGGCACGGTGGAGGAGATGGCCGACTCGCACGACGGCCTTTCGTACAGGGTAAAGGTTAAACTTGCTACCGACTTTGGCAAGGTGACGCAGGTATGTGTCATTTCGCGTGCCGGGCAGGAGGAGCAGAAAGCATTGGAGGAAACGGACTGATGGGGATGAATTATGTGTATAGGGCGGGCTGGTTTGTGGGGCTGGTGCTGTTGCAGGTGCTGGTGCTCAACAACATTCACATAGCAGGGGTGGCTACGCCCTTCTTGTATGTCTATCTGCTGCTGAAGATGGAGACGGGCACATCGCGCAACGCCTTGCTGCTGTGGGCGTTCTGCCTGGGCTTGGCAGTCGATATCTTTTCGGATACATTGGGCATGAATGCCGCGGCGGCGGTGTTGCTGGCTTTTTTGCGCCCCTTGTTTCTGCGTCTGTTTTTGCCGCGCGATGTGCAGGACAGCATGGTGCCTTCTTTGCAGACGATGGGGACGGCTTCGTTCCTGAAGTATGCCGTGGCATGCGTGCTGGTGCACCACGACATGCTGTTTGCCTTGGAGTTTTTTTCGCTAGCGCATATAGGGATGCTGTTGCTGCGCATGGTGGCAAGCATGGTGCTCACCATAGCTTGCGTGATGGCGGTGGAAGGCATTGTGAAGAAATAAGTGGGATGGGGTGTATTCTTAAAATTAGGTAAGCGGCGATGGCAAAAGATTATGTACTGGAGAAACGGAAATATGTAATCGCTTTCATAGTAATAGCCATTGTGTTGGTCTATATAGGCAGGTTATTCAATTTGCAGATTATGACGGATGCCTACAAGAGGAATGCCGACAGCAATGCTTTCTTGAATAAGGTGCAGTATCCCTCGCGTGGTGCTATCTATGACCGTAATGGCAAATTGCTGGTGTACAACCAGCCGGCCTATGATGTGGTCTTTGTGCCCCGCGAGGTGACTGGGCTTGACACGCTGGACTTTTGCCGCACGCTGGGCATCACCCGTGAGCAGTTTGACGAGCGGATGGCGGATGTGCAGAACCGGCGTTTGAATCCGGGATATTCCCGCTATACGCAGCAGACGTTTATGGCGCAACTGTCTGCGGAGGAGTGTGGCGTGTTTCAGGAGAAGCTGTATAAGTTTCAAGGCTTTTCCGTGCAGCGGCGCACCATACGTGAGTACGCTTACAACGCTGCCGCCCATGCGTTGGGCGACATCGGCGAGGTGTCGAAGCGGGAAATGGAGCGGGACGACTATTACGACCGGGGCGACTACATAGGCAAGCAGGGCATCGAGAAGTTTTACGAGGAATACCTGCGGGGCGAGAAGGGCGTGGAAGTGTTGCTGCGCGATGCCCACGGGCGCATACAGGGGCATTACCGCGACGGAGAAATGGATCGCCCTTCTGTTCCCGGCAAGAACTTGACGTTGGGCCTGGACATTGACTTGCAAATGCTGGGCGAGCGGCTGATGCGGAACAAAATCGGTGCGATTGTAGCCATAGAACCCTCCACGGGAGAGATTCTATGCATGGTGTCGTCGCCTACCTACGACCCCGGACTGATGGTGGGAAGGCAAAGGGGCGAGAATCATAACCGCCTGCAGAAAGACAAGCGCAAGCCGCTGCTGAACCGGGCCATTATGGGCACATATCCGCCGGGGTCAACGTTTAAGACGGCGCAGGCGCTGACCTTCTTGCAGGAAGACATTGTGCAGGAAGACAGCCCGCTGTTTCCCTGCTCGCATGGGTTTATATACAGGGGGCTGCGCGTGGGCTGCCATGGGCATGCTTCTCCGCTGCCCTTGGTGCCTGCCCTTGCCACGTCGTGCAATGCCTATTTCTGCTGGGGGCTGTACCGCATGTTTGGCGATGAAAAGTATGGCTCGCCACAAAATGCCATTACAGTGTGGAAAGACCACATGGTGTCGCAGGGCTTCGGCTATCGCCTGAATACAGACTTGCCGGGCGAGCAGCGGGGGCTTATTCCCAATGCTCAGTTTTATGACAAAATATACCGGGGCTCATGGAACGGGCTGACCGTCATCAGCATCTCCATAGGGCAAGGAGAAGTGCTGGCCACGCCCTTGCAGATAGCTAACCTTGGCGCTACCATTGCCAACAGGGGGTATTACGTGGCCCCGCACCTGGTGAAGGAGATTGAAGACAACGAGTTGGACAGCCTCTACCGCACTCGGCATTATACTGACATCTCCCGGGAGCACTACGAGTCGGTAGTGAAAGGGATGCGAGCCGCGGTGGCCGGAGGTGGAACGTGCCGCATTTTGGAGACCATGCTGCCCGGTATTGCAGCATGCGGCAAGACTGGCACGGCACAGAATCGCGGTAAAGACCACTCCGTGTTCATGGGATTTGCCCCGATGGATGACCCGAAGATTGCCATAGCTGTGTATGTGGAAAATGGCGGGTGGGGAGCTACTTACGGCGTGCCTATCGGTGCCATTTTGATGGACCAATACCTCAACGGGAAGTTGTCACCGCAAAACGAGGCGTTGGCAGAGGAGTTCAGCAATCGTGTCATAACCTATGATGATGAGGAGAGATAGCCATGATGCATAAGCAAAGTATATGGACAACGCTGGACTGGTGGACCATTGGGCTCTATCTGCTGCTTGTGGTGTGCGGGTGGTTCAGTGTATGCGGGGCCAGCTATGAATTCGGCAATCCGGAGTTCCTTGATTTCTCTACACGTGCGGGCAAGCAGTTGGTGTGGATTGTATGTTCGTTTGGCCTGGCCTTTGTGCTACTGATGTTGGACGATGCTTTTTATGACACCTTCTCTTACCTGATATACATTGCCTTGATGGTGCTGCTGGCGGTGACGATATTCATTGCGCCCGACACGAAGGGATCGCATTCCTGGCTTATTTTAGGGCCTGTCAGCCTTCAGCCTGCCGAGTTTGCCAAGTTTGCCACAGCCTTGGCGTTGGCAAAGTGCATGAGCGTATATGGCTTTACGATGCATACGTGGAAAAATGCGCTGACACTGGCTTTCATTATTTTACTGCCCATGATGCTCATCATCATGCAGCGGGAGACGGGGTCTGCCTTGGTTTACCTGGCCTTTTCCTTGGTGCTGTACCGGGAGGGAATGCCGGGAGTGGTGCTGTTTGCCGGAGTGTGTGCCGTGGTCTATTTTGTGGTGGGCATTCGCTATGGGGCAGTGATGTGGGGCGAGGAGATGCCTACCCCGATGGGGCAATATGTGGTGCTGTTGCTTATTCTGCTGGCGGTTTCGGGCATGGTGGGAGTATATACCAAGCGCTGGAAGACTGTGCGTAATATGTTGGCCATCCTATTGGGAATCCATGTGCTGGCCTGGGCAGTGGCGCGGTATGTTGTACCTTTTAATATGGTGTGGGTGCAATGGGGAGTGTGCGCTTTGACGGTCTGCTATTTGTTTTATCGTGCTTTGATAGGGCGCAAACTGAGTTGCCTGCTTATAGGACTGTTTGCGCTTGCTTCTGTGGGATTTCTGTATTCCAGTGATTACGTGTTTAACCAAGTGCTTGAACCTCATCAGCAGATGCGCATCAAGGTTGTGCTTGGACTGGAGGAAGACCCGACAGGGGCAGGCTATAACGTCAATCAGTCGAAGATAGCCATAGGCTCGGGAGGGCTGACAGGCAAGGGCTTTTTGAATGGCACGCAGACGAAGTTGAAATATGTGCCAGAGCAGGATACGGACTTTATATTCTGCACCGTGGGCGAAGAGCAGGGGTTTGTAGGCTCTACGGCCGTGCTGTTGCTGTATTTGGCCTTTATCCTTCGGCTGTTGGTGGTGGCAGAACGGCAGCCTTCGCCTTTTGGCAGGGTGTATGGGTACTCGGTGCTCAGTATCTTCCTGTTCCACTTGTTTATTAATATCGGTATGGTGCTGGGCTTGACACCGGTCATAGGCATTCCTTTACCGTTTTTCAGCTATGGTGGGTCGTCGCTTTGGGGATTTACCATCTTGCTGTTTATTTTCCTGCGTATTGATGCCGGTCGCGATAGGCGTTGACTTTTTTCCAGCCGGATGCCGATGTCGCTTATGCCTTTGAGCAAGGTGTCGGGCAGCAGGTGTGCAATGCGTATGTGATGGCTGCCAGTATGGCTGAAGTGTAGCATTCCCGCATGATGCGTTGTCTGATACAAGCCACCCATGCCTTTTCCCCTCCAGCTGCCGGATTCATTGGCAAGACTTAAAGATAGAGTGTCGATGAGCAGGGGCAGGCTGTCTCCTTCTGTGCAGGTGATGAAAATGGGCAAATCTTGGTAAGGGAAGTCGTTGGTATTGCGTAAGTCAATGGCCAATGTGTAGTGGATTAGTGAATCGGCAGTTGTGACTTCGAAGTCTACGGTGTCTTGCATTTCCCATACTTCGTGGGTAAAAGAGTGGTAGGAGTGCCGCGTAGTGGCATGATAGCATCCACTCATTATGACTATGGATAGCAGCCATAGCCATAATGAGTGGCAAAGCAGTTGCCGTTGTTTAGTTCCGGGCAGGTTTGTCATGTTGTTGTGCCGGTTCGTTGGGTTGTTTGGGCTTACGGTTGTTTCGTGGTTGTTTGCCTTGTGCCTTGGGTTGCTGTCCTTTGGCTGAGGCTTGGCTGGCTGGCTCATTGTTGGCAGCCGGCTGGTTGTTGGCGGCAGCATTTTGCTGTTGTTTTTTCTTCTTTTTCTTGTTGCGGCTGCCGCTTTTCTTGTTGCGGTCGAATCGCGTCAGGCTTTCTTGCTCTACCAAGTCCACAGGTTTCTTGGGGGCAATGTGGCTCAAGTCTTCCGTTAAGTTGTCTGGCTTGATGCCGCGTTTGTTCAGCCCGATGATTTCGAAAGCCCGCTTGCCGCTAATGACAACGGTGTTGACGGGATTGCTCTTGTCCGTAGTATAAGTTATCCGATTGCTCAAGATGTCGGCTTTCAAGAAGAAGTAAGTAGCGTCTTTCGTCTCAAGCGTAAGTTCTTTGGACGGCAATCTTTTTTGTGCTTCTACATAGCAGTCGGCTTCGTAGTTCAGGCAGCATTTCAGTTTGGCGCATTGGCCTGCCAGTTTTTGTGGATTGAGCGAAATGTCTTGCAGGCGTGCGGCGCCGGTAGATACGGATACGAAGGATGTCATCCAGGTGGCACAGCATAACTCTCGTCCGCAAGGGCCTATGCCACCTATGCGGCCGGCTTCTTGGCGTGCGCCTATCTGCTTCATCTCGATGCGTACGCGAAAGGCTTCAGCCAATACCTTGATGAGCTGCCGGAAATCTACACGCCCTTCGGCTATGTAGTAGAAGATGGCTTTATTTCCATCCCCTTGGTATTCTACGTCGCCTATTTTCATGTCCAGGTTGAGGCTTTGGGCTATCTGGCGGGCACGTATCATGGTGGAGTGCTCGCGTGCTTTGGCTTCCTCGTACTTTTCCATGTCTACTGTTTTGGCTTTCCGGTAGATGCGCTTGATGTCGTTTTCTGATTTTATGTTGGCTTTGCGCATTTGTAGGGGCACAAGGCGGCCTGTCAAGGTCACCACGCCTATGTCGTGCCCGGGGGTAGCTTCTACAGCCACAATGTCTCCTTTCTCCAAGGGAATTTTGTTGCTGTTGCGGTAATATCCTTTGCGGGTGTTCTTGAATTGCACTTCTACCAGGTCGCTTTCATCGTTGTTTCCCGGGATGTCGGCCAGCCAGTCGTAGGTGTTCAGCTGCTTGTCTTGCCTGCCGCAGCTTTTGTAGCATAGATTGCCGCTTCCGTTATGTAGTTTAAAATCCATTGTTCTAAAAAGTTAAATTATTAATTGTGTGTCAAATATAGGATATAAATTCCAACATTGGTACTTCTACTCTCTTAGTTTTTCAACAAAACTATCATTTTTAACGAGAAGTCGAAGAATACCATGCGTGGATTTACGTTTTGTTCAATGTGTATTTGTGCCTCGCTGAGCTCGTGCATGATGCCCATTACATTGCGCTCGTTGACAAATGGGGCGAAGCGTGTGGCGAAGTTCTGTTCTGCGCGCGTCATGTAGTTCATTTCCTGGCAATGGAAGTTGGAAATGAAACTTTCACGTATCATGTGCTGGCAATAGGCCAGGAAATCCTTTTGGCGTTCTCGCCTGAGGCCGGCCACTTGCTCGCTCCATTGCTTCATGTCGCGTATCTTGCGGGCATAAGAAAGGCGCATCAGGCTGACAAACAGGTTGAAGAATAAGTCATTTTCTTCGTTGAGATGGATGGTTTCCAGTGCTTTGAGAAAACTCCCGTTGGCCATGTGGGCTATGGTTTCGCTATCTTGGGGCTGTACGCCATATTTCTGTTGCAGCGCACGGGCAATGTCTTCATCGCTTATCTTGGGGATGTTGATGCGCTGTGTGCGGCTTTGTATGGTGGGGAGAATCTGTTCAGGCGTTTCCGATACTAAGAGAAATACGGTTTGTCGGGGCGGATCTTCCAGTAATTTCAGTAGCTTGTTGGCACATGCCTCGTGCATCTTTTCAGGAAGCCAGATGATGGTAATCTTATAGCCTCCCTCGCTGGATTTCAGGCTGAGCTTACGGGTTATTTCATCACTTTCTTTTGCATAGATAATGGCTTGTCCATTCTCTGTGTCCATCTTGTCAAGCCAATGCTCTAAGGCAAAATAGGGGCTTTCCAGCAGCAGTTGGCGCCACTGGGGCAAGTAGTCGTCGCACACCTCTTTCTTAGCCTTGGCATTCTTGACGATGGGGAAGGCAAAGTGTACGTCGGGGTGCACCAGCTTGTCCCACTTCACGCAAGAGGGGCAGGTGCCGCAAGCATCCGTCGGCGTGTGGTGGGGGCAGCAAAGATAGCGCGCATAGGCCAGCGCCAAAGCCATTTTCCCTCCTCCCGGGGGGCCGCAAAACAGTTGCGCATGGGCAATGCGGCCTTCATGGGCTTCATGCAATAGCTTTTGCTTGACTTCCTCTTGTCCTATGACATCATGAAAACTGAACATTGTCTCTGAGCAGAATATCGGGTGTTAATAGATTTGTTTGGCCACTTCCTTTATGCTGTCGGCAGCCGATACGGAGTAGAAGTGTATGCTGGGCACTCCGTGAGCTATCAATTCCTTGCACTGCTGGATGCACCATTCTATGCCGACTTGTTGCACGGCCTGGTCGTCTTTGCATTTCAGCACTTCTTTGGTCAGTTCTTCGGGGATGTCTACCTTGAACGTCTTGGGTATCCTGCTGAGTTGGGATAGCCTTTTCAGTGGCTTGATGCCCGGAATGATGGGGATGGTGATGCCTTCTTTACGCACCCGTTCCACGAAGTCGAAGTATTTGCGGTTGTCGTAGAAAAGCTGGGTGACGGCATATTCGGCTCCTGCTTCCACTTTCTGCTTCAGCCAGTAAATGTCGGTAGACAGGTTGGGGGCCTCTTCATGCTTTTCGGGGTAGCATGCCACTCCGTATGAAAAAGGCGTATTGGTAATCTTCATCTCCGAGCCGTCCACAAAAATACCTTTATTGAAGTTGTTGATTTGTTCTTCCAACTCAATGGCGTGGCTGTATCCATTGGGCTCAGGTGTAAAGACGGATTCATGCTTTGCCTTGTCGCCCCGAAGCACCAGCAGGTCGGTGATGCCGAGAAACTGGAGGTCGAGCAGCACGTATTCTGTTTCTTCACGCGTAAAGCCGCTGCAAAGGATATGCGGGACAACGGTGATGCCATACTTGTTTTGTATGGCGGCAGCCACAGCTACAGTGCCCGGTCGGCGGCGCAGGCGGTTGCGTTGAAAGATGCCGTTGCCCAAGTCTTTGTAAACATACTCACTACGGTGCGTGGTGATGTTGATGTATTTCGGGTCGAACTCCCGTAGCGTGTCTATGTCCTGATACACTTTTTCAATACCTGTGCCTTTCAGCGGGGGCAATATCTCGAAGGAAAAAGCTGTCTGGTCAGTGCTGTTTATTAGGTCGATAACTCTCATTTCTTTTCCGTTGTATTTGTTCCTTTGGAGGAAATTTCCGCATATTGGGACAAAAGTACGAAAAAGAAATGAGAGTTGGTGCAATTTGAGGTAGGTTATTCTCTTATGCAGCGGACGGAGATGACTCTGTAGTAATCTTTTCCTTTTGAATATACAGATTCCCATGTCATTTCGTTGTACTGTGATTGAAAGAATACTGTTTCTTCAGGAATCTTGTTTTCATTGGCATTCCATGTCCAGTATGCACAAACAGTCCCTATGGCACTTTCATTAATGCCACTCTTGTACCAATTCCCGACAGGAAGAATGTTTAGCATACTGCGATTACTGTTAGGTAGTGCTTCTTCGATAACAGTTTCCTCTTCTTTTGTCGTGTACGTATAATCTTTCCAAACGCCGGCTTTCAATAAAGAAGCATCTCCTTCCACATATTCATCCAGCATATTCCAATCTTCTTCCGAAGGGATTCTCCAGCCATCAGGAGCCAGATATTTCCCTTCTTCTTCAAGCACATACCCGTTATAGAAATATTCTTCCTCGTCTTCGGTAAAGTATCCTGCTTCTGTGCCTTGTACCGTTTGGTCTTCGATTTCCGTTCCATCCCTATACATTGTCGCTTGCAGATTGCTGCGCATCCAATACTGTGTGCCAATTTTTACAATGGGGTATTGCTTGATGTCTTTGGAATCCCTTGTATCCCGCAGGGTATAGGCAATGGCGTTGATATTTACTGCTTCGTCGGATTGCTCAGTCAATACATTTCCCTGCTCATCATAGCATATCTGTTGGAGGCGCGGGGAATCTCCTTCGTCATAAGTGAAGGTATTGTCATCCAAGTCCCATTCCAGGGTTCCTCCATTGATGTCTTCTTCAATATCCAGTAGCTGCAATACGGTGCCTTTGCTCAAGTCTGCCGTCTCATTGGCTTTTATGGGGTAAGATACGATGGCTTGTGTGGTCAAGTCGTCCGACTGGAGATACTCTTTGCAGATTTCCGCAATGATTTTTCCTCCCGAATGAATGTGGTAGACGTTTGATGGCTTGAATGAAAGAATGGATAAGTGTAGTGCAGAGTATTGTGCCCCGTTGTCCGTTTCCTTTTCTATAGGAACAGGCCACTTCTCAATGTTGGCTACTATGCCGGAAAACAGGTGGCTTGTATTCTCTGTTGCATCAATTTCTATTTCGTATTGCACATTCCCGTCAGTCTCTTCAATCTCCGGCATGGCGCAGGTATAAATCCTACCGTTCCATTCCATTTGTAAGGTTTGCTCTTCCCCTATGGCTTGCGGGATGATGATGAACTCTTTGCCTACCAGCTTCCCGTCGTCTTTTTTCCATTCTCCCGAGGGAGTGATGTCATAGCATTGCCCCGTCGGCGTAAATTCATCTTCAAGGAAGTCATATTCTGCTTGCGAGCAAAAGCCAGTGGCAATGATTTGCGGATTGTCTTCCAATATTTTATCTATGTCTGCATCCTCTCCCGGGGTGATTGTCAACTTAATGTTAGTCAGCTTATGCTCGAATTTCAGTTGAACGTCTTTCGAACTGCTTTTCACGTTGTCCTTTGTGGCGACAAGGAAATCGCTTGCCGAGTAGTTTCCTTCTTTGCTTTGGTTGGTCTGTACGCTGATTGTGAGTTTTGAATCGCCTGTCGAAATGCCCTCCGCTTGATACGGATAATAGCTGATAAAGTCGAGTGCTACACCTTCTCCCTCCGGGTAAAAGACATTCCTTTCCGGGATCAGGCTTTCATCGCCGTCGCTTTTCAGCTTCAGGTTGTCTATGTAGCGTTCTTCCGTGATGTCGTTGTCCGATAATATGGCAAAAAGCCCTAATTGGTCTCCTTCTTCAAATACGTTGTTTGTTACTTTAGTAGAAGCTTTTTCTATTTTTACTGAAAAGCTAATGGGAATTTCGCCTTCTGTGGGAATGTCTTGTTTGATACTGTTTACGCAGGCCGTAAGCCCTAAACTTGCCGCCACGAAGGCCATAACGCTAAAGCGTTGGAAACGTGTTTCCATGGGTATTAAATTTTAAAAAAGTAATTTTTGGAGCACAAATATAGTGTTTATTTGTTAAAAGCCAAACATCTCGTCAGAAAAAAGAGCATTGCAAGCGTCTTTTTTTTCGTCTTAGCTTTGCCTTTTAGCACATAGATAGCTTTGGATAAAGTAGTTACAAGCTCTTTTCTATCTCTTCTATTGTTGGCAGCTGACTTTGTATTTCTGCTGGGATAAAACTTGAAAGCTCGTAGGATGAAATGCCTATAGGCTGGTTTGTGCTTTCTAGGGCATATTGGGCTATGACGTCATTTTTTGTCTTGCAGATAAGCAGACCTACGGTAGCATTATCAGCGGCTTTCTTTTTCAAATGATTCACAGCGCTGACATATAGTCCCAACTGGCCTAAGTATTCACCTTTGAATTTAGATGTCTTCAGTTCTACTACGACATAGCAGCGCAGTTCAAGGTGGTAGAACAGCAAATCGGCAAACAGCGTTTCGTCGCCCACTTCAAGGGGCACTTGTTTTCCTACATAGGCAAAGTCTTGCCCCAGTTCAAGCAGAAAGCGTGTGATGTTGGCAGTCAGTGCGTCTTCCAGTTCTCGTTCACGATAACCTTCTGTTAGCGTCAAGAAGTCGAAGTTATAAGGGTCTTTCAATGTCTGTTGCGCAAGGTCGCTTTGTGGTTGGGGAAGTAGCCTGGTGAAGTTGTTCAAGGCCTGTCCTTGCCGTTCATAGAGGTCAGTATCCAGGAAATTTAGCAGCATGGAACGGCTCCATCCATTTTCCAACGTCTTTTGCAGGAAAAACATAGCTTTCTGTGGCTCTTTGCATTGCGATATGATGTAAAGGTGGTGTCCCCAAGGCACAGCGAAGAATGTTTCCCCTAATTGCGCAACAACTTGTTTCGCAATTGTATCTGTTTGATTATAAAATGAATACCATTTCTTTATAGACTGAAGGTTTCGCAAGGAGAAGCCTTTCATATCCGGAAACTCAGCCAGTAACTCACGGCTCAGTTCTTTCAGCCACCCGTCTCCCCATGTGGCCAACTTTTGCTTGCGGGCGATTTCTTCGCCCAAGTGCCAATAGAGGTGCAGCAGCTCCGAATTGACTTTAACGGCAGCTTTTATTTGTGCTTGCCGTATGTCTTTTTTCAACGTGCTTATCCAGTTGCGGAAATCGTTGTCTATGTTCAGGTGTTTTTGCTCCATGTCTGCGTTCTTAAGGTTATGTTGGGCAAATATAGTGCTTTCTTTTTATTGCATGCAAGGGAGCAAGGTAGAATCTAACCAATAAAAACACAGTGCACCAAAATGCAGCAGCCCGCTCCACTTTGATGCACTTTTTATAGCCGTTGCGGCCAGAATCATTTTTTCCTATCAATCCGCATATCTGATTTCATAAGTCGTCACTATGCGTCCTTCCTTCTCTCCGTCTTAGTTGTATTTCCAATTGTTTGATTTTCTGTTGCAATTGTTCTACACTGGGCAGTTCGCGTTCGATATTCGCTATTTGTACATTATCGTAAGTGGCAACACCTATAGGAGTCGATAGTCCTTTGAAACTATAGCGTACTTCAGTCTGCTTCATGTCACTACATATAAGTAATCCAATCGTAGGATTGTCACCCTCGCTGCGTAAAATATCGTTTACTGCATTGACATAAAAATTTAGCTTTCCTGCAAATTCAGGCTCAAACCTGACGGCTTTCAATTCAACTACAATGTAGCAATGCAGACGTACATGGTAGAATAACATGTCAATTCTTCGGCTAACGCCATCAACAATGATTTCTTTTTGTCGCCCAATAAATGCAAAGCCATTGCCAAGTTCCATTAGGAAACGCGAAATATGTTTTTCCAAAGCTGTTTCGAGGTTTAGCTCTGTATAATCTGGTGGAAGTTGTACAAAGCCAAAATCATAGGTCTCTTTAGTTATTTCTTGTACAAGCTCGGCTTGCTTTGCAGGTAACTGTTCTTTAAAGTTGTTGATAGCTCCACTTTGTTTTTCATATAGTCGTGCTTTCAGATAACGCTGCAATATAGTTCGTTTCCATCCTTCTTGAATTGTTTTTTGGATATAAAAAGTTGCTTCTGATAGTGAACTTGTTAGTCTGACAATGTCCAAATGATGTCCCCATGGAATTAAACCGAAGATGTCGGGGAAAGGCACTATCCCCATAGCAGCCGTATGAAAATCTGTATGATACAATTCTTGTACGTCACGTACAAGTTCTTCATCATGTATTTTATCAGCATAAAAGGAGTACCAGCGTTTCATTGCCCAAAGGTTGTCTGCACTAAGTCCTTTGCTGTCGGGAAACTCGGCTTGCAGATCAAGGCTTACCTGTTCCACAACGCCAGCGCCCCAACGCTCTTCTGCTTTGCGTATCACAAGCTCTCCGCCTGTGTGCCAGTACCATTTCAGTCTTTCAAAATTGGTCTTTATTACGGCGTTTGCCTGTGCGTTGCGGTACGATTGCTTCAAATCTTCCACCCATGTAGAGTACTCAATGTCGCAAACCACATCGTGGCTGTTTACAATTATCTGTTTATCTTCCATCGCCTGATGTATCTTATAGAGTTACGTTTGCAAATATAGCATTTAATTTTCTATTGCATAGGGTGCTGTTGGAAATCTTGCAGATAAAGCAAAGTGCACCAAAATGCAGCAGTCCGCTCCATTTTGATGCACTTCGTCCAAAAGATAATGTCTCCTCAGCGGTCTTGGCTCTTGACAGAAGTTACTTTTGGCCTAAAACCAGTGGTATGTCCTCATTCTCATTATTAGTGATGTATTGCCAACCGGTGCTAGCAGTTGCAGTGTTCATAACTCCCATGGCTGAAGCCCAAGTAGTAGGCTCTTCTATCTCAGTTATTCCGCTTGCTATTTCTCCGCTGCCTACACCTGTTTCTGTTCCTGTGCATTGCCAATAACAGGCTTCGCAAGTGGTAACAGCTGACGAAGACCGATTCCCGACAATTCCGCCGATAGCAGTGTCTTTGACTTCTGCTTCTTTTTCAAACGTGGCAGTGGAATAGCATCCCGTTATGGTGACTGATGAAGGATTGCCCGTATAATACCCTAATATTCCTCCTATAACAGCATCTCCGTAAGTCGGCTTTCCTGTTTTGAAAGTGCCTGATGAGTAAGAAGCTGTGATAGAGACGGTAATTCCATATACGTATCCTATAATGCCACCAATGTTGCCTTTCGCGCTCGTAATATTCCCGTCAAACCAACAAGCGGTTATGCTCGTAAGCGGATCAGGAATGTTATAACTTCCATCGCCAATAATGCCTCCAACGGTGTTACTTGTCGCTTCCAGGTTTCCTGTCACGCTGCAATTCGTAACAATGGTTCCAATAGCTCTTGTTTCTCCGGGCTCCAATGTGGGAAATGCCAAATTTCCTATCAAGCCCCCTATCTTGTTTGTGCCGGATATTTGGGCATTTCTTATGTGGCAATTTTCCACCGTGCCCCCATTGGCTGAGCCTATCAATGCACCAACAGATTGAAATCCTGTAATGGATGGAGATTCCAATGTAAGGTTCTTGATTTGTGTTTTCGAGCCAACACGACTGAATAGTCCTACATATTTATTAGCATCAGCATTCACATTTTCTCTCTTTATTGTTAATCCTTTAATGGCGTGCCCATTTCCATTGAAAACACCATTGAAAAAGACATTCCTGCTTCCACTGACACATCCTATAGGTTGCCACTCTATGCCTGTTATGTCTATGTCATTGGATAATTCAATATTATATCTATTTTCTGCATGTCCGTCTTCATCTGCAGTGGTTTCATTATTTATAGTTCCTACTAAGGCTATCAGTTCGTCGGTTGTGGAAATCAGGTAAGGACTTGCTGCCGTTCCTTCTCCCCTAAGTCCGGTTTGCTTTACCATGAGCCGATAAAGTTCTATTACCTTGCCATTTTCGCTTAGAATCACTTCTACGAGGGCCTCTCCGCCAATGCTACCGGCTATTGTGATGGTGTTGTCATCTACTTGTGCTACCCAGTCTTCTCCTTCTAATATGCGTGCGGATACCTGCCCTGTGCTTCCGGATAGAAGGGTATAAGTCAGCTCGCCAGCTGCCACGTCTATCGCCTGCGTCAAGTCCATCAATTCCTCCCCGTTCTGCGCGAATGTCAGTATTGTTCCCTTGTACTTGGGCACTTGGAATGTTGTCCCGTCTGTCAGTGTGAAGACCACATAGTCCTCTCCCTCTGTATCCACGCTTTTGAAGAAGGCATCCCCATCGTCGCCATCCACTCCCGGGCGGCCTGCCGACCCCGGTCTTCCGTCCTCACCATCTTCGCCCGATACGCGATACCACGTCTTGCCCTCGTCTACACTAAGATAGATGGCATCCGCTACGAGGGCAGCGCCTTCAGCATCTTTCGTGATGCCTTGGGCGGAAAGACTTTGCCCGGTGGCGAGCTGCGGAAGGGGTGCATCCTTGCCCGGCGCGCCATCTTCACCATCCTGACCGTCTTGCCCCGGTGCCCCGGGCTGGCCATCCTCTCCGTCTTGGCCGGGAGCGCCCGGTTTTCCGTCTTCACCGTCTTGTCCCGGCGCACCCGGCTGTCCGTCGGCACCATCCTGCCCGTCCAGGCCGTTGGCGCGGATGGGGTTACCCTCATCGTCGGTCAGCAGTTGGCCGTTCAGCGTCCAATACCAATTGCCGTCTTCTCCTTGCACGATGCTGATTTGCGGCGTCTCACCGTCAGCCCCCTGCGCCCCTTGCTTACCATGATAGATGGTGATAGGGTCGGAGTGCAGAAAGGTGATGGTGTAGCCCACCTCCTCGCTGCCTTGCACGACGGGAGTAACGCCAGTAATGTAGTCTGTAGTACTGATGAGTTGCTGCAGGGCGGCAATGTTGTTATTCACTTGTTCCTGCCACTGCTCCAGCGACTCAATGCGGTTCTCGTGGTCGTTCACCGCCTCCCACAGGGCGGAGTCGTCATAGTCGTCGCTGCAAGCGCCCAAGACCAGGCATGCTGCGGCTATGGCCATGGGGAAAATGCGTGTAAAGCGTTTTTGCATACTGCTTTGCTATGTTTTAGTAAAGTCCATGCAGATTCCCCGAAGTCCGGACGATTGATAAAAAGTTTGCGAAAGCCTTTACCATATAAAGAAAAAGCGCGGGAATCTGTACCTGTTACTCGTCCCGCACTTCAAGGCCTTCGCATTGCCCACTCTAGCAAGAACGAGCAACGCAGAAGCCCACGCCGATATGTATAGCAACTTGGTGCACTCCTTGCGAAAGGGCGCACCAAGGGCATGAACATACCACGCAGACATCTACTGTTGCTTTGTCTTTCAGCTAGAGTTCAAAGTTTGCGAAGTTTTGAAGTGCCAAAGACAAAACGTCAAGTAAACGTCTTTTCTTTATATGTTTGTTTCCCACCCTCCCGGCTTCTGCAAGAGAAACATAGATGCAGGAAAACTGCGCAAAGTTAGGGAAAAATGGGATATGATGTGCAAAATGGGAATGGAAAAAACGTTTATCACGTTCATGAGTACGCTTTTGTAAGCTTTGCTACTTCAAGCAAGTCTTTATATAAGCTTCGATTTCTTTCGCAGTAACGGCATATACCGGTTTGAGTTGTTCAAAATGCGCGTCCCGTGTGAAACGATTTCCGTTGGTTAACATGGCCAGCAGATTCCTATCTGATACCATGCCACTTCCATCTTCTCATCTCTGTACGTGCGCCACTTCATAAAGTCCAAGTCCTCACTCTGCCGGGTACCTATCTGCAAAGACAAGGCTGTGCCACCCACCAAAAGATAAGGCTTGATGCAGTCCGGTTTTGAGACTGCTTCAAAGACCTGCCGGGTATGTGGAGCCAAACCTTTCATGCCGATAGCTTGTTGAAGTGGCGGGTAGCCATAGATTTTATGTAAGCATCCGGTTTCTTCGCCTTGAAATAGTACCAGGCAAAGAATCGGTTTAGTGTGTAGAGGTATTCTTCTTGTGGAATAAGGTAATCCAGCCACACCCGCTTTATTTTCTTGAAAGGGTAAATCAGGAAGAGCCGGTTGATGTCGTCCAAGTCAAGATGCAACAAAGTCTTTTCAATCAGCATATCATCGGGGATATCCTTGATTGAATCCTCATTATACGACCAAAAGCAATCCAGGGGAGATGAGCCTGTAGGACAACCCACCTTGATTGAATCCTCATTATACGACCAAAAGCAATGTTCTTGCTTTAGTTTCGCCAATAACTCTTGCTTTATTACTTCATCCGACATGGCCATGCAATTAGAATAACGCAAAGTTAGCAAATCTTCTTGTGCTAAACAAATGAAAATGAGTATTTCAATCTTTTTGTAGGCTTCAAAACCGCTGCATTTTTCAAAATATGCAGTAGTTTTGGTACAATAATTTTTGTTTTAGTTCCTCCTGCGACTGTATCTTCGTAATAATTCTTGATAATAAAAATCCGGAATCTTTACACCATAAAATCTTGAATTCGGATGGATTGCCTAAAAATATGTATCTTTTATGCTTTGTGTATCAATCTGATAGTAATGCTGCATGTTCTCTCATTTTACCATCTTCTTTTCTTCTCCTTACCTTCTCCTTACCCGCTCCTTATCTGCTCCTTTTCTTTTCCCTCGTTATAGAAAGGAGGTGGAAGGTAGAAAATGTGTACAGGGTGGGTAAGAATATTTGTCGCAGGGGCGGCGGAGCGGATTTTTTGTATAAATCAGTATAAAAAACGGGTAGAACTGCATATTATTTCAAAAATAAAGCGTAATTTTGCCCCGTTTTAGAATAAATATGCAAATCGATGAAGAAGAAAGCCGATAGACTGGATGCCATCAAGATGATAATCTCGGGCAAGGAGGTGGGCTCGCAAGACGAACTGCTGAAGGCTCTGGAGGACGAGGGCTTCGAGGTGACGCAGGCAACCTTGTCGCGCGACTTGAAGCAGTTGAAGGTGGCCAAGGCGGCCAACATCAACGGGAAGTATGTGTACGTGCTGCCAAACAACATCATGTACAAGCGCACGAACGCGCAGAGCACCAGCGAGATGCTGATGCACAGCGGATTTGTGTCGCTGCACTTTTCGGGCAACCTGGCCGTTATACGCACGCGTCCGGGCTATGCCAGCAGCATGGCTTACGACATAGACAACCGGGAGTGTGCCGACATTCTGGGCACCATAGCGGGCGATGACACCATCATGATGGTGATACGCGAGGGCATTCCGCACGGCAGGATACGGGATTTTTTATCGGAAATCATACCTAATATAAAATAATAAATATGTAATTTTGGGGGCACGGACGGGCAAGCATCCTTTCCCGCCCGCCCCGCACTTAGCAAGACAGTAGCAATGGACTCGAAACAAATTGATGTGATGGTGGCAGACGCCTCCCATGAAGTTTACGTCGATACGATTTTAGATACCATACGGGAGGCCGCCAAGGTGAGGGGCACCGGCATTGCCGAGCGCACGCACGAGTATGTGGCCACCAAGATGAAGGAGGGCAAGGCCATCATTGCCCTGTGTGGCACCGACTTTGCAGGCTTCACCTACATAGAGAGTTGGGGCAACAAGCAGTATGTGGCCACCTCGGGCCTGATAGTGCACCCCAAATACCGGGGGCTGGGGCTGGCCAAGCGCATCAAGCAGGCCTCGTTCCGCCTGGCGCGCCTGCGCAGCCTGACCAGCGGCGCGGCGGTGATGAAGATGAACACCGAGCTGGGCTACGTGCCCGTCACCTTCAACGAGCTGACGGACGACGACGCCTTCTGGAAGGGATGCGAGGGCTGCGTGAACCACGACATCCTCGTGGCCAAGAACCGCAAGTTCTGCATCTGCACGGCCATGCTGTACGACCCGGCGCTGCATGAGGAAGACAAGATTTAATTAAAAATTGAGAATTGAGAATTAAAAAATACAGGAAAGGGCAAAGGAAGGCCTCCGGAAGGACGAAGTATTATTTCTTAATTCTCAATTCTCAATTCTCAATTCAATAATTATGGAACAGAAAAAGAAAGTAGTAGTCGCCTTCAGCGGCGGGCTGGACACCTCGTTCACCGTGATGTATCTGGCCAAGGAGAAAGGATACGAAGTACATGCGGCCTGCGCCAATACGGGCGGATTCAGCGCCGAGCAGCTCAAGACCAACGAGGAGAACGCCTACAAGCTGGGCGCCACCAAGTACGTCACCCTCGACGTGACGCACGAGTATTACGAGAAGAGCTTGAAGTACATGGTCTACGGCAACGTGCTGCGCAACGGCACTTACCCCATCTCCGTCAGCTCGGAGCGCATCTTCCAGGCACTGGCCATCGCGCGCTATGCCAACGAGATTGGGGCCGATGCCATTGCCCACGGCTCTACGGGAGCGGGCAACGACCAGGTGCGCTTCGACATGACCTTCCTGGTGATGGCGCCGGGCGTGGAAATCATCACCTTGACACGCGACATGGCCCTGAGCCGCCAGGAGGAAATAGACTACCTGAACAAGCATGGCTTTGCCGCCGACTTTGCC
Organism: uncultured Bacteroides sp.; assembly: GCA_949288715.1. Taxonomy (GTDB): domain Bacteria; phylum Bacteroidota; class Bacteroidia; order Bacteroidales; family Bacteroidaceae; genus Bacteroides. The sequence goes on along the minus strand of CASELH010000042.1, from coordinate 28,800 downwards.
AAGCTGAAGTACTCGTACAACGTAGGCATCTGGGGCACCAGCATCTGCGGCGGCGAAATCCTGGACTCGGCACAGGGCCTGCCGGAGAGCGCCTACCTGAAGCACTGCACCAAGGAGGGCACCGAGCAGCTGCGCCTCACCTTTGAGCAGGGCGAGCTGAAGGCCGTGAACGGCGAGCGCATAGACGACCCTATCAAGGCTATTCAGAAAGTAGAAGAGATTGGAGCGGCCTACGCCATAGGGCGCGACATGCACGTGGGCGACACCATCATCGGCATCAAGGGCCGCGTGGGCTTTGAGGCTGCCGCCCCGATGCTCATCATCGGCGCGCACCGCTTCCTGGAGAAGTACACGCTGAGCAAGTGGCAGCAGTACTGGAAGGACCAGGTGGCCAACTGGTATGGCATGTTCCTGCACGAAAGCGAGTACCTGGAGCCGGTGATGCGCGACATCGAGGCCATGCTCACCTCCAGCCAGCGTCACGTGAACGGCACGGCCATCCTGGAGCTGCGCCCCTACGGCTTCCACACCGTGGGCGTGGAGAGCGCGGACGACTTGGTGAAAAACAAGTTTGGCGAATACGGCGAGATGCAGAAGGGCTGGACGGCGGAAGACGCCAAGGGCTTCATTAAAGTGCTCAGCACCCCCCTGCGCGCCTACTACGCCTGCCATAAGGACGAGATGGAGTGAGCCGACGCATTGTAAAGGATTCTGAATAAGCCGACGCAACCTCCCTACCTGTCCCAGAAGCATCTGTAGGCGGGTTTTGGGAGGGCCGGACATCAGACGACGTTTGATGCCACATCGGACGGCGTTTCATCCTGCATCAGACGCCGTCTCATCCTACATCAGACGGCGTCTGATGTCACATCACTCCGGCTGTAAATATTTATAAACCCTTAAACGACCTTTATCGCATGGACGAACCCAAGAAACTTCGCCGCCCCCGGAAGGGGCGCATGCTGGCGGGCGTATGTGCCGCCTTTGCCAATTATTTCGGCCTCGACCCCACGGTGGTGCGGGTGGCCTACGTGCTACTCACCATATTCACCGTCTTCTCGGGCGTGCTGGTTTACTTCATCCTGATGCTCGTCATCCCGGAAGAGCCAAACCCTTATTACCGACAATGACAACACCGGGTGAGGAACGCAGGGGCGGCCTCCGTCCTTCATTCTTCATTCTTCATTCTTCATTACTATGATAAAAGTAGGAATTATAGGCGGGGCGGGGTATACCGCCGGCGAGCTTATCCGCTTGCTCATCAACCACCCCGAGGCAGAAATCGTATTCATCAACAGCGGCAGCAACGCCGGCAACCGCGTGACCGACGTGCACGAGGGCCTTTATGGCGAGACCGACCTGCGCTTCACCGACCAGCTGCCGCTGGAGGACATCGATTGCCTCTTCTTCTGCACCGCGCATGGCGACACGCGCAAGTTCATGGAGAGCCACGACATCCCAGAAGGGCTGAAGATTATAGACCTCTCTATGGACTATCGCCTCAAGGCCGAGGGCAACGACTTCATCTACGGCTTGCCCGAACTGAACCGGCGCGCCACCTGCAAGGCGCAGCACGTGGCCAATCCCGGCTGCTTTGCCACCTGCATCCAGTTGGGACTGCTGCCCCTGGCCAAGCACCTGATGCTGACGGGCGACATCGTGGTAAACGCCATCACCGGCAGCACCGGGGCGGGCGTGAAGCCGGGCGCGACGAGCCACTTCAGCTGGCGCGACAACAACCTGAGCGTGTACAAGGCATTCGAGCACCAGCATGTGCCCGAGATAAAGCAGTCGCTGAAGCAGTTGCAGAACAGTTTCGATTCGGAGATAGACTTCATCCCCTACCGGGGCGCCTTCCCTCGCGGCATCTTTGCCACCATGGTGGTGCGCAACAAGTGCAGCATCGACGAGCTGACGCGCATCTACACGGAGTACTACGAGCGCGACTCCTTCACCCACGTGGTGGACAAGAACATCGACCTGAAGCAGGTGGTGAACACCAACAAGTGCCTGCTCCACCTGGAGAAGCATGGCGACAAGCTGCTCATCATCTCCGTCATCGACAACCTTCTGAAAGGCGCCAGCGGCCAGGCCGTGCACAACATGAACCTGCTGTTCAACCTGGAGGAGACGGTGGGGCTGAGGCTGAAACCGAGTGCGTTTTAATGAAGAATGAAGAACGAAGAATGAAGAATTTACCATGCGGCGTGATAATGTACACTGACAGCGCAGCCTAATTCTTCATTCTTAGTTCTTCATTCTTAATTCTTAATTTTTAATTTAATAAGATTCTTCATTATCAATATGAAACTCTTTGACGTATATCCCTTATTCGACATCAACATTGTGCGGGGCAAAGGCTGCCATGTATGGGACGAGCAAGGCACCGAGTACCTCGACCTCTACGGCGGGCATGCCGTCATCTCCATCGGCCATGCGCACCCTCACTACGTGGAGATGATTAGCAAGCAGGTGGCCACCTTGGGCTTCTACTCCAATTCAGTAATCAACAAACTACAGGTGCAGTTGGCCGAACGCCTGGGCAAGGCCTGCGGCTACGACGACTACCAGCTGTTCCTCATCAACAGCGGCGCGGAAGCCAACGAGAACGCCTTGAAGCTGGCCTCCTTCCACAACGGGCGGACACGCATCATCAGTTTCGCCAAGGCCTTCCACGGGCGCACTTCGCTGGCCGTGGAGGTGACGGACAATCCGAAAATCATTGCGCCCGTCAACGCCAACCGGCACGTCACCTACCTGCCCCTGAACGACACGGAGGCCATGAAGGCTGAGTTGAGAAAGGGTGATGTATGTGCCGTGATTATTGAGGGCATCCAGGGCGTGGGCGGCATCCAGCTGCCTACGGACGACTTTATGCAGGCCTTGCGCGAGGAGTGCACGGCGGCAGGCACCGTCCTCATCCTCGACGAGATACAGAGCGGTTACGGCCGCAGCGGCAAGTTCTTCGCTCACCAATACGCAGGCATCCGCCCGGACATGATTACTGTGGCCAAGGGCATCGGCAACGGCTTCCCCATGGGGGCGGTGCTCATCAGCCCCGAGTTCAAGCCCGTGTATGGGCAGCTGGGCACCACGTTTGGCGGCAACCACCTGGCGTGTGCGGCAGCCTTGGCGGTGCTCGACGTCATAGAAGGCGAAGGGCTGATAGAGAACGCCGCCCGCGTGGGTACCTACTTGCTGGAGGAACTGAAGAAGCTGCCGCAGATAAAAGACGTGCGCGGCCGTGGCCTGATGATTGGCCTGGAGTTTGAGCAGCCCATCAAGGAGCTGCGTACCCGCCTGCTGAAGGAGCAGCATGTGTTTACGGGCGTCAGCGGCACAAACGTTGTCCGCCTGCTTCCCCCGCTTTGCCTGAGCATGGACGAGGCCAATCGGTTCTTGGAACGGTTTGCCAAGGTGTTGGGTTAGGCTGCTGGCGCCTGGGCAAGGCAGAAATGAAAAAGCCGCTGTGCAGACAGCGGCTTTTTCGTTTCTTGTGTCGGAATGAGGCGACTCGAACGCCCGACCCCTACGTCCCGAACGTAGTGCGCTACCAACTGCGCTACATTCCGATACCGTATTTGTGGTGGTGCCACCAGGAATCGAACCGGGGACACAAGGATTTTCAGTCCTTTGCTCTACCAACTGAGCTATGGCACCTTTTGCGGTTTGCGGGTGCAAAGATAAGGAGTTTTTTTAATACTGCAATGCTTTCGGCGGAAAAATGCATAAAAAAGAGCTTCCCCGTGCAGGAAAGCTCTTTTTTGCTTGTCGGCAACCTCCTTTTTTGCCCGTGGGGGAGGGGAGATTGCCGGTATGTGCGCTCATCAGTCGATGTTCGGGTTGATGCTGTGCCACTGGTCAACGGGAGGAAGCACGCCCATGGCGATAACCTCGTCGCGCAGCGAGCAGAGGTGGCCGTAGCTCTTCTTCAGGTCTTCCATCTCTTCGGGGGTGCCGATTACTTCTTCGTAAGCGCAGCCGTTCTTCGTGATGGTAACTTCCATGGCCATCATGATGTGGTCGAAGCCCTTGAACGAGCAGTAGCGGCCAGCAGGCCAGTTGAAGGGCTTGCCACCCATGGCTGCGGCAATCATCTCGATGGATACGTAAGCCGGGCTTTGGAAAGAGGAGCGGCCACGCAAGTTGATGATGTTGGAACCGCCCTTGATAACCTTTTGCTGGATTTCAGCCCACTGTTCCTTGGTCAGTTCGGGCGTGCCGATAATGTCGGTCAGCGGTTTGCCGTCCACGGTAGCGGTAGAGGCGAATACAGCCATCTGCTCGCCGTGGCCGCCGTAGGTGCGGCAGTTCTGAATCTTGTCCGGGCACATCTTGAAGTGCTTGGCCAGCTCGCTGCGCAGGCGGGTGCTGTCCAGACCGGCCAGCGTAGTTACCTGGCTGGGTTTCAAGCCGGAGTAGAGCAGGGTAATCAAGCCGGTGATGTCGGCGGGGTTGAAGATAACGACAACGTGCTTAACGTCCGGGCAATAGGCCTTGATGTTCTTGCCGAACTCTTCGGCAATGGCGGCGTTGCCCTTCAGCAGGTCTTCGCGGGTCATGCCGGCCTTGCGGGCGGCGCCACCGGAAGATACGACATATTTGGCATCTGTCAGCGCTTCCTTGATGTCGGAAGTGAAAGTCAGGTTTACTCCTTCGAAGCCGCAGTGGAACATTTCCTCTGCCACACCTTCCAAGCCCGGGCCGTAGGGGTCGTACAGGCAGATGTTCGGGGTAAGGTGCATCATGATGGCAGTTTGTGCCATGTTGGAACCAATCATGCCGGCTGCGCCGACGATGGTCAACTTCTCATTAGTCAGAAATTCCATAATTTTAGAAGTTTAAAGTGAGTAATATAAATATGTATTCTTTTTAGCGTGCCACAAAGATAGTCCTTTCTCGCCAAAGTTGTGCACCTGCAACTGTTATATTTTGACAAAGCCCCGTGTTTTTGATGTAAGTTAAGGCATTTGCTGGCGATACTACGCCCGGTCGGTAGCGATACTACGCTTGGTCGGTGGCGATACTACGCCCGGTCGGTGGCTGTACTACGCTTTTTTTCGCTATATTTGTAGCCGAAATCAATGTTACGGATATGGCTATAGCATTAGGAAGATTCAATATCTTGAAAGTGGTGAAGAAGGTGGATTTCGGCATGTTCCTGGATGGCGGCGAGGAGGGGCGCATCCTACTCCCGGCGCGCTACGTGCCCCAAGGGTGCGAGGTGGGCGACGAGCTGAACGTCTTTCTCTACCTCGACAATGAAGAGCGGCTGGTGGCCACCACGCAGCAGCCGCTGGCGCAAGTGGGCGACTTTGCCTGCCTGCGCGTGGCATGGGTCAACCAATACGGCGCTTTCCTAGACTGGGGGCTGATGAAGGACCTCTTCGTCCCCTTCCGCGAGCAGCGCGAGCGCATGGAGGTGGGCCGCAGTTATGTGGTGCACGTGCACCTGGATGAAGAGAGCTACCGCATCGTGGCCTCGGCCAAGGTAGAGCGCTACCTCGCCGTGGACGAGCAGCCGCCTTTCCACTCCGGAGACGAGGTCGATGTATTGGTGTGGAAGCGCACCGACTTGGGCTATAAGGTGATTGTGGACAACCGCTATGCCGGCCTGCTGTTCGAAAACCAGGTGTTCCGGCCCCTGCGGGTGGGCGACAAGGCGCAGGCCTACGTCAGGCAAGTGCGCCCCGACGGCAAGATAGACCTGGCCCTGCAGCGCGAAGGCCGTGGCAAGGTGACGGACTTTTCGGAAGAGTTGTTGGAATACATCCGCCGCAACCAGGGCCGCATACAGCTGACCGACAAGAGCCCGGCGGAGGAAATCTATGCCGCTTTCGGCGTGAGCAAGAAGACCTTCAAGCAGGCGGTGGGCGACCTTTACAAACGCCGCCTCATCCGCCTGGAGGCCGACGGCATCCGCCTACTCTAAGGGGATGCCCTGGTAGAAGTCCAGAATCTTCGTGCGGAACAGGTACTCGTACTTGGCCTGCAGCTCGTCGCTTTGCGCCTTCATCAGGTTTTGCTTGGCTTCGTTGTACTCCACGGCGTTGGCCTTACCGCCTTCATACTTCCGTGCCATCAGTTGGAAGGATTCCGCGCTGGCCAGCATGGCGGCGTGGCTGCTGGTGTACTTGGCCTGCGAGGCGGTGGCGTTGTACCATGCCTGCTGTATCTCCTTGTACAATGTCTTCTTGGCGTCGTCCAGCTGCAGGGCGTAGTTTTCGCGTTGCAGGCGGGCGGCGCGCACCTGGTTGCGGGTGGCCAGGCGGTTGAACAGGGGCACGCTGAGGCTGATGCCCACGTACTTGTTGAAGTTGTCGCTCATCTGCTGGCTGAAGGTGCGGTTGATGGTGGAGTAATAGCTGGTGCCCAGGCTGCCCGACAGGCTCAGCTGGGGGTAATACCCGCTTTGGGCAATGCGGATGCTGTGCTTGCTGCCCTCCAGCCTGTATTGCGCGGCCTGTATGGCCGGCTTGCTCAGCAGCGCCGCGTTGTAGATGTCTTCGGGGTTGGTAAGCAGTTGCAGCTGCAGCGAGTCTTGGGGCGCTTCGAGCACGAAGCCTTCGGGGCTGTCCAGCTCGATGAGTTGCGCCAGGTCGAGCAGCGACAGGTGGTAGTCGTTGTCCGTCTGCACCAGGGTCATTTGGTCTTGCGCCACGCGCGAGCGTGCATCCGCCACCTCGGCGGCCGAAGCCTTGCCCATCTGCGCCAGGCGCTCGATGCGGGCGCATTGCTCGTGGCTCAGCTCCACCTGGCCTTGCGCCACGTCGCGCAGCTCCTGGTTGAACAGCACTTGCAGGTAGGCCGAGGCAATGTTGATGCTGATGTCTTCCTTGGCCTTTTCCAGGTCGGCCACGGCGGCCTTCAGGTTCAGCTTGGCCAGGGCATACTGGTTGGGCAGCTGCAGGCCGGTGAACAGGGGGATGCTGGTGCTGAGCGACAGGTTGGTGCCGTTGCTGCTGGTGTTGACGTAGACGGTGGAGTAGTCGCCCGTATCCTCATCGGGCACGGCGGTCTGCGTGCGTCCCCAGTTCCAGCTCTGGTTGGCCGAGCCGTTCAGGTTGGGCAGGCGCGCCCATTTGGCCGTGTTCACTTCTATTTCGCTTTGCTTGGCGGCGTTGTCGCTTTGCCGGATGTTGATGTTGTGCTCTATGGCATAGTCTATGCAGCGGCGCAGCGACCAGGGCTCTTGCGCCTGTGCATGCGCTCCGCCGGTGGCACATGCGGCAAGTATCAGGTAGTAAAAGGGTTTCATGCTATGTCTGTTATAAAGTCAAGGGGTTATACGGTTACTCTTGCTCGGCGCCACGTATGCGGTCGGCCAGCGTCAGCCCGCTGCGTATCACGATGTTGATGCCGTCGCTCATGCCTACTTCTACGGGTTGGCGGCGGAAGTGTTGTTGGGGCACGCTGTCGGTCAGCACGTACACAAAGGTGCTGTCGCCCTGGAATTCGACGGTGCTTTCGGGCACGCTGAGGGCTCCCTTTGCCCGCTCCAGCACAATCTCGGCGTTGGCCGAGTAGCCGCTGCGTATGGTGACGGTGTCGGGCACCGTGACGGCAGCCTTCATTTCAAACTGGTTGGCGCCGTTCTCTTCCGTGGCCTTGGGGGCGATGTACTCTATCTGCGCCTCGAAGGTGTAGTTCTGCAGGGCGCCGATGGTGAGCTTCACGGGCATGCCTTCGCGCACGCGGCCCACCTCGGTCTCGTCGATGTTGCCGCGGAAGATGAGGTCGCTCATGTCGGCCACGGTGGCGATGGTGGTGCCATCGTTCATGGTGTTGGCCATGATGACGGAGTTACCCACCTTGATGGGCACGTCCAGTATCAGCCCGTCGATGGTGCTGCGGATGAGGGTGCTGCTGTAGGCGGCGCTGTTCTGCGTAATGCCTTCCTTCACAATCTGCAGATTGTCGGCAGCGGCTTGTATCTCTTCTCTTGCCTGCTTCACGGCCACTTCGCCCTGCTCGTACTCTTCGGCGCTGATGAGGCTGTCGGCATAGAGTTCCTGCAGGCGGGCAAAGTCGGTCTCGGCCTGCCGCCCGTTGATTTCGGCCAGGCGCAGGCGGCTCTCTGCCGAGTTCAGGGTGCCCAGTTCGGGGATGACTTTCACCTTGGCGATGACCTCGTTCTTCTTCACCATCTGCCCGGCGTCTTTGTAGAGCACGTCGATGATGCCCGATATCTGGGGCTTGATTTTCACCTCGTCCCTCGGCTCCACTTTGCCGGTGATGACGGTGGTTTTCTCCAGGTCGGCCACGGTGGGCGACACCACTTGATAGGTCGTGACTTCGGGCCTCGATTTTTGCCACAGGAACACGAAGGTCCAGATGAACAGGCCTGCCACGAGGACAAGCACTGCATACTTCAGGTACTTTTTCATTGTCGTATAGTGTTTATTGTTTGTTTCCTTTTTATGTCTTTGTCTGTTTTCCGTATAGTAAACGGTCTGTTCCCCGAATAGGAAACTGTCTGTTACCCGAGCGGGTAATGGCCCTTCACTCGTCGCGTATGGCGTCTATCGGCTTGATGGCCATGGCGCGGTAGGCAGGGGCCAGCCCGGCCAATACGCCCAGGGCCACGAGCAGCAGGCAGGTGCCTATGGCCAGGCCGAAGGACACTTGGTAGTGCGTCTCCACCACGCCGGGCGGGTTGACGGCCGTCTCCAGCACGTTCAGCACGAATACGCCGAACGAGATGCCCGCCAGTCCGGCCACGGTGGTGAGCACGATGCTTTCGGACATAATCTGCTGCAATATGTCGCGCGGCCTTGCCCCGATGGCACGGCGGATGCCTATCTCCACCGTGCGCTCCTTCACGGTGACCATCATGATGTTGCTCACCCCTATGGCCCCGGCCAGCAGCGTGCCCAGCCCCACGAGCCAGGCCAGCAGGCGGGTGCCGGTAAGCAGGTTGTCCATCATGCTGAACATGGCCTCCAGGTTGAGCAGCATCACGGCCTGCGGGTCGTCGGGGTGGATGTAGTGGGCGGCCTTGACGCGGCGTTCCACCTCGGGTTGCACGTCTTTCACCTTATAGCCCGGCTTCATGGTGAAGCACACCACCTGCACCTTGTCGCCCAGGTTGTACACGTTCTTCATCGTGGTGTAGGGCAGGGTGACGGCCTCCGATGCCTGCCCCTGTATGTTGACGTTGCCCTCGCTGGCGCACATGCCCACCACGCGGTAGTACACGCTGTCCACCTGCACATACTGCCCGCAGGGGTCTTCGCCCGGCTTGAAGAGGCTTTCGTACACGCGCTTGCCTATGACGCACACCTTGCGCGCCTCGCGTATGTCCACGTCGTTGATGAAGCGGCCGTAGGCCATCTCCTGGTGCTCTATCCGCTCGTACTCGGGGTAGAGGCCCTTGACGGAGCACTCGTACTTGTTGCCCCCGTACGAGGCCGTCTTGCCCCACATGGCCGTGCTGGGGGTGGCCACTTCCACGCCGGGCACCTGGCGTACGCGCTCCACGTCGTCTACGTCCACATCCCACCAGCGGCCTTTCTTGAAGCCCTTGTAGGGCATGCTGGTGCTGTTCGATATCAGGAAGCCCGAATTGGTGGCAAAGCCTTCAAACTCGTGCTGCAGCTCCTGCTGCATCCCTTGTCCGCCCCCTATCAGCGCAATGAGCATGAAGATGCCCCAGAACACGCCGAACGCCGTGAGCAGGCTGCGCGTCTTGTTGCGGGTGATGGTGACGAGTATCTCCTCCAGTGTGTCTCTGTCTATTTTCATAATGCTTATCGGTTCTGTCCGTGATTGTGTTAATCTGCCCTCAAGGCCTCGATGGGCCGTATCCTGGTGGCCTTCCGGGCGGGGAAGAAGCCCGCCAGCGTGCCGGCAATGATGAGCGTCAGCGTGGCCTGCACGGCAATGCCCAGGTCCACCGTGGGGTCGCTGAACATCTGCGCCTCAAACATGCCCGCGTCCACCGTCTGGCTGCCGAAGGCGGCGTTCATCCACTCCGTGGCCCCGATGCCCGCCACCAGCCCTACGTAGCCAAACACCGTGGTGATGGTGACGCTCTCCACGATGATGAGCCACAGTATGCTGCGCGGCTTGGCGCCCAGCGCCTTGCGTATGCCGAACTCGTGCGTGCGCTCCCTCACGGTGATGAGCATGATGTTGCTCACGCCCACAATGCCGCTCAGCAGCGTGAAGATGCCTATCACCCAGATGGCCGTGCGCAGTATGGCCATGGCGTTCTGCGTCTGCAGGTAGCTGGTGAAGCGGTTCCACAGCCAGATGGCGCCGTCGTCCTCAGGGTCGAAGCGGTGGTTGGCGGCTATCACGCGGCGGTAGCCTTCTTCAAAGGCCTCGTTGCTCTCTTCATCGGTTAGGCCCTGCGTGGTGAAGATGATGCTGTTCAGCTTGTTTCCTTTATTATATATGGTCTGTAGGGTGGAGAAGGGCACGTAAGCCTCGCTGGGCTCCATGTTGCCCTGGTCGGTAAAGGTGCCCACCACCTGGTAGGCCACTCCGCCCACGTTGACAAACTTGCCCAGCGGGTCGGTGTGCGCCTTGCCGAACAGCACGTCGGCCGACTTGCGGTGCAGCACTATCACCTTGCGGCGCTCCTTCAGGTCGGTCTGGTTGATGAAGCGGCCCGTGTAGGTCTTCACCGCCTCTACCTCCTTGTAGTTGGGGTACACCCCCAGCAGCGACAGGTTGACGTATTCGCCCCCGTAGCTGATGTCGAGCCCGCCTTGCGACACGGTGGCGCCTGCCTCGAGCACATGCTCGGTGAACAGTGTGCCCGTGTCGTCCACATCGCGGTTGTCCAGCTGCACGTAGCGGCCCTCCTGCAGGCCGTCGTAGGGTTTGGTGGTCCATCCCGGAAATACCCGTATGGAGTTCAGCGCGCTCTGCGAGGTGTTTTGCTCGAAAGCGTGTATAAGCCCGTTGCCGGCGCCCAGCAGTACGATGAGCATGAAGATGCCCCATGCCACGGCAAAGCCCGTGAGGAACGTGCGGAGCTTGTTGCGCCGGATGGTTCCGTAAATTTCTTGCCAAAGGTCAATCATAAAAAATGAAGAATTAAGAATGAGGAACGAGGGATAGTGTCATTTCATCAGCCCGTTTTGCCCGAAGGGCGAGGCGTCGTGCTTCAGGTTCTCCTCGATGCTGCCTATCACTCCGTCTTTAATGTGGATTATCTTGTCCGTCTGGTTGGCCACGCCGCTTTCGTGCGTCACCACCACGATGGTCATGCCCGTCTGGTGCAGGTCTTTCAGTATCTGCATCACCTCTACCGACGTCTTGCTGTCCAGGGCGCCCGTGGGCTCGTCGGCAAGAATGATTTGCGGCTGCGTGATGAGTGCTCGGGCTATGGCCACGCGCTGCTTCTGCCCGCCGCTCATTTCGTTGGGCATGTGGTGCGCCCAGTCCTTCAGCCCCAGCTTGTCCAGGTACTCCATGGCCAGGACATTGCGCTTGCGCCGTCCCACCCCTTGGTAGAACAGCGGCAGGGCCACGTTCTCCATGGCGTCTTTGAACGAAATGAGGTTGAACGACTGGAATATGAATCCTATCATGCGGTTGCGGTACTCGGCAGCCTTGTTCTCGCTGAGGTTCTTTATCAGTTTGCCGTTCAGGTAGTACTCCCCCGTGTCATAGTTGTCCAGTATGCCCAGAATGTTCAGCAGGGTAGATTTCCCCGAGCCCGAGGCACCCATGATGGATACGAATTCCCCCTTGTCTATGTGCAGGTTTATGCCCTTCAGCACATGTAGGGGCGCGCCGTTGTTGTAGGTCTTGTTGATGTCTTTTAGTAGTATCACAGCTCTTCCTGTTTATGCGTTACAAATCTTGTTTTGTATCATTAGACGCACGAATGTATCAAAAAGTTGCAATAGAAGCGAAGTTTTTTTCAAAAAGATTTTGCAGTGTCGTTTTTCTTTGTGATTTTTGTAACCATCATTTAATAACCCATTAAAACAAACTACAATATCATGAACTCAAACATGGAAAAGCCCTATGTAGTGGGCATTGATATAGGCGGTACGAATACCGTCTTTGGTATAGTAGATGCACGTGGCACCATCATTGCATCCAGTTCTATTAAGACAGGCGCTTACGAGCAGGCAGAAGACTATGTGGACGAAGTGTGCAAGAACCTCTTGCCCCTGATTGTGGCCAATGGCGGGACTGATAAGATAAAAGGTATCGGCATCGGCGCCCCCAACGGCAACTATTACAGCGGCACCATTGAGTTTGCCCCCAACCTGCCGTGGAAAGGCATCGTGCCCTTGGCAGCTATGTTCGAGGAACGCCTGGGCATCCCCACCGCGCTGACCAACGACGCCAACGCCGCCGCCATCGGCGAGATGACTTACGGCGCCGCCCGCGGCATGAAAGACTTCATCATGATAACCCTGGGCACAGGCGTAGGTAGCGGCATCGTTATCAACGGACAGATGGTGTATGGCCACGACGGCTTTGCCGGCGAGTTGGGCCACGTCATCATGCGCCGCGAAAACGGACGCCTCTGCGGCTGCGGCCGCCACGGCTGCCTGGAGACGTACTGCTCCGCCACAGGCGTTGCCCGCACGGCACGCGAGTTCCTCGCTGCCCGCACCGAGGAGAGCCTGCTGCGCGCCATTCCCGCCGAGTCCATCACCTCGAAAGACGTGTATGACGCTGCCGTGAAGGGCGACAAGCTGGCGCAAGACATCTTTGAATTTACGGGCAACATCCTGGGCGAGGCCTTGGCAGACTTTATTGCCTTCTCCAGCCCCGAAGCCATCATCTTGTTTGGCGGGCTCGCCAAGTCGGGCGACTACATCTTCAAGCCCATCCAGCGCTCCATCGACGAGAACGTGTTGCCCATCTTCAAAGGCAAGACCAAGCTGCTGATGTCCGAGCTGAAAGATTCTGATGCCGCCGTATTAGGCGCCAGTGCCTTGGGCTGGGAACTGAAGGACCTGAAGTAATCCTCCCGGCAGACTGACAGACCTACAGGCCGGCACGGCTCTGCACGAATGTGCAGGAAGCCGGTGCCGGCCTGTTTTTATGCACCCTCCCTTTCCGCACATCCGTCGGTTGTCCCGACTGCTGCGTTCCGCAAGCCGGGCTGTGCGATAAGCCGTTTTTACAGTCCCGCCATATACCTGCTCCTTACCCGCTCCTTACCCTGTCCTTACCTGCTCCTTTTGTGCGCTTTCGCTATGGAAAGGAAAAATGACGGACAAAGACAGGCGGAAGTCTTACCCTATACCGGATGGTTGGCCCCTGGCCGGTACTTTAATGAAGGTTAAATATTGCCGGAGCAGGAAAGAAAAAGCAGCAGGTGTTTGGTGGGTTCAAATCTTTATTGTATGTTTGTGCTGTATGAATAGTACAATGTATCTATAGAACTATATTTTTTGAGTATGATTAAGTTTGCATTAGATTATTCCAGCGGCATGCCGATATACCGGCAGATTATCGACCAAATCCGCTTCGGGATTGCCTCGGGGCAGTTGAGGCTGGGCGAGCAGCTGCCCACCGTCCGGGCACTGGCCGTGGAGCTGAAAGTGAATCTGAACACCGTCTCCAAGGCATACAAGGAGCTGGAGATAAAGAATATCTTGGAGACCCAGCAGGGCACGGGCACCTTCATCTGCCGCACGGAGCATGTGGTGGACGAGAGCGAGCGCGAGGGTAAGCTGAGGGAGATTTGCACCCAATTCTCTGCCGCCGCCCTCAGCTATGGTTTCGGCATCGACGAGGTGGTGCGCGAACTGAAACAGATAAAAACCTCTAAAAAATAATGCTTATGAATGTACCTGTAATGACTAAGGGATGGTTCAACCCCATCTCGGTGACCGTATTGCTGATTCTGGTGGCGGCATCGGCCGCGTTGCGCGCCTTGGGCGTGGTCAACGACTATGTATTTATCCTACTCTTGTTGCTTTCGGTGCTTGTTGCCGCTTCTATCCGCATTGCCGACCAGTGGGAGCGGGCTGTAGTGCTGCGCATGGGCAAGTTTTGCGGGCTGAAGGGCCCGGGGCCGTTCATGATTGTGCCCGTCATCGACAGCGTGTCCACCTACATAGACCAGCGCGTGCGGGTCAGCGCGTTCAAGGCCGAGCAGACGCTGACGAAAGACACTGTCCCCGTCAATGTGGACGCCGTGGTCTACTGGACGGTGTGGGATGTGGAGAAGGCTGCCCTGGAGGTGCAGGAGTATCAGACGGCCATTGAGCACATTGCCCAGACGGGCTTGCGGGACACGATAGGCAAGCATGAGCTGTCCGACCTGTTGCAGGAGCGCGACAAGATAGCCGAAGACCTGCAGCAGGTGCTCGACCGCAACACCAACCCCTGGGGCATCACCTGCCAGACGGTGGGCATCAAGGACATCGCCATTCCGCAAGCCTTGGCCGAGGCCATGAGTAAGGAGGCACAGGCCGAGCGCGAGCGTCGTGCCCGCGTCATTCTGGGCACGGCAGAGACGGAGATTGCCGAGAAGTTTGCCCAGGCCAGCCGCCAATACACCGACAACCCCGTGGCCCTGCACCTGCGCGGCATGAACATGCTGTTTGAGGGACTGAAGGAGAAAGGCTCTATGGTGATTGTGCCCAGCTCTGCGCTGGAGACCATGAATCTGGGCGCCATGAGCGGGCTGGTGTCGTTGGCCAAGGGGAATGAGAAATAGGGCTTTACCTCATCGGCAAGGTTGGTTGAGAGGGTTTTGTCGCCTGTGTGACTGTATTTTGAATATAATGTTGTATATTTGTAGCCAACCAAACGTAAAAGCAAAGAGATATGCCGCAGATAAGCAGTTTTTATGGGATTATCATCTACATGTATATCAATGAGCACAATCCGCCTCATTTTCATGTAGTGTACCAAGGTTATAAAGCCACTGTAACCATTGACGGGGGCATCGTGACAGGATGTATGCCACGCCGGGCACTGAACTTGGTGTACGAATGGCTTGACCTGCATAAAGAAGAATTAATGAACAACTGGGTACGCCTCTCCAACCAGGAAGCTCCCTTGAAGATTAAACCATTAGAATAAAAGCCCTATGGAAACCAACAACCTACTTACAGTAACAAATGCAGAGTATGTACAAGGCTACACGCTCCGCATCTGGTTTAACAACGGTGTGGAAAAGCTGTTTGACTTTTCGGGCGAACTCTCTAAAGGCATCTGCCGGAAGCTGAAAGACTTGGACTATTTCAAGCGGTTTACCATCGACCCCTTCACTATTGATTGGAACGATGAAATAGGCTTTGCGCCGGAGTATCTTTACGAACACGGCACACCGGCCTAATGCTTAACCCCCCTCCTCCCGCCTGCCCGTGCCCCCTTCCTGGCCGGGCAGGCGCTTCTTGTTTCCCCCGCCTGTAAAAAAACTCCCCCTCACCCCTTGCCCTTTCCCGGAAAATGCCTACCTTCGCCCCCGTTCACCGATAAACCCTTAACCCCATAGACGGCATGACTACTACCCCTGCACATAGGAAAGCCCAAAATTACCCCCCCCATTAACTTGTGTTAACATACGGGAACTACTTTTATGCCTTGTGTTGCTCCTCCTGGCAGCGTGCATGGCCGACGACAGCCCCACTGCCCCGGCGGATGACCCCCTCCCTCCCGGCCTTTACCCCCTACAGATAGCCTCCCTCACCATCGTTGCCGACGGACAGCCCGGCACGCGCCTGGCGGACAATGGCAACGCCACCTCGTGGCAACCGGGCGACCAGGTAATGGTGAGCCTGGGCGACAAGCAAGCCATCTACACCTACAACGCCGACACCGACACGTGGCAGAGCGACGCCCCCCTCTACTGGCAGAGCAAAGCGCCGCAGACCGTCAACGCCTGGTACCCCGTGGCCGCCGAGATAGACTTCACCCAACAAAATATACAGGGCCTGACCTACCTGCTGAAGGCCAACCCCGTCAGTGCCACCTACGGCCAAGAAGAGCCCGTCAACCTCACCTTCCACCACCAGCTGGCCAAGGTGCGCGTGGTGCTGGAGGGCGCGAAGGCGCAAGACGTGGCGGCCGTCACCGTGCGCAGCTATCCGAAGAGCGTTAACGACAAAGGCGCATTGGGTGCCCGCACAGGCGGCGACCCCATCTACGTCCCCATGCTGCAGACCACCTACGAAGGGCAACCCTGCTGGGAGGCCACCTTGCGCAGTGGCACGCTGCAAGCAGACGACTCGTTTAAAGTGGCGAAGGAGGGAGGCAACCCCATGCAGGTTGTGCTGGATGAGAATATATCCATTGAAGCCGGAGAGGTATATACGATAAATATCAACGTAGAGCAAGCACCTACCGAAATAGACCTCAGCACCCACGAGGGCACTACGCTTACCGTCAGCGGAAAGACCACCATCAAGGGCAACGGACAGCAAAAGAACCTGCAAGTCACCGTCGAACCCAATACAGAACTCACCCTGCAGAATGTTAACCTTAGCAACCAGGGAGCAGCTCCCGTTGTCTTTAAGGGAGATGCCACACTTACACTGGAAGGCGTCAATACATTAGAAGGAGAATGTGTCGTTTGGGACTTTGGTTCCGGTTCAGGCATCTATATTGAACAGGGCACGCTTACCATCAATGCCGATAATGAGAATGCATCGCTGACTATAAGCCGAAAATACAACGTGGAGCCCAATTCAAGAGCCGGTATGGGTATCTATGTGCCAGAGAATGCAAGTCTCATCATCAAAAGCGGCAAGATAACTGTTAATGATGTTAGTTCTGAAGGAGATGACAGCGGTGCTGGTATTGGTACAAGGGACGAGACTTGTGGAAACATTACCATAGAAGGAGGTTACATAACGGTTGGCAAATGTTCTTGGTATACCGCCGGAATAGGAAGCCTTAACGGCGATTGCAAAGGCATCACCATCACAGGTGAAAATACGGTCGTAAATGTGTCAAAAGGGGATTTTGCAAGCTGTTATATAGGTTCTGGAGACGGAACGGTAACAGGGAACATTACCATCGGCGGCGGTGCCACGGTGAACGGCGTGAAGTACACCGAAACGCATACCGGGCCGCTGTAAACCCACACGGCCGCCCGGGCCGCACACCGGGCAGGGAGGCACCCCCTTGAGCGGCCAGCCGACCGGACTCGGCAAGCATCCGGACAATACGTCAATCAATCCTTACAAAACGGGGCTTCGCAAGAGGCCCGGCGGGGCAGGGAACATCAGACGGCGTTTGATGCCCCCATCAGACGGCGTTTCATCCTACATCGGACGGCGTTTGATGCCACATCAGACGGCGTTTCATCTCGACACCCCCGCCTACCCCATCCAGAAGCACCTGTAGGGGCGATTGACAGGAGGTTTACTAAAGAAAGGAGCAGATTATGGCCTTTTACAAAAAATCTCAACTAAAAAGCAATGGCTTGTGGTATCCCCGTTCCATCGTGGTAGGCGACCCTGCCAGCACGGACGAGGTGGCCCAGAAGCTGGCCGACATCTCCACCGTGAGCCTGGGCGACACGTACAACGTGCTGAAAAACCTCTCCACCGTGCTCAAAGCCTTCATGAAGGAGGGCCGCTCGGTGAAGCTGGACGGCGTGGGCACCTTCTACTACACCGCCGACGCCACCAAGCAAGGCGTGGCCACGGCGGAGGAGGTGAGCGCCAAGCAGATTGTGGGCGTGCGCGTCCGCTTCCTGCCCGAGACGGGGCGCACCGCCAGCGGCAAGGTAGGCACCCGCGCCTTGGTGGACGACGACATCCAGTGGCTCGACATCGCCACCCTCGACCCCGCGCTGAACAGGGCCGGCGGCACCGCCACTACCCCCGGCGGCTCTACCAGCACCGGCGAAGACGAGGACGACGGCGACCACCAGCTGGGGTAAATCTTCTAAATGAAGAATGAAGAACGAAGAATGAAGAATCCGCAGATGACGCGGATGACACGGATAAAATATTAATCTGCGTTATCCGTGTCATCTGCGGATGTAAAATGAAAGCTGTTAACAGGTTCTCAGACTACATTATATAACCATACAATAATCGACACAGACAATGAAAATGAAAACCTACTTCATGGCCCCGGCCATGGCAGCCGCCCTGCTGCTGGCGGCGTGCAACAACGACGACGACATGGGCGTGGACCTCTCCAAGCCCATCAGCCTGAGCTTTGCCCCCGCCTCGATGGACGGGCAGACTACACGCGCCACCATAGGCATTGCGGGCGCCTCCTTCGAGAAGGGCGACCGCGTGGGCCTGTACATGGACGACACGGGCTACGCCAACGTGCTCTACACCTGCCAGGGCACCACCGGCTGGACAGCCTCCAGCCTGCTCTACTGGCCCGATGCCGGCAGCTACACCTTCCGCGCCTACTACCCCTACATGGAGACGGTGACCGACGCCGTCAGCCTGCCCCCCGACCAGAGCACGGCAGAAGCCTTCACCCAGGCCGACCGCATGTGGGCCAGCGCCACCCGCGCCGCCACGAACGGCACCATCAGCCTCACCCTCGACCACCGGATGAGCCTCATCAAGCTGGACGTGGAGGACGGCGAGGCCATCAGCCTGGATGAAATCAAAGGCATGACGCCCGCCATAGTGGGCCCCATGCCCTCCGAGGGCACGTGGGACCTGCAGACCGGCGCGATATCCTTCCCCACGGACGGCAAGACCATCTCTGGCATCCGCCCCTACATGGTGGACAACGGCGACGGCACGCTGACCTACTACGCCCTGGTGATGCCAGGCACCGTGTTCAAGCAGGGTGACAAGTTCTTCAGCCTGACGGACGACGACGGCACCACCTACAGCTACAAGCTGAACATTGATGGCGGCTTCACCGCCGGCGCATCGCAGTATTGCGACATCGACCTGACGGTGCACCGCACGGGCATCACCCTCTCCGGCTTCAGCGTAGGCAACTGGACGTCCGGCGCCACGGGCAGCGGCACGGTGACGATGGACTGACACATCAGATTCTTCATCCGTGTCATCTGCGGATGAAAAATAGGCATGCATAAAGTGGAATAGGAAAAACGGAATGGGGGGCCGACGCTCGTGTCAGCCCTCCATTTGTTGTATCTCCACCTCTTTCACCTTGCGGAAGAGGTCGGAGGCAAAGATGAAGTCGTTCAGCCGCTGGTTGGTGGAGGTGAAGATGTCGTCCTTGCTGCCTTCCCACTCCTTGCGGCCCTGGTAGATGAAGATGATGTTCTCGCCGATGCCCATCACTGAGTTCATGTCGTGGGTGTTGATGAGGGTGGTGATGTCGTATTCGCGGGTGATGTCCTGTATGAGGTCGTCGATGATGAGCGACGTCTTGGGGTCGAGTCCCGAGTTGGGCTCGTCGCAGAACAGGTATTGCGGATTCAGCACGATGGCCCGGGCAATGGCTGCGCGCTTCTGCATGCCGCCGCTTATCTCGCCGGGATACTTGTCGCGCGCCTCGGCCAAGTTGACGCGCTCCAGGCAGAACATGGCACGGCGGGTGCGGTCGCGCAGGGTGTCGTTGGAGAACATGTTCAGGGGGAACATCACGTTGTCCAGCACCGTCATCGAGTCGAACAGGGCGGCGCTCTGGAATATCATGCCCATCTCCCGTCGCAGCGCCTTCTTCTGCACCTTGCTCATGGTGAGGAAGTCGCGGTTGTCGTAGAGCAGCTCGCCGCGGTCGGGAGTGAGCAGGCCCACGATGCACTTCATCAGCACCGTCTTTCCCGAGCCGCTTTGGCCGATAATCAGGTTGGTCTTCCCCTTCTCGAAGGTGGCGCTGATGTCCTTCAGCACGTCTTTCCCTTCAAACGATTTGCAAATGTCTTTCAGCTCTATCATGTCCTCGTAGTTTTATCCCATTAATAATTGCGTCAGTACCAGGTCGGAGAATAGGATGAGCACGCTGCTCATCACCACCGAATCGGTCGACGCCTTGCCTACCTCTATGGAGCCTCCCTCTACGGTGTAGCCGAAGAAGGCCGACACGCTGGCTATGATGAAGGCAAAGAACAGCGACTTGATGATGCCGCACCAGATGTACCACTCCACAAACATGTATTGCAACCCGTACTCCAGGTCGACGGCATTCATCACCCCGCCGAACCAGCACGTGCAGAACGCCCCGATGATGCCGGCAAAGATGCTGAACGTCACCATCAGCGGGATGGTGGTAATCATGGCGGCTATCTTGGGCAGGATGAGGTAGTTGGCCGAGTTCACGCCCATAATCTCCAGCGCGTCTATCTGTTGGGTCACTCGCATGGTGCCCAGCTCGGAAGCGATGTTCGAGCCCACCTTGCCGGCCAGGATGAGGCACATGATGGACGAGGAGAACTCCAGCAGCATGATTTCGCGGGTGACGTAGCCCACCGTCCACCGGGGCATCCACGGGCTCTCGATGTTCAGCTTGATTTGTATGGTGATGACGGCGCCGATGAAGAAGGATATCAGCAACACGATGCCGATGGAGTTGACGCCCAGTTTCTGCATCTCTGCGATGTATTGGCGGAAGAACATGGCCATGCGCTCGGGCCGGGTGAACACGCGCCCCATCAGCATGAAGTATCTTCCCACCGTTCTAAGTGCTTTTATCATAACGCGAAGTATTTGAGCGCAAATGTACGGCTTTTCGGCTTATTTTTGTTACATTTGCGGCGGTTTTACCACAAATAGTGTAGTTTTGCACAGATATTCCCGTTCCGCAAGGGGGCAATGCCGCCTCTTTTGCAAAGAGATGTAGCCTATGGAAGAAGACAACAGAATGGTGCTCCGCACGGAAGACCTCGTGAAAAAGTATGGCAAGCGCACCGTAGTGAGCCACGTGTCCATCAACGTGAAGCAAGGCGAAATCGTGGGCCTGCTGGGCCCCAACGGCGCCGGCAAGACCACCTCGTTCTACATGACCGTGGGCCTCATCACCCCCAACGAGGGGCGCATCTACCTCAACGACCTCGACATCACCAACTACCCCGTGTACAAGCGTGCCCAGGCCGGCATCGGCTACCTGGCTCAGGAGGCCTCCGTGTTCCGCCAGATGTCGGTGGAAGACAACATCATGTCCGTGCTCGAAATGACGGGCAAGCCACTGGAGTACCGCAAGGAGAAGCTGGAAAGCCTGCTCTCCGAGTTCCGCATACAGAAGGTGCGCAAGAACAAGGGCAACCAGCTCTCCGGCGGTGAACGCCGCCGCACCGAGATAGCCCGCTGCCTGGCCATCGACCCCAAGTTCATCATGCTCGACGAGCCCTTTGCCGGCGTCGACCCCATTGCCGTGGAAGACATCCAGCAGATAGTGTGGCGACTGAAGGACAAGAACATCGGCATCCTCATCACCGACCACAACGTACAGGAGACGCTCAGCATCACCGACCGTGCCTACCTGCTGTTCGAGGGCAAAATCCTCTTCCAGGGCACGCCGGAGGAGCTGGCCGAGAACAAGATTGTGCGCGAGAAGTACCTCAGCAACAGCTTCGTGCTGCGCCGCAAGGACTTCATGAAGTAAGGGCGGCGGACTGTATTGCTTTGTAAACTATTCTAACTTCCCCGATTCCCGCATTCCGGTTCATCCGCCGTATTGCAATCCATTCATTATCAATGTTCTATCGAGGTGGCCATCTTGACAAAATAAAGGTGGCCACCTCGACATGGTAAAGGTGGCCACCTCGAGGATGTCAAGGTGGCCACCTCGGCAAAACGGGGATGGTGTGTAAGGCATTATTACCGTTTCGGGATGCCCGGTTATTGCTTCCTCATCAGCCAGTGCACCTTGAGCCACTCGCGCACGGGCAGGTCGTATAGTTTCAAGCATCCCCAAGCCAGAAGGATGGACAGCACGAACACGCCGGCCGCCACCATGACGTGGGCATAGAGCGGCGCGTCGGGGTGCGCCCAGGCCCACGTCATCTGCATGTACATCAGCGGGTAGTGGGTGATGTACAGGGGGTAGGACAACTCGCCCAGCACCGTGCACACCCGCGCGCTCTTGGGGTCGGTGAGTCGGCTGCCCGCGCCCATCATCACGATGAGGGGGAAGAGCAGCAGGATGCACACCGCGTTGTACACCCCGTTCAGCACATTGCCCTCACCGCCCACGCAGGGCACGGCCAGCAGCACGGCCAGCAGCAGCGAGCACCACCAGAAGCCTCCGCGCACGGTGATAAACCGCCCTATGCGCGAAATGAGCAGTCCGCACAAGAAGGGGTAGAACAGTCGGGTCAGCCCTATGTACACCTGCTCGCCAGTCAGGCTCCAGCCGCCTATCATGGTGTACATCTGCGCGTCGCGCCCCTCCGTCAGCAGGCCGAACACGTTGAGGTTCAGACTAAGGTCGAGCGTGCAGAAGGCCGCCGCTGCCACAAACAGCGCCAGCAGTACCCGTGGCAGGCGACGGAACACGAAGGCGTAGAGAATGTTGCCCACATACTCCCACGTCAGCGACCAGTTGGGGCCGTTGAAGGAGTTCATCTCCCCCCCAGCCGCGAATGTCCAGGCGCGGGCCGCAGGGAATCATCAGGCAGCCCATCACGAAGGCCAGCAGCACCTGCCAGCCCGGCACGTGGCCGATGAGGGGGAAGCCGTCGCCCTGCCCGAAGAAGTAGAAGCAAGCCCCCAGCACCGTGCCCATCACCACCATGGGGTGCAGGCGCACCAGCCGCCGCTTGAAGAAGCCCCACGTGGTCATGCGGTTCCACCGGTCGTCGTACGCATAGCCGATGACGAAGCCCGACAGCACGAAGAAGAAGTCTACGGCCAGGTATCCGTGGTTAATCACTTGGTAGGCCGGCCCGGCGGAATACGTCTCCAGCAGGTGGAACAGCACTACGATGACGGACGCGACGCCGCGCAACCCGTCCAGAATCTCATAACGTGGCTTTGAAGCCAGGTACACATTGTTTGTCATAACAGCTTATTTAATGTTTGTTTTTAAGTCATTAAGCATAGTTAGTAAATGGGAATTTAGCGCGCGCAAGCGCGCTTTAATGAAGAATTAAGAATGAAGAATGATGAATTCTCAGGGATGCAAATGCGATGGTAACTGAATTCCCCGCCTCCGGGGAGGAGGGGTGGCACGAAGTGACGGGGTGGTAGCGATAATATCCCTATTTTTAGAGGTTTACACTTTTACCTACCACCTCCCCCTTCGGGTACTCCTCCTCCCTGGAGGAGGAGAATTCAGTTACTTCCCTAATTCTTCATTCTTAGTTCTTCATTCTTCATTTCGGGGCTTTGCCCCGCTAAATTATCATTTAATTCTGCACAGTTACCCAGCAACACAAATGTAAATATATTAAAATTTCCATTTTTTCCATTCAAACAATCCATAAATCCTTACATGCAAAATCTTTGTCATTCCAATTTTCTTACAAAATAAATCTTTCAAACCACTCATATCTCATTCTGAATCAATATATTGCCATAACAAATATGCCTCAACTACCTACCACCTCCGACTCTCCTCCGATACAAGTCCGACACAAGTCCGATAATCCATGGGCGTATTGGGTCGGAGGTGGAGCGTAGAAAATACGAACATGTTTGGGAGGAAATAGGAGGATGATAGCCTTTGAGATAGACGTTTTTTGTAAACATTCATTTCTCGCACAAATTCGTTAAAGGGGAACGCTATCCCCAAGTTTACAATGAAATTGCACCCGCAAACGAGAAATGATGGCGGGATAGCTCAGCTGGTTAGAGCGCATGATTCATAATCATGAGGTCCCCGGTTCAATCCCGGGTCCCGCTACGAAGCCCAGAGGAAGCCGTTAAGCACAAAGATGCTTAGCGGCTTTTATTTTTCCCCTCGTCCCTCCTGCACCTCCCCTCCTCTGCCCCACACCCGCCTGCCCAGCCGCAGTTTTTTTGCCCCGCCCCAGCTGAACAGCATGGACGGCAAGGCAGGAGAGGAATTCCGCTATTTTCTTTTTTTAACCTTTTATTTCTTTTGAACGATTGTTCAGTTTCGGTGAAATCACTTACCTTTGCGGGAGAGAAACGGAAAATCCGTTCGCTGGCCAGCCATGATACAACAACACCAAAAACACAACGTATGGAACAAGAAAAGAAGTTTGAGAGCGTACAGAAGAGTTTCAACTACACCCCGAAAAGCGCATTGAGCAACCAATGGGTCACCCTTGCTTTCGGCATAGGCATGGTAGTGGTTCCCCTTATCTGCCCATTCGGCCTGCGCATCCGGCGGGCAGAAATCCTTTCGCCGGGCGTATTCTCCGCCATCCTGATTATCGGCGGCATCTTGCTGCTGGTGATGGCTTATTTCGACATCCGCAAAGCGCGCGTGCTGGCCAGCCAAGGAGGCAGAATCACCGTCAACGGGGCGCGGGTCACCTATCCGACCGTCAGCAAGAAGAAAATAGAATATGAATCGTTCCTCCTTTCGGACATCGAATGGATAAAGGACAGGGACGAGGACAACCAGTTTGTCGTGCAGCTGCCCAACAAGCGGGTGATATTCGAAATAAAATACTTCGACTCCGTCGACGAGTTCGACGAATTCAGGGCACTGTTTGGCTAACGCCACAAATGTTTCACCCTAACTGATAAGCACCATGAGTACTTGGAGCCCGGCAAACGATGCTTTCCCAGGCGCTGCGTCCGGACGGGGCACAAGCCCCGAAGCCGATGCCGCGTTGTTCCGCACCGCCATTAGTTATCTGCTGGCGGGGGAGGCCGGCTATGCCTACCTGTGCCTCGACCGGATGGCGCAGGAAAGCTATGCCGTGGCGTACAACAAGGCCCTGTGCTGCTACCTGGCGGCTGCGTACGAAGCCTGCTTCCGCCTGCTGGGCGAGGCCGAACGCCTGCTGCCCCACAAGGTATCATGCGGCAGCAAGCCGCTCCCGCCGGAACTCGCCCAATGGGAATTCAAGAAAAGCTCACCCTTCTGCCCGATGCCCGAAGATGCGCCGCCGGACATCGTCCGGATGCAGCTCCTCCGGCTGAAGGCGGAAGCGGCCGGGAAGCTGGGACTGACGGAAGAAGTGAAACGCATAGCCTCCGGACTGCTCGGGGAATACATGCACATCAAGAACCTAATGAACAAGACACCGACAAACCATGACGACATATAAGGAACTGGCCGGCCTGTACGGCCATCGGGACACTCCGCCGGAAGAGATTCATGAAGCATTCCGCCAAATAGAGTTGGACGAGAGGGACCACAACGGAAGCACCCCCTTGCACCTGGCCTGCCGGCATGCCGACGAAACAGCCGTGCACATACTGCTGGAGCGGGGCGCCGACGTGCAGGCCAAAGACAATGCAGGCAACACGCCCTTATGGCAACTGGCCAACTGCCAGGCTCATGCCCACGATGAAGATGCGATGGAGAAGATAGCGCAAGCCCTTATCGGCAAGGGCGCGAAAGTGCCCCGCTCGGGGAAGGACACCACGGCCCTTATCCTGGCGATACAAAACCTGCACTTCGGCATGGCAAGGGCAATCATTGACTCCGGAGCCAAGCTTGACTCTACGGACAGGTACGAACGAAATGCCCTGCATGTGCTTTGCCAAGTGGCCGGAGGCATCACGCGGAAAATAAAAGAGGATGAAAAACGGATAGCCGACCCCGAGGCACAATGGTTCTCCGACAGGCAGAAGGAAGAAACGCTGGCCGGACTCGAAAGGCTTAAAACCGATGAAGAAGAGGCTTACGACACAGCCAAACGGATTTTGAAAAGCGGACAGTTTGACCCGGAAGACAAATGCCAGGCGGGGAAGACGGCGCTGGACTACGCCATGGAGTGCGGAGCCAGGCGCATCGGCACCCTGCTGGCAGGCCATGACCCTGACGACGAGCTTCAGGCCCTTGCCGGAGGGATGAACATCTTCCAGGCACTCTACTATAAAGACATGCAGGCCGTAGATGCCCTGCTGCGCATGGGCACAGACCTACAGACGGTGTGCGAACGCGAAGGGGACTTGCCCCACAGCTATTCCGGGAAGTCTCCGCTGGCCTGCGCGCTGGCCGCCATGAACACGGAGGCGGTAGAGATGCTGCTGATGGGAGGAGCAGACCCCAATTTCGTGTTTCCGGACGAACGCACGGCTTTTTCCACGTGGGTGGAAAGCTCCATATCGTCGGCCGACGATGAGACCAAGGCCAACCCTATCCTCAACTTGATGCTGCAATGCGGCTGGGACATGGAGGCCCCCGCCGACCGGGAAGGGAACACCCCGCTTTCCATAGCCTGCCGGCATGCCGGGCACGAACTGGGGTATGCGGCGGCAAAGTTCCTGCTGAAGAACGGTGCCAATGCCAATGCGGCAAACAACCAGGGTCAGACCCCGGCCATGAATCTGTATGGAGCCCAGTTCTGGGACGGGCATATACCCAGGTTTCCGCAACTTCCCCGCTCCTACCCCTACGGGAATCGCATCAGCCAGGATGCCATTGCAGACATTTTTGAATTGCTTCTTGAAAAAGGAGCCTCAACCGATGCAACGGACAAGTGGGGCAACACGTTGCTGCACTACATCGCCTCAAGCGCCTTCGGGGCACAGGCCAAAGCTGCCGCCGAATTGCTCTCCGACTACGGGATGCCCTGCATAGACGCGGTAAACGACGAGGGGAAAACGGCCATGGACATCGCTACGGCGTATCGGAATGAAGTGATACTGAAATACCTGTTGAAAAACTCCTAAATAAGACGTTTATGGACAATAATCTCACCTTCCTCAACGCCTGCCGGAGCGGCCAGAAAGGCATCGTGCAGATATTCCTGAAGAAAGGGGGCATAGATGTGAATAAGCGGGATGCGGAAGGCAACACCCCGCTGCACTATGCCTGCCTGAAAGGCTTCAGGGACATCGTCAACCTGCTCCTTGAGAACAAAGCAGACGCAACGGCTGTCAACAACCAGTCGGAAACTCCGCTCCACGCAGCGGCAAGAGCAGGAAATAAAGAAATCATTGAACGGCTCCTTGACTGCGGAAGCGACATCAACGCCACCGACAAGGACGGGAAGACACCACTTATCTGCCTGGCAGACAACCGGCGGACCGATGCGGCCATACGGCTCATAGAACGGGGAGCCGATACATCGCTCACTGACAACGACGGGCACACCGCCCTCGACTATGCCACGGCCCACGGGCTGAAAAGCCTGGTAGCCAAGCTGACCGAGGGACAGGAGCAGAGGGGCGAGCCTGCCAAAGACGCATCGGGCAACACCTTGCTTCACCAGGCGGCATACAACAACCAGGGAGAAGTGATACGCACCCTGCTGGCCACCGCCACCCCCATGCTGGACGCAAGCAACGACAAGGGAGAGACGCCGCTCGCCATAGCCTGCGCCAAAAACAATCTGATGATAGCGCGGATGCTGATAGAGGCCGGAGCGGATGTGAACAAAGGCATCACAAACGGGAACACGCCTCTGCACTTCGCCGCATGGACCGGGAATAAGTTCCTGGGAGCCGCCCTGCTGGCGGCCAAGGCCCAAACGGACAGGCAGAACGAGAACGGAGACACCCCGCTGACGATGGCGGCACGCGAAGGGAATGCAGACTTCGTGGAACTGCTGATAGAAGCGGGAGCCGACGTGAACATGGCAGACAACCTGCAGCACACAGCCCTGCACTATGCCGCCGAACGCGGATACAACCAAATAGTGGAAATGCTTCTGGCCGCAGGAGCAGAAGGATAGCAAGAACATTTAAACAACAAAAAGCAATATGGCAACAGAGAAGAAAAACCAGCCTCAAAGCCCTGAGGACTTGGCAAAAGCGGCTCAGGAAGCGGCTATCAAGGCAGCAATGGAACAAAGTCAGGCTCTTTTCGGAAACATCCCGGGATACCAGATGCCCGACATGCAAGCCATGCAGGAACTGTTGATGGCACAGATGCAAGCGGCTGTACCCGACTGGGACGAAGTGCAAAAGCGGCAAGCCGAACAGCTGGCAGCCGCAGGCATTGGCGCAGACACACTGGCACAGGCTTTCAGCCAGAACATGGCCTATGCGCGCGAGGTAGCGGCGGCACTGAATGAGAGTGAGGAGGACGAAAACGAGGCAGGCGCGAACCCGTGGTTTGAGATTCCGGAAGAGGAATGGGAAATCAACCTTAAGGACAATAGCGAACTGAACGAGGGGCAGCTCCGCCTGCTGGCACTCGGCGCGCCCATGCTGGTGTACAACGGAGAGCGGGTGAACACCATAAACTGCGAAAGCGACATTGAAATCGTGCAGAACACGCTGGAAAGCTGGTGGAATGTCGTAGACCATGACTCTACTTTCGACATCGCAAAGTGGCTGCTGGAAGAAGGGCATCATGCTGATGCCGACCACTTGCTGCAATCACTCGCCCCCGAAGACCTGAAACACCTCCTTGAAAACGGACTTGAAGATGAGGACGAAACGGCAGAAACTGTCCGCCTGATTATGCAGACCATGCTGGACAACGGTTACTGCACGGAAGACAACCTCCCGCAAACGGCACTGGCCTGGGACCTGGTCCGCGTAGTCAACCTGGCGCGCTGGGCCTACCTCTGCGGATACATCAGCGAAGAAGAGATGTGGCAAGTGATGGGTACGGCAGCAGGCATTGCCCATGAGCGCTTTGCCTCGTGGGAAGAATACGGGCTGAGCTTTGTATTCGGACGAGGAGTATGGCACGGGGAGCCGGCAGACAGCGAGACGGCCTATGAGATTGTCTCCACCCTGCTGGAGAAGGATGAATCGCCCTGGAAGCAGTTGGCTTGGTAATAGAAGTGGATTATAGTCTTAAGTAACTAATCATATCTAGCTATACGGCAAATGGGAATTTATATGGCACACAGATGACACAGATTCTACGTGATGACCACAGATACATAGTGAAAAAATAAAAACTGTGTAAATCTGTCCCATCTGT
>CASELH010000041.1 GCA_949288715.1 uncultured Bacteroides sp. | reverse complement strand
AGTTTGCCATTTTTGCGCCTCCTTAACCCACAATCTCTTCGACGCTCTTGCCGCGGATGCGGGCGACCTCCTCGGGACCGCGCATGCTCTTGAGGCCCTCGAAGGCGGCGGCGAAGGCCGCATAGGCCGTGCTGCCGGTGGCGTCCACGCGCTTGAGCTGCGTAAAGCAGGGCAGCAGCGCCGCATCCTGTGCGGTGCAGTTCCCCGAATAGAAAGCGTTGATTACATTGTCTTCCATGTAGGTCGTGATATAT
Source organism: uncultured Bacteroides sp. (assembly GCA_949288715.1). Taxonomy (GTDB): domain Bacteria; phylum Bacteroidota; class Bacteroidia; order Bacteroidales; family Bacteroidaceae; genus Bacteroides. The sequence goes on along the minus strand of CASELH010000041.1, from coordinate 26,454 downwards.
TGTTCGTTTGGCGTTATTTTCGATATTAGGTTGCGCATGCTGACCCATATATTGTTTTGCGAGTCTCCTTGAATAGCCCGGATGGTATTGTCTGGTAGTCCGTTCTCTGTAGAGAAATGTAACATGTGCTTGCTTGCTTTATCATAGCAATACAAGCCTGATTTAAAAGTGCCAATCCAAAGTTTCGAATCATTACTTTCATAAAAGCAATAAGGCAACACCACGTTGAGAGGCATTTTCAAAAATTGCGCTTCTTGGGAGAAACGGTATACACTATCATAATCTAAAAAATATATGTTTCCTTTATTGGTCTGCATGAAGATTCTGGAGGTGATGGAAGGAGGTATGGGATAGATCTCCTCCACTTTACCCATTGCATCCAGTTCCGTTATTTTGTCTTCTTGCAACAAATAGATTCCTCCTTTATTATTTAACATGATGTCTAGTGCTTGATCAACAGGGATTTCCTTTACCAACTGCATTTTCCCATCTATCAAGACGTATTTCTTGATTATGTCAGAGTTAATCAATAACCATATGGCTTGTTCGCTATCTACGATGACTCCTTTTATAGTTTGGATGGTGGTAAAATCCCTTGGAGTGATATTAGTAATTAATTGATTTTTAGTGTTATAAGTGTATATGTGCTTGCTGGTACATGCCAACAAAATCTTACCTTTATCATATGCTAATATTCGGATGATATTTTCTCCTTGGTTTAAATTGAACACTATGGTATTTCGCAAATAATGTAAAGAGTACATTGTGGGAGGATTCTTGTCTTTGGACAGCCAAATACTTTCAGAGGTAAGTAGGCTGATACTTGAATGAACGTTTTCTAATGTATCATGTTCAGTCAATTGAAGTAACTGTCCGGTCATTAAGTTATAGGAAAAGATGCCTTTGCCCGCAATGCCCACATAGACCACTTGCCCTTGCTTCCCTACATGGAAAAACAAGACGTTTGCATTGCGGGAAAGGCTGTCCAGTGCAGGCGGGATTGCCTGTTGGGAAAACCCGTTGGTGGCAGAGTAACAGAAAAGCCCTTGATCGGTGGATATGTAAAGTAAGCTTGATACAGCCGTAAGCCCATTGATGGAACTACTTTTGGGGATACGTATGATGCCTTGGTAATGGAAGTCGCGATCGAATACATGGACAATAGGTTTCGAAAAAACCGTGGCATAAATGTTTTGCTTCGTGCAACACACGTGCCGTGACAAGGCTATGTCCAGATTCGTGACAATGCTGTCTTTTATATCCCCAGTGCGCTTGTCGTAAAGGGCAAGTCCTTGGTAATTGGAAAAGAGCAGGTAATCTTCACTGTACGAATCCATGGAAAAAATAAAGTCGACCTTTAGCTTGGACCGCCTCGTCACCTTGCCATTCTGTATCAGGTTGATGCCGGCATCTGTCCCTACCCACAGGCGGCGGTGGCTATCGGCATATAGCGACATGATGTTGTCACTGGTCAAGGATAATGAGTCTTGCGAGTAATAAATGCGGTATGTACTGCCATTGTAGCGGTTTAGTCCCTTTTGGGTGCCAATCCAAAGAAAGCCGTCTTCGTCTTCTGCCAAAGCGGTGATGTAAGTATTGGATAACTGGTTGGAGTTGATTGCTTGCCAATTGGCCAAGGGAGATTGTCCATAAACACTCCAAAATAATCCTGCAAGTAATGAGAATATGCAAAACCGTAAATTCATGTCTGTCGCTAATGATATTAGATAGTAAGATAAATGCCAAACAAAGATACATCCTTTTTCTAATCGGAGCAAAAAAAGCATGCATTTTGGAAGATGCACAGCGCAATTTGAACATTTGGCAAAATGTTTGGCAATTTGGTCAATAAAAAAACACTCCGAAACAATGTTATGATAATGAGGCTATAATGGAGTCCGGAAAAATGGCTTGCTTTGCATCAGAACAATACCAGTGCTTATGAACACCTATTATTTATCTCTTACGCAACAATCCCGACACTTGGTAACCGTGCTAAGCGCGTTGGCTTGTGCTTGCCTCATTGCAGGGTGCAGTGGGATAGCTGCCCGTGCGGAAAAGCAACCCGTTTTTGAGGTTCAGTCGACAACTGACGGCCAACGGCTGTACATTGGCGATTCCATTGCCGTGGCGCAGACAGAGTACGGACGGGTGCGTGGCTTCGTGCTGGATGGCATCTACAACTTCCGAGGCATTCCCTATGGCGCGCCCACTGGGGGGAAAAACCGCTTCATGCCGCCACAACCTCCCACACCGTGGCAAGACATCCGTCCCGCCGTGTTCTGGGGCGATGCCGCCCCGCAGCAGGTGGCAGGGAAGTACACCAATACGTATAGTACGTTTGTCGACCACTGGAATTATTATGGTGTAAGTGAAGACTGCCTGCGTCTCAACGTGTGGACACCCGGCCTTGGCGACGGCAAGCACCGCCCCGTGCTGGTATGGATACACGGCGGAGGGTTCACTTCGGGCAATGGCATTGAACAAGATGGATACAACGGGCAAAACCTGAGCCGTAGCGGAGACATCGTTTTTGTTTCTATTAATCACAGGTTAGGGCCGTTAGGGTTTTCCGATTTCTCGGCTGCGACTCAGGACTCCCGTTTTTCCGAGTCGGGCAACGCCGGTACCTTGGACATGGTGGCTGCCTTGAAGTGGGTGCACAACAACATTGCCCACTTCGGTGGCGACCCCGGCAATGTCACCATTATGGGGCAGTCGGGTGGCGGAGCCAAAGTTTGCATCCTGGCAGCCATGCCTGAGACTGAAGGGCTCATCCACAAGGTGGTGGCTCTCAGTGGAAACGCCACCTGCGCCAACTCGCGCGACTACAGTACGGGGCTGGGTGAAGCCATCCTGAAAGAAGCCGGCTTGAAGCCAAACGAGATAGAGAAGCTGCAACAAATGCCCTGGCAGGAATACCTTGCCCTGGCCAACAGGGTAGCAAAGCGTTATCAGCAAACAGCGGAGGGCACCAACATACGAGGCGGAGCCTTCGGACCCGTGGGCGATGGCCTGCACATCCCGATGGGCACTTTCTTCTCCGACCCCGAAGCACCGGTAGCCAAGGTACCCATGCTGCTGTGCAGCACCAACTGCGAATGGTCGCTCAGCCGCGACAATGCCAAGTTGGAACAGATGACGTGGGACGAGCTGCTGACACGGGCGAAGTGTGATTTCGGCTACCCCAACACCAAGGACATTGTAGCCGAATACCACAAGCTGTTCCCCGACAAGAAACCCATTGAGGTGTTGGGCCTGATGGCCTCCTCGCGGGAGGCAGTGATTGCCACCGCCAATGCCAAATGCCAACAGCAGGCACCAGTCTATCTGGCTTGGTTCGGCTGGAACCCGCCTTTGTTCGACGGCAGGATGCGGGCGTTCCACTGTTTGGACATCTGCTTCTGGCTGAAAAACACCGACCGCATGGTGACGCATACCGGCGGCGGTAAACGTCCCCGCGACCTGTCGGACAAAATGTCGGCCGCCCTGCTCAGCTTTATGCGTACCGGCAATCCCAACTGCGAAGCGTTGCCCGAGTGGCCGGCCTATACACCTGAAACGGGAGCCACCATGTTGCTTGACGACGAATGTCGCGTGGCAAACGACCCCGACCGCAGCGTGCGGCTCCTGATGGAAAAGGGCAAATGACGCTTCCGACCACACTTGTAGCCCTGTCCCCTTGCCAACTCATAAACTTGTTAACAGATAAATATATAATTAAATCGTTACCATTATGCCGACAACTTTCAACAAACTCATCAGCCTCATCGCCTACGACGCGAAGCTGACCGAACAGGAGGGCGACTACTACCTCCGCGCCAAAACCATGCCGGACACCATCACCCTACAGAACATTGCCGAGGAGGTGGCCACGCGGCTCAACAAGAATGCCGACGAGGTGTTCACCATCCTCAACGATGCCGAACGGGTGAAGTGCGACGCCGTGTCCAGCTCCTACATCGTCTCCACCCCCACCGCCTTGATGCGCCCCGGCGCCAGCGGCACGGTGATGGAGGCCGAACTCTCGCAAGCCATCGACCGCAACAAGGTGAAAGTGTATGCCACCCTCAGCATGGGCGCTGATCTGCGTGAGGCCATGCAAGCATGCCGGCTGGAACTGTTCACCCAGCCCGCCGTGGTGGGCCCCCTGCTGAACGGGGCGGTGGCGCAGACACGCGCTGCCGACGGCACCGTCACGACCAAAGCGCCCCAACCGGGCAAGAACATCCGCCTCACGGGGCGCAACATCAAGATTGCAGGCACCGACCCCACGGTGGGTGTCACCTTCACCTCGGTGGAAGAACCCTCCACCCAAGTATTCGTCCCGCTGGAAGACATCACCGTCAACGAGCCCAAGCAGCTCATCTTCGTGCTGCCTGCGGAGGTGACGGACGGACTGTGGCGAGTGAAGGTCACCACGCAATTCAGTTCCGGCAGGCATGTCATCGACACGCCTCGCAGCAACGAGCTGCCCACCGTGCTGGCCGTAGGCTCGGCAGCCGGGACGGAGCCCGGCACCGGCGGCAGCGACAGCGGCGAGGACGATGGCGACCACCAGTTAGGATAACAGCGCACACCCGCGCACGCCTAACAGCGCACCCCTGCGCTTGCCTAACAGCGCACCCCTGCGCTTGCCTAACTGCGCGCCCCTGCGCTCCGGTCAATAGGTATTAAGATATATATATATAGGAATAACACCCCCGCCCGGAGGGCATCCGGACAACAACGAACAATCTATTATTAATCAATCTTTTTACCAACTAAAACCAAAACGACATGAAGAATGAGTTAAAAAGAACAGGACTGAAAAGGCTCGCACTGGCGACCCTCGTCCTAATGTTATGCGTCCCCATCTTGGCACAAAACCCAGTGAAGGTAGCAGGTAAAGTTGTGGACAATCTTGGGGAGGCTATGATAGGCGTCTCCATCCTCGAGAAAGGCACCTCCAACGGCGTGGTGACCGACATCGACGGAAACTACTCGCTCAGCGTGAACCAAGGTGCCACGCTGGTATTCTCTTATGTGGGCTACATCAGCCAAGAACTGCAAGTTACGGGCGGCACGCTCAACGTCACCTTGAAGGAAGATGTGGAGACGCTGGAGGAAGTCGTCGTAGTAGGTTATGGCATACAGAAGAAAAGCAACGTCACTGGCGCTATCTCCAAAGTAGGAGCGGAGGAAATGCAGAATCGCACCATAACCAGCGCCCAGGATGCCTTGGGCGGCAAGACTTCCGGCGTGCAGCTCATTAGCACTTCCGGCGCACCGGGCGATGTGGCCACCATCCGCTTCCGTGGTTATTCATCCAACTATTCGTCCGACCCGCTCTACATCGTGGACGGCCTGAAGGTGTCCGACATCAGTAACATCGATGCCAACGACATCGAGTCCATTGAAGTGCTGAAAGATGCTGCCTCGGCAGCTATTTACGGGTCTGAAGCCGGAAACGGTGTCATATTGGTTACGACTAAGCGAGCTAAAAAAGGCAAGACCACCGTCAGCTACGACTTCCAGTATGCCCTGACCACGCTTAAAAAGGCCGACACCATGAATGCGCAGGAGTACATCCAGTATTGGAAAGAAGCCGGCAACCTTACCGATAACATGCTGTCTTCCAGTTACGATGGCTTCACTGATAATAACTGGCAAGAAAGTGCTACTGAAACCGGTGCCATGCAGAAGCATTCGTTGTCCTTGCAGAGTGCCAGCGACAAAGGACAAGTATTTCTCTCGCTCAATTACCTGAAGAACGACGGTTTCATGAAAGGGGACATTGACAGCCACCAACGCTACAACATTACCATCAATGCCGAGATGAAACTGAAACCGTGGCTGACGGTGGGGACAAACTCTCGTTTCAGTTATAATAAAATCACAACCAAGCCATACTTTGCACTCGATGGTTTTGCCACCGGCCCTATTGTCTCTATGCTTTTGCTTGACCCGCTAACCCCGACTGTGTATGACTCCAACAGCCTGCCAGCCAGCGTGGCGGCAGCTGTTGCAGAAGGGCTTCCATACCCCCAGGACGCGAATGGCAACTATTATGGCAGCTCGCAATTCATTTCTAGTACGTCTACTCAAAATCCGTTGTTTTACCAACGCTATACCAACTACCTCAATGAACGCACGTACATCAATTCCATGCTGTATGCCAACATCGCTCCGTTCGATGGTTTTGTGTTCACCAGCCGCTTGGGTGTGAACTTCTACCATAATTACAGCAACCAATATAGCAAAGCATATTATGTCAACGCCCAGCAACGGGCTGACCAGCCTTCTGTCAGTTCATCCTCTCCCTCGACATTGTATTACCAATGGGAAAACTTCGCTAATTATACCAAAAACATCAATGGCCACACATTGGGGGCTATGATTGGTATGTCTTACTCGGAAACCAAAAGTAATACCTTGTCAGGGTCGGCAGACAACATCATCAAGTGGCAGGACAACTATGGTTATCTGGATTTTGCCACATCGGATGCCAAGTACACCGTGAGTGGTCAGCGGGTACGTACTGCCAAACTGTCCTACTTCGGTCGCTTGAACTACAATTACAAAGACCGCTACATGGCCGAGTTCACCATGCGTGCCGACGCAGCCGATCTCTCCGTGCTGTCCAACGATCAACGTTGGGGCTACTTCCCCGCCGTATCTGTGGGCTGGAACATTACCAACGAGGAATTCTTCCCCCAAACCGACGTGTTGAGCTACGCCAAGTTGCGCGTCAGTTGGGGTCAGAACGGTAGTATTTCCAACTTAGGCAACTACATGTACCTGAGTGCCATTTCATCGGATGTATCCTATCCGTTTGGTACAGACGGCACCTTTGCTACCGGTTCTTATCCGTCTTCAGTAGGCAACAATGGCCTGAAGTGGGAGACCTCCGAGCAGTTGGACTTCGGTGTCGACCTGCGCTTCCTTAATAACCGCTTGAGCCTGACTGCCGATTACTATATCAAGAAAACCAAAGACCTGTTGGTAACCGGTGTCAAGCCTTCGCTGACAGCGGGCACCAATGCTTCTCCCATTAATGCCGGCAATATCAAAAACCAAGGTTTGGACTTGGACTTGACGTGGAGAGACAGCCATGGCGACTTCAGCTACAGTATCAACGCTAATATTGCTACCTTGAAGAACAAAGTGACTTTCTTAGACGATACCATCCTGCGCATTGCCGGGTCGAATGCTTCCGGTGGCAATGCTTTCACCTATTTTGAAGAAGGTTATCCCATCTGGTATATGCGCGGCTACCAAGTAGACCATATCGACGAGAACGGCAATGCCGTATTGCGCGACCTTGACGGAGTGGAAGGCATTACTGGCAACGACGTTACACAGATAGGTAGCGGCATTCCCAATTTCACCTATGGCGTGACCCTCAACATGGCCTACAAGGGCTTCGACCTGACTATTTTCGGCAGCGGTTCACAGGGCAATGACATCTTTTATAACCTCAACGCCCTAAATGACGGTATGGTCAACAAATTGGGGTATTTTTATGATAATCGCTGGACTCCAGAGAATACATCGGCCAAGTTTGCCAGCCCCGCTTACCAGAATGGCACTCAAAAACGGGAATATAGCCTGAGTGATGCCTACATATTCGATGGTTCTTATTTCAAAATCAAGCAGATTCAGCTGGGATATACTTTCCCGAAGCCGTGGATGAAGGCCATCGGCTTGGAGAATATCCGTGCCTATGTGTCGCTGGACGATTTCTTCACAATTACCAGTTATCCCGGTCTGGATCCTGAGACGGCTTCGCGTAGTGTAACCACCGGTATCGGTATAGACAGTGGCTCTTACCCTTCTTCAAAGAAAGTAGTATTTGGATTTAATTTAACGTTTTAATTAGGCTCGTCATGAAAAAACATATCATTACTGGACTTTTGTCCGTATCAGCATTACTGATGGCAGGGTGTGCAGACAATTTGAATATCCCTCAAAACGGTTCAACATCTCTCGAAGATTTCTATCAAACCGATGCAGAGGTGGAAGAAGCTACCACTGCAATATATGCTCAGTTCAGGAGTATGCTTAGAGGACGTCATACGTCTACCACAGAATTGAAAATGTCATTATCAGATGAAGTATTTATTGGTGGATCTACCCGTGGAGATGACCTTGCCAAAGAGCAGTTGAATGAATATCGTTATGATTATACCAACGATATGATATCCGGAGCATTTGAAAACCTCTATAACTTGATTTACAGAACAAATTTAGTCATCAATAAAGTAGACCCTAACGAAAGTGCTATCAAAAAACGTGATGTAGCCGAAGCATTGGTGTTTCGTGCATGGGCAAATTTCGAATTAGTCACTCTGTGGGGGCCGGCACCTTTAGTGCTGGAAGCGCAGCGAGATGATTATAAGGCTTCTAATTCAACAGTAGAAGCTATTTGGACACGGGTAGAAACCGACCTGACTCAAGCTCTCAGCATGGATTGTTTAAATGAAAAGCAGAACATGGAAGACAACCTGTCCGGTATACGCGTCACCAAACAGTTCGCACAAGCCCTACTGGGTAAAACATATCTGTTCCAAGGAAAATATCATGAGGCTATCCAGCCGTTACAAGAAATTGTAGATAGTGGGTTGTATGGCTTTTTGGAGGATTATGAAAACTATTGTGTAGCAGCTTACAATAATAACAGAGAAATTATTTTTTCGGATAATGTAGCCAATACCATTCAAGATGCCTCTGGTTGCTGGCTATGGCTGTGCTGTGGATGGAATTCCAGCTACTTGACAGGTTTGGGTACGACATCTGCTGATATCAATTCAATGGGATGGGGACAATTCCTGCCAACGCCATCCATCATCCAGGCATTCATCGACATGGAAGGGGAAGATGGTTATCGTTTCAAAGGTACCATGAAAAATTATAATGATTTGCTCAATATGGGGATTTCGCTTATTGAAGGGCAAGCATATTATGCCAGCAGTGGTTATTTCAATTGGAAATATCGATGCGCAAAATCAAGCTTGGTTAATCCAATGAACCCTACAAGCCTTTATAATAACATACCTTTCATGAAATACAGCGAAGTGGTTTTATTGTTGGCTGAAGCTAAAATCATGGCTAATGGCGATGGTGCCGGCGACACAGAACTGAATATGATTCGTACAAAAGCACATTTGCCCGCATTGAGCAATGCAGGTATGGATGAACTGAAAGCTGAGAAGCGTTTGGAACTATATATGGATGGTGTCCGTTATCAAGATTTAATCCGTTGGGGAGATGCCTCTACGGTTCTGGCTGAACAGGGTGAACAAATCCCTGCATTTAATGGCTTCAATGAAGACGGTACTTTCAATATAACTACCGATCGCTATACTAATACCACCTATGGTTTCAAGGAAAAACATATGTTGCTTCCATTTCCTGAAAAAGAAATTAATATTAATCCTAATATTACTCAAAATTCAGGATGGTAAAAACTAACTGTGCATAGATCAATAAAAGTGTAATTATTTTATATTGAACAATTATCCTTGAAAAATTTCTGGGAGCGGGCTATCATTTCTATTAATTCATTCCTGAAGTTTTTCAAGGATAAGGCATGCAATAGGTATTTTAACTATATAGAACATATTAATAATTTGAATTTTATGAGAAAAGAATCGTTCAAAGCAGGAATGGCAGCTCTGCTTTTCACTTTGTTAGGTACTAACGTTCAGGCGCAACTGAAACCCATGGATCAGTTTATAGACGACCTGATGGGAAAAATGACCATCGAGGAGAAAATTGGGCAGTTGAATCTGCAGGGTTCATGGGGTTTTATCTCGGCACAGAAAATCAACACCGAGGAGGAAAATCTGGACATGCTGGAGAAAGGGCAATTGGGTGGCCTGTACGGCTTTAAGGATGTAGAGTTGATGGCGAGGTTGCAAAAGATTGCTGTGGAGAAAAGCAAACACGGCATTCCGCTCATCTTCGGAATGGACGTGATTCATGGTTTGGAGACCACGTTCCCCATTCCGCTGGCCATCTCCACCTCGTGGAATTTACCCTTGATAGAGGAAAGTGCCCGCAGGGCTGCACGCGAAGCTACGGCGCTGGGCATCAACTGGGTGTTCAGCCCTATGGTGGACATTTGCCATGATGCCCGCTGGGGGCGTATCGCCGAGGGGGCGGGCGAAGACCCTTACTTGGGCGGCGAGATTGCCAAGGCATACGTCTATGGTTACCAGGGACGCGACGGCGACCTGTCAAAAGCAGACAACGTGATGGCTTGCGTGAAGCACTATGCCCTTTATGGGGCTGCGGAAGCAGGGCGCGACTATAATACAGTAGAAATGAGCCGGCAGGAAGCCATGAACGGCTTCATGCGTCCCTATGAGCAGGCCTGCAAGGCCGGGGCGGGCAGCTACATGGCTTCGTTCAACGAATTTGAAAGCATCCCTGCCACGTGCAACCCTTGGTTGCTGGAGGAGGTGCTACGCCAACGCTGGGGATTTGACGGCTTTGTGGTGAGCGACGCTACCGGTATCATGGAAATCAGTAATCACGGGCTGGGCGACCTGCAAGAAGTATCTCGCTTGGCACTACAGGCCGGTACGGACATGGACATGAATAGTAACGGCTACATCGGCACGCTGCTGAAATCGTACCAAGAAGGCAAGGTAAGCGAGGCTGACATCGACAAGGCTTGCCGCCGCATCCTTGAGGCAAAGTATAAACTGGGACTGTTTGAAGACCCGTATCGATATCTGGATTCTAAGCGTGCAGCCACCGAGGTATACACACAGGAGATGAAAGACTTTGCCCGCAGGCTGGCAGCCGAATGCCAAGTGCTGCTCAAGAATGATAACAACCTGCTGCCTTTGAAGAAAGATGCCCGCATTGCCCTGATAGGTCCCTTTGCAGACAATGCCAAGGATATGCAGGGCAGCTGGGCCATGTCGTCGCATGCTAAAGAGAGTGTCACCCTGCTGCAAGGCATCCGGGCCAAACTGCAAGGCGCGGGCAAGGTTTCGGTAGCCGAGGGCAGTTGGCTGGTGCAAGACGAGAAGCTGGAGTCCACGTTGCGCAACGGCATGATGGGCATGTTCGACCCCACCTTCAAGCCCGCACCGGTGCACACGCGCCCCTTGCAGGAAATGATTGACGAGGCGGTGGACTTGGCCAAGGAGGCCGATGTCGTTGTCGCCGCTTTAGGTGAAAGCAACTCCATGAACGGGGAAGGTGCTTCGCGTAGCGACATTACGATACCTGAGCCCCAAAAGGATTTGCTGAAGGCATTGAAGGGTACCGGCAAACCGATTGTGCTGGTTTTGACTACCGGACGACCGCTGGCTTTGTTGTGGGAAGACGAAAATATCGATGCCATATTGAATACGTGGTCGCAAGGCGATCAGGCTGGGCATGCCATTGCCGACGTGCTGTTTGGCGATGTGAACCCCAGTGCCAAACTGACCACCTCGTTCCCGCGCAGTGTAGGGCAGTGCCCCATTTACTATAATCATAAAAGTACGGGGCGTCCGCACGGCGACTACGAGCCTTACCGCAAGTTTACCAGCTGCTACATAGACGTGCTCAACTCGCCGCTTTATCCCTTTGGCTACGGATTGAGCTACACTACCTATGCATATAGCGACGTGAAGCTCTCCGCTAATACGCTGAAGGGCGACGGCACGCTGACGGCATCGGTGACAGTGACCAACACCGGGAAGCGTGAAGGAAAAGAGATTGTGCAACTCTACATCCACGACGTGTACAGTACCTCTACCCGTCCCGTGAAGGAACTGCGCGGTTTCCAGAAAATCAGCTTAAAGCCGGGCGAGTCTAAGGACGTGATTTTTACCCTGTCTGCCGAAGACCTAAAGTACTACAACCACGCATTGGAGTATGTGTGTGAGCCAGGTGATTTTGAGGTGATGATAGGCGGCAACAGTTGCGATGTCGAGACAGCAAAGTTTACGTATGTAGAATAAATCATAAACGAGTAGTACAATGAACAAATTCATCTCAACCTTATTCTGCTGCTTGGTAGTGCTCCCCCTGTGCCTTCGGGCGCAGGGCACTGCCTTTAGCAACTGTTCGTTCGAAAGCAAAATATTGGGGCGCGTCATGCATTTCTCCATCTATCTGCCGGAAAGTTATGCCGTCTCCGACATTGAATACCCGGTGCTATACCTGCTACATGGAGGTGGCGACAATTACAAAGACTGGTTGCTCAAAGGACAGGCGGCCCAGATTGCCGACGAAACTTTGGGCAAGGACGGCGTTCCGGAAATGATTATCGTCATGCCCGATGGGGTGAAAAACTGGTATTGTAACAACTACACGGGAGACTTCCGTTATGAGGATTTCTTTTATGAGGAACTTATTCCTTACGTAGAGCAAAATTACCGTTGCCGTACAGAACGTGAGTACCGCGCTATCTCCGGTCTGTCGATGGGAGGTTTCGGCTGCCTGCTCTATGCGTTGAAGCATCCAGGCAAATACATCGCCTGCTACGGTATGAGCATAGGTATGTTCTCGGACGAAAGAGCATTGAGCGGTGGTGGGCGTCCTATGGACGGTAAAAAGTGGTATGCAGAAGAGTACTTTGGTCCGTTGAAAGCTGATGGCTCGCTGCCCGACTTGTGGATGGAAAACAACGTGTATCGCCTTATCAAGGACATGCCCGACAGGCAAAAGAAGAAAGTGCACTTTGCCATCGAAGTGGGCGATGACGAGCTGAACCGAGACCAGGCAGAAGTGTGGATGCTGATGAAAGAAAACAATATCCCGGTAGAGGTGCGTATCAACGACGGGGCGCACAATTGGATTTTTTGGCGTCAATGCCTGCCTCATGCGTTGAAGTTCGTGGGCGAATGCTTCACCCAACAACGCATGTTCAGTTTCACTCCCGAAGAATTCATGGAAATGATGAAGGAAAGCCGAAAGGCGGAAAAGAAGTAAATCTAACATTAAAAGATAAATAGCACATGAAGACAAGAACATTATTCCTCGTGGCGGGCATATTGCTGGCGGCAGAAGCCCAGGCACAGTTTCCAGGTTTCAAGAAAACAGCAAACGACTCGTTGGTATCCACCGAAGTGCTGTCCGATGGCAAGATAGCTTTACGCATTTACGCTCCCGATGCAAAGCAGGTAGGCATGAGCGGCGATTTAGGCGGATGGGGACCCAATGCTCCCAAGTTCACCAAGGACGAGCGTGGCGTATGGGAAGGCATCGTGAAAAATGTGAAGCCCGGTGTGTACCGCTACAACTTCGTGGTGGACGGTGTAACGGTAAACGACCCCAAGTCTTCCACTACCCGCGACGTGAAACCTCTGTTGGAGGTAAACCCACAAGGCGATGCTTTTTGGGCAATGAAGAACGTGTCTCACGGTATGGTGTCGCAGGTGTATTATCAATCAAAGACTTTCGGAAAGACACGTCGTATGCATGTATGGATGCCTGCTGGTTATGAAAAAATGGACAAACTGCCTGTGCTGTACCTTATCCACGGAGGTGGGGACAATGATTTCGCTTGGCCGGGCGTAGGACATGCCAACTTTATTTTGGACAATTTGCTGGCGGAGGGTAAGATTGTCCCGATGGTAGTAGTAATGCCAGACGGCAGTGTAGATACGGACAAATTCACCACAGAGATGATGAATGACATTATCCCTTATGTGGAAGCCAATTTCAACGTGCTGACCGACCGTGAACACCGTGCCATTGCAGGCCTGTCGATGGGCGGGCTGGAAACGCTGAACATCTCCCTCTATCATTACAAGCATTTTGCCTACGTAGGCCCCATGAGCACGGGCTGGTTCCTCGGTTCGGACCTCTACGACAAATGGGAGCCCTACTTGAAAGAGCATGCTGCTGAGATGAACAAGTATTTCAAGCTTTACAAGTTCTATATGGGTGGCGAAGAAGATATTGCCTACAAGAATTGCATCGGTACACGTGAAATGTTTGATAAGTATGGTGTGAAGCACGAATACTCGCAGATGCCTGGCGGCCATACATGGTACGTTTGGCGACATAATCTCTATGACTTTGCACCACTGTTGTTCAAGTAATGCGCGCATAGAGTCCTATTAAAGGAAGCGTGTAAAAGCGCGAGGCTCTTTCAGAATATTATAAATGTGAGGCGCGGATTACACGGAATAACATGGATTTAATAAACTCAATCCGTGAAATCCGGGTAATCCGCGCCTGAACATTCAGAGGGTTATGACACGCGCCTCCTGCTTATTCCACAATGTCCATTTCGTCGATGAGGTGGCTGCAGCCGCCCAGCTTGTCGAGGATGAAGAGCATGTAGCGGATGTCGAGGGCGATGCAACGCTGCAGGTCGTTGTCGAAGTTGATGTCGCCGCTCAGCGACTCCCAGTTGCCGTCGAAGGCGCAGCCTATGAGGCGGCCTTCACCGTCGATGACGGGGCTGCCGGAGTTTCCGCCCGTGATGTCGTTGGTGGTGAGGAAGCAGACGGGCATGGTGCCGTCGGCCATGGCATAGCGGCCGAAATCTTTCTTCTGGATGAGTTCTTTCAGCTTGGCGGGTACCACAAATTCGGGATTCTCGGGGTCTTCCTTCTCCAAGATGCCGTCGGTGGTGGTGTAGTAGTTGTAGTGCACGCCGTCTTTGGGGTTGTACGACTTCACGTTGCCATAGGTGAGGCGGATGGTGAAGTTGGCGTCGGGATACGACGGGGTGGGGAGCTTCATTTCATTCAGCCCGCGGATGTAGGCCTTGTGCAGCAGGGCGAGTTCCTCGGTGTTTTGGCTCAGTTCTTTGGCCACTTCCTGCAGCTTGTCTATCTTGGTGCGGCTGTACAGGGTGGCCGGGTCGCGGTCGATGGCCTTTACGCTGGGTTTCTTCAGGAACTTGTCCAAGTTGGCGCGGCTGGCGAAGATGGAGTTGTCGAACATGTCGTCCACAAAGGCATCCGTGTCGCCCTTGTACTCGTCCTGTATGGTCTGATAGAAGGCGGGCAATTCGGCCGGCGTCAGTGCCTTGGCCAGGGCGGGCAGCATGGCTTTGGCCACGGCACGGTCTACTTCCTTGTCGTAGTCTTTGTTGTAGATGTCGTTGAACACGGCTTCCAGTTGCTCTTTCGAGGCTTGGAGCAGGGAGTCGTCTTTGTTCTCGATGGCTTCCTTCAGCTTGTCCATCACGGCAGGGGGGCAGCCGAACTCGATGGTGCGGTTCAGGCCTTCGGAGATGTACATGTAGCGGCGCATGGCGGGGGTCATCTTCTCTACCAGGGCATCGATTTTGCCAATCACACCCTCATATTCGGCTTTGCCTTGGGCGAAGGCTGTGAATTGCTTCTCCTGTTCGGCCTTGGTGCCCAGCACGTTGTTGTCGATGATGGCCTTGTTCATGCCGATGGAGTTCTTCCAGTAGTTGCTGCTGCCGGCAAACTTGTCGGCATACTGGATGCGGATTTTGTCGCTCCCGGCCATGTACTTCTTCAGCACGTCCAGGTAGACGGTGCGCATGTCTATCATGGCTTGGTTGGAGGCGGTCATCGTCTGGCGCACTTCGCTCTGGGTGAGGTAGCGCTCGGTGGAGCCGGGGAAGCCCATTATCATGGCATAGTCGCCCTCGTCCAGTCCCTTGATGGAGATGGAGAAGTACTTGGGCGTCTTCAGGGGCACGTTGTCGGCGCTGTATTCGGCAGGCTCGCCGTTCTTGTCGGCATAGATGCGGAACATGGAGAAGTCGCCCGTGTGGCGCGGCCACATCCAGTTGTCCGTCTCGCCTCCGAACTTGCCCACGCTCGACGGGGGAGCGGCTACCATGCGCACGTCGCTGTACACTTTATAATAAATAAGATAATACTTGTTTCCGGCGTAGAAGGGCAGGGCCAGCGGCTGGATGCCGGGTTTGCCTTTCAGGTCGCTCTTTTCCCACTCTTCCTTGGCCAGCTTGCGCAGGAAGGGGGTGGTCATGGCTTCGTATTCGTCCACCTCGCCGGCCTTGACTTTGGCGTTCACCAGGTCGGTGATGTCCACGATGCGGTGCACGAAGCGGAACTTCAGTCCCGGCGTGGGCAGCTCCTCAGCGCGGCTTTTGGCCCAGAAGCCGTCCGTCAGGTAGTCGTGCTCCACGCTGCTGTGCTGCTGTATGGACGAGTATCCGCAGTGGTGGTTGGTGAGGATGAGGCCTTCGGGCGAGATGATTTCGCCCGTGCATCCGCCGCCGAAGATGCCCACCGCGTCCTTCAGCGAGGGGCCGTTGGGGTTGTACAGCGAGTCGGCATCGAGCTTGAGGCCTTGTTTTTTCATCATTTCAATGGAGTTTTGCTGCTTCAGCAGTTGCAGCAGCCACATGCCTTCGTCGGCTTGAGCCGAGCCGCAGGCCAGCAGGGCGGCAAAGGCTGCCGCCAGGTACTTCTTTACGTTCATAAGTCGTCGTTTTCTAAATTGTAGTTTTATATAGTTAGTTAATAATCTGCCACTTAGTATTCCCAGCTTGTGCCCATGCCCTGGGAAAGTCGTTCCCAAGGCGTGGGAAGCCCGTTCCCACGCTTAGGGAAGGCTGTTCCCCGGCTTAGGGAAGCTCGTTCCCAAGCCTTGGGAAACTTATTCCCCCTGCGCGGAAGCGCCTGGAAGGCCGCGCAAAGATTGTGCAAAAATACGTAAACCACCTGAAAATACCTTTCTTCCCGCCTCGTTTATAAGGAATATTAATACCTTTGCCGCGTGTAATTCATAAATCGTTTTTCCCTATGGTGAAGGTAAATGCGGGCTGTGTACTGTCTTCCGTACTCATCGTATTGCTGGCTCTGACCTCGTGTAGCCGCAAGTATAAAGTGGAAGGGACTTCCTCGGTAACCGGGCTGGACGGAAAGGTGATGCTGCTGAAGGTGCTGCAGGATGGAGATTGGGTGACGGTGGACTCGGCAGAGGTGGTTCACGGCCTGTTTGCGATGGCCGGAAGCGCCGATACCACGCGGATGGTGACCTTGTACATGGACGACGAGCCCCTGATGCCCCTGGTGCTGGAGGACGGAAAGGTGAAGGTGACGATATCGAGCGCGCAACTGGTGGCGGGCGGCACTCCGCTGAACGACCGCCTTTATGAGTTCATCGACCACCGCAACGCCCTGGAGCTACAGTACAGGGAGCTGGTGAGCAAGCACTCGCGCATGGTGCTGGACGGCACCAACGTGGACGAGGTGCGCCAACGCCTGTCCAAGGAAACCGAGGCGCTGACCGGGGAGCTGAACAACTACATCAAGCAATTCATTACCGATAACTTTGAGAATGTGCTGGGACCCAGCATCTTCATGATGATGTGCAGCACGCTGCCTTACCCCGTGATGACGCCGGAGATAGAAGACATCATGCGCGTTGCTCCCGCGTCGTTCAAGGAAAATCCCTTGGTGCAGGACTATCTGGCCAAGGCCAAAGAAAACATGCAGCTTATTGAGGAATCCCGCCGCCTGCAGCAGAATGCGGGCCAGGCCACGGCGCAGCGCTGACGGCTCCTTTCTTTTTCCTCCCTCTCTCTTACATCCTTTTATATCTGTCGGGCAAGGCGCTCTCTACGGCCGCATAGGCTTCGGCCATGGTGGCTTGCACGTTTTCCGGCCCTTTCCCCTTGGGGGGGATGGGGGTGTGTATGGTCAGCGTCAGCCGGTGGCGGTGAATCCACTTGCCCTTGGGGGGCAGAATGTCGTAAGAGCCGTCGATGGTGACGGGCACCACGGATAGTTGCAGGTCGTCGGCCAGCTGGAAGGCCCCTTTCTTGAAGGTGCCCAAGTGCCCGGTCAGCGTGCGCGTGCCTTCGGGAAACACTACGAGCGACACGCCGTTGGTTAGCGAGCGTTCGGCCTGGCGGATGGTGCCCAGCATCTTCTTGGGGTTGGTGCGGTCTACGAAGATGTGCCCCGCGCTTTCGCATGCCTTTCCCACGAAGGGAATCTTGCGGAGGCTTTTTTTCATCAGCCACTTGAAGTTGCGCCCCAGGAAGCCGTATATCAGGAAGATGTCGAACGCCCCCTGGTGGTTGGGCACGAATACATACGACGTGTGCTTGTGCAGCTTCTCCCTGCCGCGTACCTTTACGGGCAGCAGGAAGAGGTAGCAGGTGAGTTGCGACCAGATTTTCCCGGGGTAATAGCCCCACACGTGCGCCCCGCCTATCAGCGAGCCTATGATGGTGGTGAGCGCGGTGAGCAGCGTCAGTACTAAGAAGATGGGCAGTGCGATGCACACTTGGTAGATGGCGTAGATTACTTTCATATGGCAGAATGAATGTTTGTTCTTGGGGGCAAAGGTAATACAAAAAATGATATTTCCTATTACGAGCGCAAGAGTAGTGCTGCTATGGGTGCGAGAGTAGTACTACTATCAATGCGAGAGTAACGCTACTATCGGTGCGATAGCAGCATTGCTATCGGTACTCATCACCCTTTGCGCAGGGTGAGCACCGTCACCTCGGGCCACGCCCCCAGGCGGAAGGGCAGGCCTACGTATCCGATGCCGATGTTGACGTAGAGGGCGCGGTCTCCCTCATAATACATCCCCTGCCACTCGGGATACTTGAGCGGGGCCAGCGAGCGGCCGAACACGATGGCCTGCATGGCGTGCGTGTGCCCGGCAAGCATCAGGGGGATGTGGGTGGTGGGAAGTACTTCACGCCTCCAATGGGTGGGATTGTGGCTGAGGAGTATCTGAAACATGCCCTCGGTGCCTTGCATGGCCCGTGGTAGGTCGGCATATTGCGGGAAGGGCGGTTCGCCATCGTTCTCCACGCCGATGAGGGCAATGCTGTCTCCCCGGTGGCGGATGATGTCGTGGGCGTTGTTCAGCATCCGCCAGCCCATGGCCTCTTGTTGTTGGATAAGATAGGCCAGGTTGTCCCGCTCCGCCTGCTCGTTGGCCCATCGGTAGTAAGAGCCATAGTCGTGGTTGCCCAAGATGGAGTACACCCCGTCGGGCGCATGGAGCCGGGAGAGGATGGGCTGGAAGCCGTCCACCTCATGGCTTTGCTGGTTCACCAGGTCGCCGGTAAACACTATCAGGTCGGCATGCTGCCGGTTCACCAAGTCCACCAGCCGCTGTATGGGGGCAGGATTTCCTTGCCAGCTTCCCAGGTGCAGGTCGGATATCTGCACGATGCGATACCCGTCGAAGCCTTCGGGCAAAAGGGGCGAGCGGTATTCCACCTCCTTGACCTCAAAACGCGTGATGCCCCACACCGAGCCATAGAGCATGCTGCCGAATCCTATCAGCCCCAGCACGATGCCCAGGGCATTGAAGGGCGTGCGAGGGCAACGCCGTATGACCGCATGGACCAGCCACCCGGCTGCCGAACAGACGATGAACAGCAGCTTGGCCACGATGAACAGCAACGCCACGGTGCCAATCCTACCGATGGCTTGCGTGTGGTGCGCCATGGGATTGTCGCCCGCCAGGTACATGAAGTAGATGTACGCCGCCAGGATGGCTATGCTGGGCAGCCAGTAGGAGAGGCGCAGCCACGTGTTCTTGGTTTTCCGCACAATGTGCGCAACGTAGATATACACATCGGGAATCAGGACGGCAAGGGTGAGCAGGAGGGTTATTCGGTACATATGTCTTTCAGTTCTTCAATGTTCTTGTTGATGTTGTCCAGATGCTTGTACAGCAGTTTCTTGTACAGCACGTAGATAATGGCGGCGTCGCACGCGATGAATGCTGCTATCACTAAGGCCTGCAGCAGGGCGGGCGCGTTGTGGAAGCCCATCAGCCAGTAGTATAGCCCGTTGAACAATACGGCCCACACGCAGATGGCCACTACCTCATACTTCACCCATCGCTTGAAGGTGGTGATACGCCGGCTCACTTCCACCACCGGCATCTCGTCTACGCGGATGGCTTTTATCCAGCGGTAGGACTTGATGTCCCACCACAGCCCGACGATGACGGTTATGGCAATGAATGCCATGACCACCAGCGTCTTGATGCGCACCTGTGCGTCTTTTATCTCTTGGGGCATCTCAAGGGCTATTATCCCCATAATCAGCAGGGCCGCAATGCCGATGATGACCGACGCCCGCAGCAGGCCTGACAGGCTTTTCAGGCTTCGGCGCGCATGGGTCTTGTGCGTGTTGATGAGTTCGGCAAGCCGTCCGGCATCGGCCACGGGGGCGCGTTGCAGTTGCTTGTCCAGTGCGGCCCACGATTTCTTCAGGTCATCCAGTTCCATATTCAGTCCTCCTTCTTCATTTTTCTTAGTTTGTCTTTTATGCGACTCAGCTTTGTGGCCACGTTGGTCACCGTCAGGCCGGTAATCTCCGAGATTTCCTCGTAGCTTTTATCTTCCAGATAGAGCAATATGATGGACTTCTCCAGTTGCCCCAGTTGGTTTATCATGCGATAGAGCTGCTTGAGCATGGCCTCGGTTTCATCGTCGTCGTCCGTCCGGTCGTTTTCCAGGGTCAGGGAGACGATTTCGGGCACGTTCTTGTCCTTCCGGATGAAGCTGATGCAGGTGTTGAGCGCAATGCGGTAAATCCACGTAGAGACTTTGCACTCTTGGCGGAACTTGGGGTAGGCTTTCCACAGGTTGAGCACAACCTCTTGATACAAATCGTTCAAGGTGTTGCGCGGCGTGGTGTACAGGTAGCACACCTTGTATATCACCCGTTCGTTGGCCTGTATCATGGCTATGAACTCATGCTCTACATTTTCCATCTTTTAGGATTTCGGTGCTGATGCGTTTTGTATGGTTGGTCGCAAGAAGAATGAATAAATCACGCTTGCCCGGGCGCAAAGTTAAGAAAAAATGTTCAATGTAGTAAGGCGCCGACCTCTTCTACCCGGTTTTCATCGACATACCACAGGTAGCCGCGGATGCAGTCCTGCGGGTGCCCCATCCGGGTGAGCAGTTGCATGTAGCCTTGCACCTGCTTCCGGTAGCTGGGCCGGGGCTTGCCGAACTTGAAATCCACCACAACGACCTGGCCGTGGCGCATCATCACGCGGTCGGGGCGGCGGTTGCATAGCCGGCCGTGCTCATCTGTCCAGATGATGTCGCGTTCGGCCAGCACCTGCCATGAACCGTCGTACCACTCCTGCACCGCCGGGTGGGCGAATGCCTTCTGCACAAGCGCGCGCACTTCTGCCTCCTGCCCGGGGGTGTTGATGATGCCGTCGAACACCAGGCGGGTGATGGCGCCGTCCGCATCGTCTGCCGTCCGGATGGCGGAGAAGAGCGTGTGCAGCATCTGCCCCCGGTTTATGTAGTGTGTGCTGTTATCGTTGGTTGAGTCATTGCCTGCTATAAACTCTGCCGACTGGTTGCTTTGGCGGAACTCTATGGCGCGGGTGCTGCTTGTCATCGTCACCGGCAGGGCGGTGGGCGCTTCGGCAAGGCGGTTGCGGGGCCGGTCGGCCTCGTCATGGGGGGCACTTGTGGCAGAAGGGCAAGGGATGCCGTATTCATACGTATTACCGGAGGCGTCCCATTGGCCTATGTCGCTTTGCACGGCCTTGGGCAGGGCCTCTGCCAATAGTTCGGAGATGGTGCCTCGTTGGTCTTGCCTGCACCACACCACCATGTTTTTCCGCGGACGCGTGAAGGCTACGTAGAGCAGGTTCAGGTTGTCCACCCACAGCTGGAGCCGCTCGTGCAGGTAGTCTTCGCGATAGATGGATTGTGCCATAACGCTTGAGTAGGTCACCGGCACCAGTCCCAGCGTGTTGTAGGGAGGAGCGCCGGGTATGCACCACACCAGCTGGTCGCGCGTTTCGTTTTCCAGCTTCCAGTCGCAGAAGGGTATCAGCACAGTGTGGAACTCCAACCCCTTGGACTTGTGGATGGACAGGATGCGGATGCCGTTTACCTCGGTGGCAGGTATGGTCTTGGCACACAATTGCTCGTCCCAGAAGCGGATGAAATCGGCAGCCTCCGACGAGTGGGTGCGCAGATAGTCGGTGACCCCGTCGTAGAAGGCAAAGAGGTAAGCATCTTGTTGCTCAAACCGGGAGAGGCGCAGCAGGCCGAAAAGTTCCTCCAGCAAGTCATACAGGGGCATGAGGCGCAGCTTGTCGCACCGGTTTACAAAGTCGGCCGGCAGTAAAGCCTCCGGGTCGTTGCCGGCAAGCGTGGCCTCCAAGGGCTGGGAGGCAGCCGCCGTGCCTTCGTGCAGGCCTGCTGCCAGTGAGGCCAAGGCTACGCTGTCATCAGGATAAACCAAGTAGCGCAAGGCATCCATAAGCAGGCACAACGTGGGGGAGGCATCCAGTCGGAATGCCTCGTCGGACACTACCGTCAGGCCCAATTGTTGCTCCAGGTAGCCGGCTATGGCGGGGATGCTTTTGTTCTTCCGCACCAGGATGGCGAGGTCGTTGGTCCGGATGCCCGCGTCGAGCAGATGCTGTATTTCTTCGCCCAACGCCTCGAGGGTGAGCTCGGTATACTCTTGGGTATCTTTGGCCGGAATGAAGGAAATCTGTACATAGCCCCGTTCTTCATCATGGGGAGACAGTTGCACCACGTCCCTATAGGCTTCCTGCAGGGGCAGGCAAGGTTCTTTCAGCTCGTCGAGGTGAAGGTTGTTGAGCCACTCTGCCGCGGCAGGAAAAAGGGCATTGTTGAATTGGATAATTCGGGTTTCGCTGCGTCGGTTCGTGCCCAGGGTTTCTATCCGGACAGGTACCGGTAACGGGCTGGAGAAGCCTTGGCCCTTGGGATTGCCGGGCTCATGTCCCAAGCTGTTCAGAATCTCCCAGTCGCTGTTGCGCCACCGGTAGATGGACTGTTTCACGTCGCCCACGATGAGGCTGTCCGCTCCCTGCGAGAGCCCTTCGAGCAGCAGCAGGCGGAAGTTTTCCCACTGCATGCGGCTCGTGTCTTGAAATTCGTCTATCATGACCGTGCGGATGGTGGCACCGATTTTCTCGAAGACGAATGACGAGTCGCCCTCGTGCATGAGGTTGTGCAGCAAGGCTGTGGTGTCCGACAGCAAGAAGCGGTTTTGTTCCTGGTTCAAGGTGCGCACCTCTTCGTCAATGTGGTTCAGCAGGCGGAGCTCGTTGAAGTGTTGCAGTGAAAGGCGGCAGCTGTTCACCGTCGTGGCCTGGCGGGGACGGGCATCTTCGGCAGCGCGCAGCAGGGGTATCAACGTGCGGTCGGCCAAGGCTATGATTTCGTCCTTTCGCTTCGATGTCTTGGATGCCCATTGGTCGGGCGACGATAGCGAGTTGGCCAACGTCTGGTTCATCACATCCTTGTCGGACAGTTTCCCTTCGCGTAATTTGCGGAAATAGCTGCCTATGCCTTTTGCTCCGTTTTTCAGCTCGTCGGGGCTGAGTCCGCATTCCTTCAGTGCCTGCTCAAAGCGGTCGGCAAAAGATTGCATCTGCGCCAACGCTTCCCGCTCCGTAGCTTGCAGCAAGTTGCGGTATAGCTTGGGGAGGCTGCTGTCCTGCAATTGCTTGCGCAGCAGTTCACCCCTCTCTATATAGTTCTCATTGAAGATGTTGCGCCCGAATTGCTTTACCTCTTGCAATATGTTCCACCGCTTGTCGTCGTCAATCCGTTCGCCGATGTACTCCAGCAGCCATGTCAGAACAGGCGAATTGGGTGTCAGTTTCTCTATCAGACTGTCCACGGCGTCAGACAGCACCTCCATGTTGTTGAGTTCGATATTCAAGTTGGGCGACAATTCCAATTCGCGGGCCAGATTTCGCATGACGGACTGGAAAAAAGAGTCGATTGTCTCTACTCGGAAGCGGGTATAATCGTGCAGCATGTATTTCAACGCAATGCCGGCCTGCGAGCGAATCTTTTCGTCCGGCCATTCGTTGCCCTGTTCGTCGTGTACGCCTTGCCGTATGTTTTGCAGATAGGCAGCCGATGCCGGGTCGCCCGTCCAGATGCCGTAAAGCTGCTGCAAGATGCGCTCCTTCATTTCGGCTGTCGCCTTGTTGGTGAATGTAACGGCCAATATCTGGCGGTAAGCGCGTGGATTCCTTATAAGATGCTTGATGTATTCTACGGCCAGCGTAAACGTCTTTCCCGAACCTGCGGATGCTTTGTAGACTAACAGTTCCATACCATTTGCTTTGCCGCAAAGATAATCTTTTTATCGTCAAAGCCGTGCAGATTGTTCCATATTTTGCATAATTGTCTTTGCCTATGCTTGAATTATTTTTAAAGCGTTTCTTTTTGCTGCCGCTATGCTTGGCGATGAATCTTGCGGCATCATATTCAAACACAACGTCAGTTCCTTGCATAGTTCAGAATAAGGTTTGCACATTCTTGCAGCGAGTTTAATCATCACCGAACATGTGCTGTCGCTTTCTTTGGAGTCGGTTAGATGCGTAAGACAAAAGTCCAATAATTTACCGTTCGGCTCATTCGTTGGAAGGTCTGCGAGAATAGCCAATATCAGCCCACGGCGAAAACAAAGTTCTGTGGATATTGCCATATCAACCAACTCCCCATAGTGCGGAAGAAGATAAATCCTTTTGTCCTCCTTGGATAAATGGGACAGCACCCACGCTGCATTATAAGCCACGCGAGGATTGTCCGCTTGTTTCATTGCAGTAAACACAGCTTCAATTCCGCATTCATCGTGATGAAGCTTGTTGGCTGTTGTCATAACCTGCGCTTTTGAAAGCCTAATATCCAATGGAGTCATAAGGAGTATGATACTTGCTCTATTTCTTTTTGATAGTTTGACATTTATGTTTGGTCATCTCTTCGGCAAAGGCTTGTACGCCTTGTTCCTTGATATAACGAATGCAAGCGGAACGGTCTGAATTAAACAGGAATGCGAATACCTTGCCTATCCAGTTGGAAAACAACTTGCATTCCTTGACATCATGGGAGCATTCAGCGCAAGTATTGAACTTGTTTTCTTGGCAACATGAGCGGATTTTGCACCAAGTCGCCTTTTCATTTTGCTTGCATCCGGGACATTTTTCTGCCAAGAACTTACGGCAGGCTCCGCAATAAAGACCGCAAGCGGCTATGTTTTGAGTGTCAGATACAATAGTTTTCATAAACATCAAATGTCGGAGTGAGAAAATTCGCCATTTATCCAAAAAGTGGCTTCCGTGCCAATGAAATGCAGAAGTACATAATTGGGGTCATTCGCTCCGCCGGGGAAATGATGAATGAACCAGTCCTGCCACATCTCTTTGCGGATGGCATCATCTGTGATAATCTCTACCGTGCCACGCAGGGCAACGCCATCCCCGTAATGGTCGTAGCAAAGCCCTGCCTTACTATTCGCCTTAAAATCATTCACTTTCACAGAATCTGCACTTGTCGCCATCCAAACCTCATGGAATCCCTTTGCACCAATCTTGGACATCTGCACGGGACGAGGATAGCCGTTGGCATCAATGGAAGCAACGGTAACATTCTCGCATTGGGAAAGCAAATGCGTCGCTTTTTCCGTCAGTGTCCGTTCATTGTTCACTTTCCACCGTTTTAGGTGCGGAAAGTGTTGGAGCATCTGTTCTTTCGCTTGTATGGGAGTCAACTTACATCCGGCCGGTACATTCCATTGGTCTAAGAATTGCAGGCAGAACTCAATCATCTGGCTCATTGTGAACTCTTGGGTGAACTCGCCGTTTTTGTAGCAATAGCCGCAATAATCCTCGCTACGGCTTCCATCGGCATTGGTCCCTCTGTTCTCATCAGTCAGGGGCATACCACAGCTTTGGCAAAATTGTTGTTCCATATATATTGTTCAATGCCTGTCAGTCCCTTTACAGGCGGTTATAAAATGCGAGAGCGTGGAACTGCAATGCTACCACGTCTAAGTTGGAGGTCGTAGGAAACCTTTGGCACGGATATGGTAATAGCAGCCCACGCTATGGCGTGAGAGCCACTATGCCATCTCTTGTACCAAGTCCGAAATTTCCTACGTTTCCAACTTACAAGATAAGCATAACGCTTCTACTTTATTTTAATATGTATGGAAAGAGTTGCCCCAATCCGCTTACAAAAGTAGGAGATTTTTCCGATAATCTTCTATCTCTTAATAGATTTTCTTTGCAATGAATGAAATGTTTATTGATTCCATTTGAAAGCAGCCATTATCCCCTTATCATGACTGTCCGCCTTTTAGCGCAGTGAAAATAAAAAAACTCCCGATTCCAAGACGGAATCGGGAGTCTGCTTTTCTTCAAAGTGGTGCCACCAGGAATCGAACTATCCGTTCAAGTGGCTGAATATCTTTGATTTATAAATCAGCAAGTAGTGTAATCTCCCGCTATTGCTCCACCGGATTGTTGCAGCGTTCTGCGTCAGATTGCGTGGAGGTTTCCTGCTGCAAAGATAAGCTTTTATCCTCAAAGTCGTGCAAGTCTTCGTAGGTATTTTCTCCCTTGATTCTTTCAAGTTCGTCTTGAAAGCGTTCCCATGCCATTAAATCCTCGTGCCAGCTTTCAAATTCTTCCAAATCGTCCATAATCCTTTATTCTATAATTTGCCAATATCCTTGCTTCCTGCCTCCTATACGTTTCAGTAAGCCAAGCTCTTGA
>CASELH010000040.1 GCA_949288715.1 uncultured Bacteroides sp. | reverse complement strand
GCCCACGTCGGCCGTCTCGCCGCCCGTGGCATAGACGCCCACGCCCATCTGGCGCAGTTCGGCCAGCAGCTCGTCCGTGCCGTTGATGATGGCGGAGATGACCTCGCCCGGCACCAGCAGTTTGTTGCGCCCGATGGTGCTGGACACGAGGATGTTGTCCACCGCTCCTACGCAAAGCAGGTCGTCGATGTTCATAATCAGCGCGTCCTGCGCGATGCCCTTCCAGACGGAGAGGTCGCCCGTCTCTTTCCAATAGAGGTAGGCCAGCGAGGACTTGGTGCCCGCTCCGTCGGCGTGCATGATGTTGCAATACTCCGGGTCGCCGCCCAGAATGTCGGGGATAATCTTGCAGAAGGCCCGGGGGAAGATGCCCTTGTCGATGTTCTTGATGGCGTTGTGAACGTCTTCTTTCGATGCGCTGACGCCGCGCATCATGTATCGTTGGTTGCTCATAACTGATATGAAATGTTTTAATTCTTAATTGGTTGTGCAAAGATAGGCAATATTCTCGTAAAACAGGCGCGGATTACACTGATTTCACGGTACTTGTTATACTACCGCGCAATCCGCGTAATCCGCGCCTATGAAAAACATTGCCTACAAGCGTGCCATGGCCTTCAGCACGGCATAGCCGCCCAGCCACTGGAGCAACATACCGGGCACCCCGATACGGAAGTCCTGTACAGCCAACCAAAAGTCGCCGCACAAAGCCCACTCAAAGCATGTGCCCACTACCTGATAAGCCAATACGGCAACAAGCAGTCCTCCCAAAGTGATGTTGCGCAGGCGGTGTGCCACCAAGGCGGCAGCCCCGGCCAGCAGGCTCGACTTGATGAGGATGGCAGGCAGCACGGCCAAGGCAGGCATGCCAAACAGCAAGTGGTTGATGACCGGCGACAGAATGGCAGTAAGCAGTCCCACCCGCAAGCCGAACTTATAAGCGGCTATCAGCGTGAAGAAATAAATGGGAAGCCACGTAGGCCCGCCCATCGGCACCAGGTGGCAAAGCTGCGGCAGCAAGATGTTTCCGGCCACAAACAGCAAGGCAAACAAATATGTCTTTGCATTGTCCAAAGACAAGGAATGCAGTTTAACGGTTGTTTCCATAAATAATCTTCTTTAGTTTTATTGTCGGTTTAGCATTTTATCAATTCGTAGTTCATGGTGCCGATGCCAATCTTTTCCGCATGCCTCAGTCCGGCCAGCCAGTCGGTATCGGGGTGCACCAAGTGGAACTTGTCTTGTCCGCACAGGTCATCGTGCTCATGCTTCTGTCCCAGCACATTGTTTCCATGCAAGATGGGTGCCTGCATCACCAGGTCGGCGCAAGCCATGTCCAGTGCCACGGGGTCGGCAGATGCCAGCATGCCCAAGTCGGGCACAATGGCAGCGTCGTTATGATTCCAGCAGTCGCATTCGGGCGACACATTCATGATGAAGCTGATGTGCAAGTTCGGTTTATCCTTCAGTATGGCCTTGGTGTATTCTGCAATCTTGTAGTTCAACCGCTCAGACGTATCCCCGTCGCTCACCACGGCCGCATCGTGCTGGCACAAGGCCACGCATTGCCCGCACCCCACACACTTGCTGTAGTCTATCTCGGCCTTGCGGTCATTGTTCAAGTGGATGGCATCGTGGGCACAATGCTTCACGCAGATGTTGCAGCCAATGCAGTTGTCCGTGTTGATTTTAGGCTGCGAAGCCGCATGCAGTTCCAGCTTGCCGCCCACGCTGGCGCCCCCCATGCCCAGGTTCTTCAGCGCGCCGCCAAAGCCAGCCTGCTCATGTCCCTTGAAGTGGTTCATGCTGATGATGACATCGGCATCGGCAAGGGCTGTACCTATCTTGGGAGCCGGGCAGTATTCTGCTCCCTCAATGGGAATTTCCCGGTAATCGGTGCCCTTCAAGCCGTCGGCAATCATCACCTGGCACTGCGCCGAGATGGGGTTAAAGCCATTCTCCATGGCGCTTTGCAAGTGGTCTACCGCATTGGAGCGGCGCCCCGAGTACAGCGTGTTGCAGTCTGTCAAGAAAGGTTTTGCCCCGTAGCTGCGCAGCAAGTTGGCCATGCGCGCCGCGTAGTTGGGACGGATGTAAGCCAGGTTGCCCGGCTCGCCGAAGTGTATCTTTATGGCGACAAAGCTGTCTTTCAGCGGAAGCTCGCCAATGCCAGCACGCTTCAGCAACCGCTCCATCTTGTCCAGCAGGTTGGAGGTAGGCGAAGTGCGCAAGTCTGAATAATAAACTTTAGCCTTTTCCATGTTTAATTGAAGTAAAGTGAATGATTTAGTTAGCTAACGCAAAAATACGGATAAAATCCCATTTCTGCAAAAAAAGCATCCACTGGTCGCCAGACCTTGTGGATGCCCTTGACTTATTAAAAAAGATGTGAAAGGAGTCTTATCAAGCTATGCCATGTGCCGATACGGCGTCGTTGCCTTTGGCAATCTTGGCAATCATACCCTGCAATGCCTTGCCCGGACCGCACTCTGTAAAGTCGGTGGCGCCGGCAGCAATCATGTTCTGCACCTCTTGCGTCCAACGCACGGATGCCGTGAGCTGAGCAATGAGGTTGGCCTTGATTTCATCAGGGTTGGTGTGGGCCTGTGCGTCCACATTTTGGTAAACGGGGCACTTGGGCGTATGGAAGTCTGTAGCCTCAATGGCAGCTTGCAGTTCATCCTTGGCAGGCTGCATCAGCGGGGAGTGGAAAGCGCCGCCCACAGCCAGCACCAGTGCACGCTTGGCACCGGCAGCCTTCAGCTTCTCGCAAGCAGCGTTCACAGCCTCTACATTGCCGCTGATGACCAGCTGGCCGGGGTTGTTGTAGTTGGCAGGAACCACTACATGACCCTCGCCGTTCACCTCGGCGCAAACCTGCTCTACGGTAGCGTCGTCCAGCCCCACGATGGCAGCCATGGTGGAGGGCTGTGCCTCGCAGGCCTTCTGCATGGCCATGGCACGTGCATACACCAGCTTCAGTCCGTCTTCAAAGTTCAAGGCGCCGGCAGCCACCAAGGCGGAGAATTCGCCCAGCGAGTGCCCGGCCACCATGTCGGGCTGGAAAGCGTCGCCCATGCACAGGGCGGAAATAACAGAGTGCAGGAAGACGGCAGGCTGTGTCACCTTCGTCTGGCGCAGGTCTTCGTCCGTACCCGCAAACATAATATCGGTAATGCGATATCCCAAGATATCATTGGCTTTCTCAAACAATTCTTTGGCAAGTGCCGAGTTTTCGTACAGGTCTTTGCCCATTCCTACGAATTGGGCTCCTTGACCGGGAAATACAAATGCTTTCATTTTTCTCTGTTTTTTAATGTCTTAGTTAGAAAAACGGCGCAAAGGTAAGGCTTTTTCCGTGAACAGCCAACGAATGCCCGTTTTTTCATATCGGGAACCAGATAAATACCGCTACATCCCACAAGGCATGGGAAAGGATAATAGCCGAAAACCGCTGCGGGAAAAATCGGTAAAGCGCCCCCCACGCCACGCCGGCCACCAGCGCCGCCATCAGCAGCATGAAGTTGCACGAACCGGCATGCACCAGCGCATAGAGCGCCGTGGCCACCGCAAAACCGGCATTAGCCCCCCAGCGCGAGGCCAAGGTGCGCTGCACGTATCCGCGCCAGAATATCTCTTCGGCAGGGCCTATCACCAGCAGCATCAAGGCCGACAACAGCCAAGGCGACTGCCCCGCCTTCATGCCATAAATGGTGTCGACCTGCGGACGGGCAAAGTCGAACAGCCAGGCCGAAACCTTGTCGCCCACCCAAAACACGCACCACAACCCCACGGCAATGCCCACGCCCAGCAGCACATTGTCCACACTGCAGTGCACGCCCCGCCACCAGCCGGGATTGAACCACGTGGACAATGCGGACAGCGTCAGCGCCGCCCCCGTCATCATCCACCAGAAGGACACATGGGGAGCCGTCCACGGCGAGAACATCACCGTCCACAGCACGGCGGCCAGCACAAGGGTAAACACCAGCCTCTTCATCATCCCAATCCTCCCGCCAGTGCAAACGACACTACCAGCAGCAGGCTGAACATCAGCTGCAGCTTGGCCGTCAGCTCGTCCAGTCGGGCAATGCCTGCCGAACCGTTCTGGCCATAGCCCAGAGCCACCCGCATGTTGCCCACGGCAGCCACCACGGAGAGCCAGCACAGCAAGGCCCACCACGGGAATATGCCCAGCAGCACGCAGACAAGCACCCATACGTAGGGCACCCCTATCTCGAAGCAATACAGCCCTATGGACACCCGCCCGCCCAGCTTCATGGCCAGAGTAGCGATGTGCACACGGCTGTCGGTCTGCATGTCGCGCGTGTTGTTGGCATGAAGTATGGCCACCGTAATCAGTCCCACGGGCACGGCGAGATAAAGCACCGTCCAGTCCACCTGCAGCAGGGCGACATAAGCCGTGCCCACCGTAGGCAGCAAGGCGTAGGCCATGAAGATGACCGCGTCGCCCCACGCCCTGTACTTCAGCGCCGGGTAGAGCACCGTGCACAGCAGTCCGCCCACGCCCACATACAGCAGGGGCAGGCCCGTGCGCCACAGCAGCCCCACGCCGCCCAGCAACGCCACCGCCAGCAGCCAGAGTGAGAGGCGGCGTATTTCGCCGGGCGCAAACATGCCGCTCGTCAGCGTGTGCACGCCGAAGGTGTCTTGCGCGTCCACGCCCTTCTTGTAGTCCTGATAATCGCTCCACGTGTTGCCGGCGGCATGAAACACAACAATGTTGACCAACGCCCACAGGCCGTTGACCCAATTCACGTCGTGCCCCGCCCAATACAGGTAGGCCAACGTCACCGCCACCGGCATGGCCGATGCCGGAAACGACCACGGGCGCACTGCCACCATCCAGTGGCTGAAAGGATGTCTTGAATGTGTCATAAAGTCTAAAAAAATAAAATTTCCAACCTGTCCGGGAGGTACTTTGTTCGGTTCTTCTTCGGTACATGTTCGGTCCACGTTCGGTCAGAAGGGTCCTTATTCGAACAATGACCGAACAAAGTCTGTTTTTGGTACCTTGCAAAGCCGTCCCGCACCCGAAAACTTGCTGCGGCAAGATGCCCGACGGATATCGCTCACACACCACGCCTTCAAGTTTCGGGCCGCAAAAGTACAAAATATCCCTGTTTTTAAATAACTTTGCCGGCCAAATACAGACTGTAATCATGATAAAAGCCTTGTTTCTTGACATTGACGGCACGCTGGTGAGCTTCCACACGCACCAGGTGCCTGCCTCCACCATCGAGGCACTCAGCCGGGCACGGGCGCGCGGCGTGCGCATCTTCATTGCCACGGGGCGTTCGCCCCTCATCATCAACAACCTTGGCGAGCTGCAAAAGCGCGACCTTATAGACGGATACGTCACCGTAAACGGCAGCTACTGCATCATCGGCAAAGAGGTGGTGTACAAGGGTGCCATGCCCGTCGCCGACGTGAAGGCCATACTTGACTTTTGCACCGCCCACGGCTGCCCGTGCATTGTGGTGGGAGAGCACGACTTGTGCGTGGTGAATCACCGCCCCCTCGTGGACGAGCTTTTCCACGACTTCCTCAAGGTGGACTACCTGCCCCGCCGCACGGTGGAGGAGGCCTTGCAGATGGGCGACATCTTCCAGCTGACACCCTTCATCGACGTGGAGCAGGAACGTGAAATCATGTCGCGCCTGCCGGGGTGCGAAAGCGGCCGATGGTATCCTGCCTTTACCGACGTCACCGCCCGGGGCAACAACAAGCAGAAGGGCATAGACGAGATTATCCGCCCCCTGGGCATTGCCCTGGAGGAGACCATGGCTTTCGGAGACGGAGGCAACGACATCTCCATGCTTCGCCATGCCGGGATAGGCGTGGCCATGGGCAATGCCAAGGACGACGTGAAAGCCGCCGCCAAGTATGTGACCGACACGGTAGACAACGACGGCATCCAGAAAGCCCTGCAACACTTCGGCGTCATATAAATCCCGGCCATGGAGTTTACGCCCGATAGTGAGAACCGTGAGTTTCAAGATGCCTTGAACCTCGTGCGCTACACCCGCCAGTCTGTATTCCTGACGGGGAAGGCCGGCACGGGCAAGTCCACCTTCCTGCGCTACGTGTGCAAGCACACCAAGAAGAAGCACGTGGTGCTGGCGCCCACGGGCATTGCCGCCATCAATGCCGGGGGCAGCACGCTGCACAGCTTCTTCAAGTTGCCCTTCTATCCCTTGCTGCCCGACGACCCCAACTTCAGCCTGCAACGGGGGCGCATACACGACTTCTTCAAGTACCCCAAGCAACACCGCAAGCTGCTCGAAGAGCTGGAGCTGGTCATCATAGACGAGATTTCCATGGTGCGGGCAGACATCATCGACGCGGTGGACCGCATCTTGCGCGTGTACAGCCACAACCTGCGCGAGCCTTTCGGCGGCAAACAGGTGCTGCTGGTGGGCGACGTGTTTCAGCTGGAACCGGTGGTGAAGGCCGACGAGCGGGAGATACTAAATCGTTTCTATCCCTCGCCTTACTTCTTCTCGGCCAGGGTGTTCAGCCAGATAGAGCTGGTGTCCATAGAGCTGCAGAAGGTGTACCGGCAGACCGACCCCGCCTTCATAGGGGTGCTCGACCACATACGCAACAACACCATCGAGGCTGCCGACCTGCAACGGCTGAACACGCGCTACAACGTGCCCGACAGTCCGGACGACAAAGACCTATACATCACCCTGGCCACCCGGCGCGACAATGTGGACCACATCAACAGCCATAAGCTGGCCGAACTGCCGGGCGAGCCGGTCACCT
This sequence comes from uncultured Bacteroides sp., assembly GCA_949288715.1. Lineage (GTDB taxonomy): Bacteria > Bacteroidota > Bacteroidia > Bacteroidales > Bacteroidaceae > Bacteroides. The sequence continues at coordinate 19,992 of CASELH010000040.1, read as the reverse complement.
TCCGCGGCAAGGTGACCGGCGACTTTCCAGACAGCAGCCTGCCCACCTCGCTCGACCTCACGCTGAAGCCGGGCGCACAGGTCATCTTCGTGAAGAACGACTTCGAGAAGCGGTGGGTGAACGGCACCATAGGCGTGGTGGCAGGCTTCGACCTGGAGGAGGAAACGCTGTACATCACCACCGACGACGGCCGGGAGTGCGACGTAAAACCCGAGACGTGGCGCAACATACGTTACACGTACAACGAGCAGAAGAAGCAGATTGAGGAGGAGGAACTGGGCACCTTCACGCAGTTTCCCGTCCGCCTGGCGTGGGCCATCACTATCCACAAAAGCCAGGGGCTGACCTTTGCACGCGCCGTCATCGACCTGAGCGGGGGCGTGTTTGCCGGCGGGCAGACCTACGTGGCACTGAGCCGCTGTACCTCGCTGGAGGGCATTCGGCTGAAGAAGCCCATCGGCCGGGCCGACGTATTTGTCCGCCCCGAAATCGTGAACTTTGCCAAGCGGTTCAACAACCGGCAGGCGGTAGACCGTGCTTTGCGCCAGGCACAGGCCGACGTGCAGTATGCCGCAGCTGCCCGCGCCTTCGACAAGGGCGACTTTCAGGCCTTCCTGGACGAGTTTTTCAAAGCCATCCACTCGCGCTACGACATTGAGAAGCCTGTCGCCCAACGCCTCATTCGCCGCAAGCTGGAGGTCATCAACCGCCTGCGCCAAGAGAATGCCGCTCTGCGCCAGGCCGCCGTGGAGCGCGACAAACAGCTGGTGAAGTATGCGCGCGAATACATCCTGATGGGCGACGAGTGCCTGAAGGCGGACATGCCCGAGGCCGCCATGCGCAACTATGAAAAGGCGGTGGCCCTATGCCCCAAGTTCAAGGAGGCGTGGCAGAAGATTGGCAAGCTGGACAAAGCGCTGCGCAAGGCAAAGTGATAAAAAACTGCCGGAAAGGCAAGGATATGTGGGAAACATTGCCTACCTTTGCCTCTGTGCCTCAACCGTAAGCCGCTTATGCTACTGAAACTTTATCCCAAGAACAACAATCCCGCCGACCTGCAACGCGTAGTCGACCTGCTGCGCGACGGCGGACTGCTCATTTACCCCACCGACACCATGTATGCCATCGGGTGCCACGGGCTGAAAGAGCGCGCCATCGAGCGTATCTGCCGCCTGAAAGGCATCGACCCCAAGCGGAACAACCTTTCCATCATTTGCTACGACCTGGCTGCCATCAGCGAATATGCCAAGATGGACAATGCCGCCTTCAAGCTGATGAAACGCAATCTGCCGGGGCCTTTTACCTTCATCCTGAACGGCACCACTCGCCTGCCCAAGATATTCCGCAACCGGCGCGAGGTGGGCATCCGCATGCCGGACAGCCCTGTCATACAAGAGATAGCCCGACTGCTGGACGCCCCCATCATGACCGCCACCCTGCCCCACGACGAGGACGAGGACACCGGCTACCTGACCGACCCCGAACTGATAGACGAGAAGTTCGGTCATCTGGTAGACCTCGTCATCGACGGCGGCATGGGCGGACTGGAAGGCTCTACGGTGGTAGACTGTACCGGCCCGGAGCCCGTCATCGTCCGCCAGGGTTTGGGCGACTTGCAAGAATGAAATCAACATTTAACACATCAATCCTCATGAAGAAAAGACTATCCCTACTCCTCGTGTCTGCCGCCGCATTGCTCGGCACCACCTGCCCTGCCGATGCCTGCACCGGCATCACCCTGAAAAGCCAAGACGGACACACCATCGTGGCCCGCACCATAGAGTGGGGCGGAAGCGACCTGAACAGTCAGTACGTCATTGTGCCGCGCGGATACCGCCAGCAGTCGCTCCTGCCCGGAGGCGGCACGGACGGCATGACGTTTACCGCCCGCTATGGCTACGTGGGGCTCTCGGTAGAGCAAGAAAACTTTGTGGCCGAGGGACTGAACGAGGCAGGATTGTCTGCCGGACTGTTCTATTTCCCCACCTATGGGCAATATGAGGCTTACAACCCTGCAGAAAAGGCCGCCACCATTGCCGACCTCCAGCTGGTAGCCTACCTGCTGGGACAGTGTGCCACCATAGACGAGGTGAAAGAGGCTGTGGCCCGCGTGCACGTGGTGCAGATAGACCCGCGCGCCTCTACCGTGCACTGGCGCTTCACCGACCCCTCCGGGCGGCAAGTGGTGCTCGAAATCATAGAGGGAGGAAAGGTGTGCTTCTACGACAATCCCCTGGGCGTGCTCACTAATTCCCCCGGCCTGCCCTGGCACCTCACCAATCTGAACAATTACGTCAACCTCCATCCGGGCGCAGCCCCCTCGCAAGCGTGGAACGGCAGGCAGCTGTCGGCATTCGGCGCAGGCAGCGGCTTCCTGGGGCTGCCGGGCGACATCACCCCGCCCTCGCGCTTCGTGCGCGCCGCCTTCTACCAAGCCACGGCACCCCGCCAGGCCACGGCAGAGAAGGCCATCCTGCAAGGCTTCCAGATAATGAATAACTTCGACATCCCCGTGGGTGCTGAGTTTGCCGACGGCAAGGTGCCGGCCGACATTCCCAGCGCCACGCAGTGGACCTCGGCCACCGACCCTGCAGGCCGTGCCATCTATTTCCGCACCATGTACAACAGCGCCATCCGCTGCATCAGCCTGAAGGACATCGACTTCACGCGGGTAGCCTACCGCGCCGTGCCCATGGATGCCGTGAAGCAGCAGCCGGTGGAGCGGATTAGCATACAGTAAAGCGCGCTTGCAAGCGCTAAATTTCCCCTTTTCCAGCGTTGGAACCCCAGCGCGCCAGCGTTCCTACGCTCGCGCGCTGGCCTTGAAACGCTACCATGGCAGTCTTCCTACGCCTGCGCGGCGGGCAAATAGTCTGACATAATTGGTCGTTTATTTCCAATCTTTTGATGCCGGGCGGGCTGCCGTTTGTTGGATAATATCGTTGGGGCGGATTGTCCTTTCCCGCTCAGAATGTGTTTATAGTAGCTTTTAATATTTTATAACTATTTTGATGTAAGCCTACCTTTGTCAGTAAAATAAAACTCGTTACCTTTGCCGGACAATTTGTGCCCGAAGCAGTGGCGCAACAGACAAAACAAACAAAACGTAACAATCTTTTCCTACAATGAAACAGCATGCATGGATAATGTGTGTATTGTTTTTCTTGTCCGTGAGTTCGGCTTATGCTCAGAAGGCGGCAGTAAAAACAAATTTGCTATACGATGCCACCACGACGTTGAACCTTGGCGTGGAGGTGGGCGTCGCGCCCCGGTGGACTATCGATCTCTCGGGCAATCTCAATCCGTGGACATTCAGCAACAACACCAAGTGGAAACATTGGCTCCTTCAGCCGGAGGTGCGCTATTGGTTGTGCGAGCGCTTCAACGGGCACTTCCTGGGGGCGCACGTGCTGGGCGGTATATATAATATCGGTAACGTGGGCGGTGGCTTCAAGTTTCTGGGCACCGACTTCGGGCAGCTGGCCGACCGCCGCTACGAGGGGTGGATGCTGGGGGCCGGCATAGCCTATGGCTACCAGTGGATGCTGTCGCGCCGCTGGAGCATGGAGGCCGAGATTGGCATAGGCTACATCTACACCCGGGCCGACAAGTACGAGTGCCCCCGCTGCGGCGAAAAGCTGGAGGACGACAAACCGCATCACTACTTCGGGCCAACCAAGGCGGCCGTCAGCCTGATATATGTATTCTGATTTTTTTATTAAGTGAAACAAAACAAGCAAAACAAACAAACCAATCATCAGAAGATTATGAGAACTTCCGCACGCTTCATATTGTTCGCGCTGCTTTTGGCCGCCTTGGCCGTGCCTGCTCATGCCCAAGCCACCTTGGCGAGCGGCGCGCAGGTGGAGGACGTCGGCATAGCCCGTTGGCGCGACAGCGTGGTGATTACCATGAACCTGCGCCTGGACGACATGGCGGTGCAGAGCAACCGCTCGGTAGTGCTGCAGCCCCTGCTGGCCGCGGATGCCAAGACAGCCTGGCTGCCGGCCATCGAGGTGATGGGGCGCCGCCGTCACCTCTACTACGAGCGTAATGGCCATCAGGTCTATGCCGAAGGCCCCGTGCAGGTGGTGAAAAGGCAGAAAGGGGAGGAGCAGCGCCTGACGTATCGCACAGCCCTTGCCTACATGCCTTGGATGGACAACGCCCGCCTCACCATGACCGAAGACCTCTGCGGATGCGGACAGGTGGAAGAGAACGGCGAGACGCCGCTGGCCCTGGCCGATGTGGCCTTTGTGCCCCGGCTGGCCTATGTGTCCCCGCAGGCGGTGACCCGCAAGACGCGCGAGCTGCGCGGCACGGCCTACCTGGACTTCCCCGTCAACAAGACTACCATTTATCCCGACTACCGGCGCAACCCGCAGGAGCTGGGCAAGATACGTGCCACCATCGACACCGTGCGCCACGACCCCGACGCCACCATTGCCTCCATCAGCATCAAGGGCTTTGCTTCGCCCGAAGGCACCTGGGCCGCCAACACCCGCCTGGCCAAGGGGCGCACCGAGGCACTGAAACGTTACCTCATCGACCGCTACGACTTCAGCGACACCCTGTTCGCCACCGCCTACGAGCCGGAGAACTGGGAAGGCCTGCGTGCCTACGTGCAGCAGACGGGACTGAAGGACAAACAGGAAATATTGGACATCATAGACAGCGACCTGCAGCCCGACCCCAAGGAAGCCCGCCTGAAGCGCGAGCATCCCGAGGCCTACCGCATGCTGCTGGAGGAGTGCTACCCCGGCTTGCGGCGGTCGGACTACGTGGTGACCTACGTCATCCGCGGGTTCAACGTGCACGAGGCAAGGGAGATAATCCGTACCCAGCCCCAGAAACTCTCTTTGCAGGAGATGTTTGCCGTGGCGCAAACCTACGAGCCGGGCAGCCCGGACTTCAATCACGTGTTCGACGTGGCCGTGCGCCTGTATCCCGACGACCCTGTGGCCAATCTCAACGCCGCCAATGCCCTGCTGCAGACCGGGCTGGCGGAGCAGGCTATGCTCTATCTGGACAAGGCGGGCAACACCCCCGAGGCACAGAATGCCCGCGGCGTGGCCCTGCTGCTGCAAGGCCGCTACGATGAAGCCCTCCCCCTGCTCCGTCAGGCAAAGGACGCCGGGCTGAAGGAGGCGGAGGAGAATATGAAAATACTGGTTATAAATGAAGAATGAAGAACGAAGAATGAAGAATCTTTTTTGAACGGAGGCTGCGCCACAATTAGCTTCGCTCAAAACATTTTTTTAATTGTTTGATAGCGGTATAGTCTTCATTCTTCATGATTAGTCCTTCATTAAAAAGTGTTCTTTGACTTAGTGGGAAATAAGGGAAATAATGTGTAACTTTGCAACAAGTTAAACAAGAAAGGAGCAAAGCCATGACTGAAAATGTAGACCTCAGTATTAAGCGCGACGCGCTGGTCAGTCAACTCTACAGCGTAGATAACGTGGATGTGATAGAGAAGGTGCAACGTGCCTTGAATAAGGCAATGGCTGCCGTAAAGCAGGCCGCGGTCAAAAAAGTCGAGGAAGATGATGCGGAGTACATCAGTAAGGAAGAGCTGATGGCTGATTTACGTGAGGCATTTACAGAAATGTATCGTGACCAGCGTGATGGAATTAAACGTAAAACCCTGCAAGAAGTAATCGATGAATTATAGTATAATACCGAAACCGAAGTTCTTGCGGGAATTGAAGCGTTTAGTCAAAAAGTACAAATCGATGAAGCAAGATCTGCAGCGTCTGAATGACGAGCTTTTGGCTAATCCTACAGCTGGCGATGATTTGGGCGATGGCGTGCGCAAAGTGCGTATGGCCATTGCAAGTAAAAATCGTGGCAAGAGTCATGGGGCAAGAGTCATTACTTGTGTCTATGAAGTCAGTGAAGATGAAAGACAAATTATTTTGCTTACTATATATGATAAGCAAGAAAAAGAGAACATCTCAGAAGCAGAATTGAGGCAGCTGAAAGCCGAAGTTCGTGCCATGTTAGGGCTTTAAGTTTTAGTGACCGGAAAGCCCGGCAGGGCGCATCCTCTCCTCCCTCACATTATCCCCCTTATTTCCCTTCCTAAGCCTAAGAACACCACAACATACACTGTGTGCGTGGTGCGCGTGTTGCGCCCTGTGCCGCAGACAGCGAAGAACGCAAAGAACATAAAGAAACCGGGAATGAACGCAAATTCTTCATTCTTCATTCTTAGTTCTTCATTAAAATAGGTTCTTTATTTAAATAGGCAAAACAAACAAAATAACAACTTTAATAATGCAATTATGAAAAAGATTAACTATTTGGCCATGCTATTGGCGGCTGGTATGTTTGCCGCTTGTAGCGACACGCTGGAAGACACAACGGGAGGAACTAATACCAACACTCCGGCTACGGGAGAGGGGTATGTAAAGGTGGCGATTAATATGCCGACTACGAGTGGAAATATGACAAAAGCTGTGTCTTTAGATGATGGCACGGCTGATGAATATGCAGTAAATGATGGCATTTTGGTATTCTTTAAAACTACAGCAACGACAGGGACTGGTACACCGGAAGCCGCAGCACAATTTGTTAAGGCCTATAATGTTTCACTTAATTATGCGGGCGAAGGTGGTACGGATAATGAAGTGACTACACGCCATACTGTTATCGGCGAAGCTCCGATGGCTGGTGAAGGTGAGGAAATTTATGCATTGGCAATATTGAATAAGAACAATTTGTTTTCCGTAAATGAAACTACCGGTGCTCTGCAGGTAAAACAAAACGCTACTTCATCGGATGTATTCAGTGACCAAAACAAAACTTTGGCAGCTTTGCAAACAGCATTGGCTGCTACTCCAGCTGATATTACCAAGAATGGATTCTTGATGTTGAATGCTCCTTTGGCTATTACGACAACTCTTACCAGCATTACAGATTTATCAAAGGTGCAGACCTTAGTACCTGTAACTGTATATGAAGATAAAGAAAAAGCACAGGCCGGTGAAGCTGCAGATATCTATGTAGAGCGCGTAGTGGCTAAAGTAACTTTGAAAGGTTTTACTTATAACGGTACGGATAAAGAATATACAGCAGAAGTTGCTAAAGATGATGTCGATAGTCCTTTCAATGGCGACAAAGTAAAGTTGGAAGGTTGGACATTGAGTGTGACGAACAAGACGACCAAGGCTGTGCGTGATGTCAGTGCGCTTACCACTTGGATCTCGTCAGATTATATGTCTACTAATCAAGTTCGTTTCCTCAGCACAACGAAGATAGATAACAAAGAACTATATCGCATCTATTGGGGCATTGATGACAACTACGATAGTGATGATACCTATACAAGTGCTTTTGACGTATTGAGCACTGATAATGAAAGTACTTGGACATGGGAAGAAGATACCAATGATACAGGTGCACCTAATGATGCCAGCAACCCGATGTATTGCTTGGAGAACACCATGGATTATAATGAAATGGATCAAGATAAAGTTACTACACTTTATATCAAGACAACGTACTATGCTGACCCTACTAATGAAGAGAATGCGCAAGATTTCTTTATGTATGGTACGCGGAAAGAGACTTTCCTGACAACTGATTTCTTGAATAATGTAAAAACTGCATTAGGTTGGACGGACTCCTCTGCTAAAACGATTGCTTTAGCTGAGAATGCAACGGGTGGCACATATACTTATGTTGCAACAGGCGAATCTGCTCCTATAGGTAAGAAAGACATAAAGGCGTTGTTTACTATCTCAGGTGGCACATCAGCTACGTTGAGTGATGACGACGCCGAAAAACTAATCAATGCATTGGGGGAAATCAGATTCTACGAAAATGGTGCAAGCTACTATAATACAGTATTCATCCGTCATTTTGATGAAAATGACTATTCAGATGTAGATTGGGATCCCGCCAATCCTGCCTATACACAGAAGCATTTGGGACGTTATGGCGTATTGCGCAACAACTGGTATGAAATTACAGTAAATAGTTTCAGTGGTCCGGGTAAACCGGAAATAGAAAACCCCGATCCTGAAACTCCTGTTGACGATGCCGAAGGCTACATCAACTGCCAAATCAACGTCCTCTCCTGGGCCAAGCGTTCCCAAAGCGTAGACCTCTAATTGGAGGGAGAACGTGTAGTACATTTCCTCTGCCTGTAGAGACGTGGCGTGCCGCGTCTCTATAAAAACGCCTGCAAAACACACCTGCAGGTATATAGGTGAAAGAGACGCGGCACGCCACATCTCTACAGGCGGGGAAATGCTCATGCTGCTGGCGATGATTGGATAAAGAAACGTCGCACGAACAGAAACGGTTAATCCGCGAGACAAACAACAAGACAAACAAATGAAAGCAACAGCGAATATTCATCTTTGGAAAGGACAACGGACGCGCCACTCTCTGGCTTTTGCGCTGGTGGCTGCCCTGCTCGCATCCCTCACGGCCTGCACGGATTTCATCTACGAAGACCGCGACGGATGTGAACACGGCTTGTGGCTCAACCTGAAGTACGACTACAACCTGCAACGCGCCGACATGCTGGAGCACGTGGGCAGCGTGGGTGTCTTTGTCTACAACGAACAAGGGCAGTACGTCACCTCCTTCATTGAGCCTGACTTGCACCGCGCCGATGCATCGCGCCCCGGTAGCCTCTACCTGGACTTGCCCGAGGGCAACTACCAGCTGCTGGCCGTGGCGCAGCAAGATGCGTTCGAGAATGTTCAGGCAGGTCCCGGTGCCAACTTCCTGTGGCAGGACCCCACGCTGGGCGACTTGATGGAGGACTTTAGCATTGGGCTGGACCACACCCATCTGGGCGACGACTGGGCCGTGGTGCGCCACGAGCAGGAGCCGCTGGACACGCTGTGGCATGCCGTGAGCACGCAACCCGTCTACGTGCCTGCCGACCGCTACGCCGAGCAAACCCTCTCGCTGATGCGCGACACCAAGTCCATCTCCGTGTCCCTGCGCGAGATTGACGAGCCGGAAACCATGGACGTGGCCGATTACACCTTTGCCATCACCCACCGCAACCTCTACCTGAACTACGCGCAGATGAGCACCGGCAAGCCCTTGACTTCCACCGGCACCCGCACCGCCATCTACACGCCCTACGCCACCTGGAACACCACCGATGACGATGAGTCCACGCAGACGCGCAGCAGTGAGGTAGGCCGCACGGCGCATGCCGACTTCATGACCGCCCGCCTTTATGCCAGCGATGACCCCGCGGATGACGCCCGCCTCACCATACGCCACCGCGACACCCGCGAGGCGGTGATAGAGGCCGACCTCTGCAACCTGCTGGGTCAGCTGCGCAACTACGACGAGACCCGCCGCTACACCCTCCAGGAGTTTCTGGACCGTGGCTACGACTTCCGCCTCACCTTCTTCCTGAAGGGCGGCAAGTGGCAGTACACCGACGTCTCCATCGGCATCCTGGGCTGGAGTAAGCGGGTGATGAATGTGGATTTGTGATGGTAGTTGGTAGTTAAGAAGTTAAGTAGTTAAGAATAAAGAAGTCAAGAAGAAATGACATTCCGAAAGCTATTGCCATACAGCATTGCCCTTCTCCTCACGGCCCTCCCCGTCCTTAGCAGTTGCGTGGATGGCGGCATGGCCGATGTATCCCTTCCCCACGAGGAGGCGGACGGCAGTGGCGTGTATGTCAGCGTGGTGGTGAATACGGATGGCGGTGCCCGGACGCGGGCGATATCGCCCACGCCGGGAGAGAATGGGGATGGAGCGCAGGCAGGGACTACTGATGAGAATGTTGTGAGGGATGTGAATGTGTTTTTCTTCCAAGGAAATAAAGGTATAAATACAACTGGAAATCTGGAAATAGTTTGCAGCCTTTATTTTCAAAGAAATCAGCTATTTCAAGAAGCTCTTTCCGGAAATTATGATGCCATATGGTATACCCAGCCCCAAAAGGTGGATACCGAAATTTTGCAATTCGATGAGACTTATAATGTATTGACTATTGCCAATGCGGGCGGCGCATTGCATTTTACAAATCTGAACGACTTGCGCGATTACACTGTCTCAAGTCCTTTAACTGATGAGAATGCGAATTTTCTGATGGCTTCGGAATCAGATGCACAGGTTATCATTGTTCCCAGTTCACAAAACAATCCTATAAGGGTGTCGGTTGATGTGGAGAGAATGGTAGCGCGGGTAGATTGTGCTTGGCGGGAAGATGGTTATGACATCACAGGGGACGATATGCCTAGTGAAGATGGGGGAAATCGTTCTGATAATGATAGGGTCAAAATTCTTGGCGCGGCATTGGTGAACCGCTATGTGGGAGATACTTATGCTTTCAAGCGGGTAACTGAGAGTACATCGGATTATAATACGGTGCAATATTTAGGCGATGAACTCCCCTCACCGTCTTCTGCCACTGCTGCCGGGAATTATGTGTTAGACCCTTTGACTATAGCCGGAAAGAGTAATGCTGATTTTGATTACTACTATCCGGAATACTATCATTGGGACACATCCTCCGATTTTTATGATGTATACTCTGATGAATCGTTTTCATCTACTCATGGCAACCGCACATATTATCGTTTAGATTATGCACGCGAGAATATTAATACTGTTCGTCAGTTAAGAATTGATGGCGTAGACCATTACGCTACCGGTGTCATGTATAAAGCGCGGTATATACCGGGCGGCTATAGGGAAGGCGAGACTTTTTATGTGTATCCGGTCAGAGATTATTATGGTCGTGACGTAAGGACGGTTTTCTCGGCTGACGAATTAAGGCGTGAATACCCTAATTTATTTGGTGACTTGGATGAATCTCTTTGGGTAGACCAAGTAACCGACCTCGAAAAATATACCAACGGCGAGTGTTATTATACTTATTGGATACGTCATGCCGATGATGCTGATAGGGATGACAATAATGAAGATGGGTCATATAATATTAATGCGATGGAATTTGCCATTGTGCGCAACAACATTTACCAACTTTATGTGAATAGTGTTGAAGGATTAGGAAGTCCTGAACCGGATAGTCATATAGAGGAATTTACCACAGAAATCCATCTGCATGTGAAGCAGTGGGATGCCGTGGAGGTTGAAGTTCCGGCTTTCGATTAATGAAGGAGAAATAGAATGAAAAAGTATAATATCATATTATCCTTGTGCATAGCACTGCTTGCTATGGCTTGCACCGATGACTTGGTAACACAAAGCAGTCGTGAAATCCGTGAAGGCATTTCGGTCACGGTGAAGTTGAATTTGGGCGTTTCCTCCTCTAAGGAGATGACACGCGCGGCAGCCTCTGAGGAAGCCGAGAATACCGTCAACAGCGTGTATGTGTTTGCCTTTAATTATGATGGTTCTTTGGATAATAAACAGATATTTACCTCATCAACTTATTCAACACAAGGAGATTGCATAAGGATAGAGTTCTCTATGCATTCCGGGAGCAATAAGCGTATCTACGCCATTGGCAATCCGTCCAGCGGGTCGGGCTCATTAACGGCCAATGTACTTGCTGGAATAGAAACCGAAGATGAATTGCTGGCAAGCACCTCTAGCTTGTTGATGCAAACCAATATTGAGCGGTCATATTTCCTGATGTCCGGGCAAATGCAAGTGGCAAGTGGGAGCAATCAGATTGATGTGGACGAACAAGGCAACCTTTTAGGCGCAGAACAGTGTACGCACCATCACATGCCGCTGATAGAGTTGGAACGGGTAGATGCTAGGGTTACGTTTAAAATTTACGCCAGCACAACCAATCGTAATTACCAAGACTTTACTTTCATTCCCGACAGGTATTGGGTGGACAACATTCCCCAACACACCTACGTTTTCCCTCACGACGAAGACTATACGGAGGCAGATGGCGTGAACTATGTATCCATGTCGGCTCCCGATGTAGACGTGCAACGCAACGTGGAAGGGCAAGACAGCGATGCCGGAGGCGACTATTATTACTTTGAGTTCTACATTCCGGAAAACCGTTTGCAACCCAAAAAGCGGATAGTCGCCGGTGATGCCGCCAATAGCAAAGCCGAAAACCTGTACGCGCTGCGTGAAAAGAAACTGAAAACTCCTGCTACCGACCCCAATAAGCCCGGAAAGACAGAAGAGAATGGCGCATTTGAGTATGCCAACGATCATTCTACCTACGTTGTGTTTCACGGCACGTTGTCGTATACAGACACTTCCAGCGGGCAACAGTTTGTCTACTCCGATGCCACCTACACGGTGCATTTGGGCAGTACAGGCAGCGCGGACGATGACGGGCATGAAAACGACGTGGACTTTGTGAACGACTACAACACCTACCGCAACACGCACTACACGTACACCATCAACATTACAGGCGTGGAGTCCATGCGTGTGGAAGTGGAGAACGACCGGAAAGAAGATCGTCCGGGCATTGAAGGAGATTTGATATTTTCTGGTGAGGCAGTGGATGAAATGGATGCGCACTATGGGCGAACGCAGTTTACGCTGACGAGGGGCGCCATTAAGGATGGGCTTTCGTGGGCCATACGCACGCCTTTCCAAAGCGGCATGAAGGTATTCAATGCCGACAATTACAAAACAGACACCCGCTATGGGCAGACAATTGTCCTTACGGATGAAAACGACTATACTGCTGAAGAATGGAAGAAACTCCAGACCGATTTGAACTTGAACGACTACAAGTGGGTGCAATTTCTCATCAACAACGAGGTAGAGGATAAAATGACGAATAGGCAAATGTACCCCAAGTATCCCGGTTATGCCGCCTATGTGGGAGACGACTATGTGGACAACCTCATCGACGAGCCTGCCCCTCCTTTTGGAGGAAGCGGGACGAATGGGTCTTCTTTTTATGAATACGATAACGTGAAACTCTACGACGTAAACCAGCTGCTCAATCACCTTTATGCCGAGGCATACAACGAGCAGAGCGATGTTTTTGACGGCAATGGCGATGATGCCACCGTCACCATTACCGCCTTTGTGGATGAATACGTGTATGTGTACGACCCAACGAAAATATATTACCGTACTCCGCAAGTCGTGACGAATAGTAATGTGCAGGAAGGAATAGATTTGAATTTGTGGAAAGAAGTTGTGAACCGTGACAACCGCATGCTCTACCTCTGCACCACCGGTGCCATCTATAGCCCCGATGGCGAAACCTCCGTTTCGCGAAACGTGTTCACCATTGCCCAAAGGCCCATTTACACTTTCTATAACGAAAAAGACCCCGATGTAACCACCGGGTGGGGCACCGAATCCATTAACGAAACAGGCCCGTTGGGCGTGACAACCGTTCGCCCCTTTACTGAAAAGAACCAGACTGACAGGAAAAATACCACCTACAACGGACTGATAAACACCTGGAACGTGCTGAATACAATCAATGGCGAACAATTGAAGTGGGACGACATCATGACCCTCGGAAACCGGGATTCAAATGATGACGGCGTATTCTCTTTGAACGACGGTTACGACGATATCTGGCACGCCTGCATAGCCCGAAACCGCGACTTGAATGGCGACAACATCGTGCAAGAGGAAGAAGTGCGCTGGTATCTCGCCTCCATCGACCAGCTTACCGACCTGTGGATTGGCGAGTATTCCGTCAACGAGGCCGCGCGCCTTTACACTTGGGATTACCGGAGCGACCGGAACGGCATTATCCGCTCCCACGTGGCAAGCAGCAGTTACAACAACGGCTATACCAACCCCTGGAAAATATGGGCGGAAGAGGGTGCTTCGAGAGGCGCATATAATGTTAATGAAGATGTAAACGGCACCTATACAAAAACCGGAACGCTTATCCCGCAATATGATTGGACAACCTACGGGAGCCATGTGAATCGGTGGCAGGGGGAATATGTGAACGATCAAGACTTAGGCCTTATCCATTATCGTTGCGTGCGCAACTTGGGCATCTCGCTGAATGAACCCGACAAGCCTTTCGATTCTTATGTCTCTGTGGACAAAGGCACTTATACCAATGAAGACGGTGAAACATACAATGAGTTGGTCATCAGTATGGATAAGATGGAGGCCAATTCTGTCCGTTCAGCCATCTATCAGGACGCGGAACTGCCCGCGCATACCGAGAGAAGCTATGTCAACAGGCCCTACAGCAAGTTTGCCGTGATTATGAACAACGGATACGGTAGTGGTCAATGGGGCAGTGAAGCCAGCAGTTGGAGCTATTATCAAGACCACAATGTCTGCCCTGCGGGATACCGCATGCCCAATCAGCGCGAACTGATGCTGATGTATATTTATATCCCTCAATCAGCCTATGCCGATGAAATGCCTTGGGTGGGAGGCAACAGAAGATACATGTCGGGCACGGGATTCGGATTTGAAGATTACTATTCCGACACCCGTCAAGGCTTCATTTATGAAACCAGCAACAGCGGCGTCATGTTTCTGAGTCATGGCAGCGAAACCGGCTACGTCCGCTGTGTTCGCGATGTCCCTTAATGCTTTTTCGGCTGTCCCTACATCGCATGAATATTCCCCAGTTAGGCAGCGCCCCCTCCCTGACTGGGGAATATTTTTTTCCTAACCGGGAAAAAATCGGGCCTGTCATCACGCCGTTCCGGTTTCTTTGGGGGACTTTCCCCTCCGTAAGTCTTGTTTGTAAGTATGTTTCATTTGTGGCTACTCTTTAGTTGTAAGCTCTCAAATATTTACAATTAGAAATTTATTATTTTCGATTTCTTTACAAAAATATCTCTCTGTAATCATCGTAACTAATTATAGTTCAATGCTTTTATATAACAAGTACATGCCCGGTATATACCAACTACCTACCCGGTTCGTACCAAGTTCGTACCATGTTCGAATTTTCCCCCTCGCTATAGAAGCGAACAAGAAGCGTAAAAGATACGAACATTATGCGACGGGAACAGGGGCGAAATAGCAAGCGGAAATGCACTCTTTGTTGGAATATTTTGTGTGATGGGGAAATGTTCATTTTCGTTTTCCCTTTATTTTAGGAAAGAATTGCTATATTAGGCTTGAAATAAAGGAAATGTGTAGAAGAATGGGAACAAACGTAACAGAAAATTAAGCTAAATTTTGGCTGTGCAAAATTAAAATGCTATTTTTGCTGAAAATCTGCACAGTTATGATATTAAATTTGGAATTTAAGAATTACCGTTCTTTCAAGGGAACTTGCTCATTCACAACAGAACCAAGTTCCTCGAAAGCGAAGATTAAAAATCTTTGTGAGGTGGAAACTAATGCGAAGGAAAACAAGAAGGCTTTGAAGATTTCTCTAATCTTCGGAGCCAACGCTTCCGGTAAGACCAATATCATAAAATTTCTGTATGGTTTCAGGCGATGGGTCTTGAACTTGGACAACCGTGTCGGGGAAGATATAGGGTTGTACCAACCATTCAAGTTTGATAGCAGAACGGCAGATGCCCCTATCGAATTTTCAATGGAATTCATTGCCCAAAAAGTGAGATATAAGTATGCAGTCAGCTTTACCAGATTGCAGATTGCATCCGAATCGTTGGTGTCATACCCCAATGGCAAGCAGACACTGCTTTATGAACGCATCGTGCTTTTGACGGATACGGAGTCGGATACCATCAAGTTTGGGTCAAGCCTTTCTTCGTCTAAGCCATTCAATGTGTTCAAGAATCAGTTGCTGATTTCAAAATTTTTAAAAGACACACCGTGCGGGCCGATAACCAGTGCAGCCAAATATCTGGCCGATATAGTAATATCCAACGGTTTTCATGAAGACACTATGCTTGGGGAAGACAAGGAAATGCTCAGATGGCTGTATTCACATCCAGACAATAAAAAGCTGCTTGCTGAATTTCTGGCTTTCGCGGATACCGGATTGTCCGATTTCCAATTGAGTAAGCGTATTGATGGGGTGGAAGTTACAAGTTTGCACGGATTATATGAAGATGGTCAGTCTGCCGGTAAAACTGTGGATTTGCCATTGAAAGAGGAGTCTTTTGGGACAAGGGCATTATTCATCATTGGTTGTCACATATTGCAGGCATTGCAGAATGGCAGTCCATTCTTTATAGATGAAATGGACTCGGGACTTCATTCTTATGTCACCAAATTGATAGTCGATATTTTCAGGAACGAAAGGATCAACAAGCATAATGCCCAATTGGTGTTTACTACGCACGATGTAAATCTTCTTGACCAAAATACAATTCGTAAGGATCAGGTATGGTTTACGGAAAAGGACAAATATGGAGTATCTGAACTGTTTTCATTGTCCGATTTTGAGGATGTAAGAGAGGAAACTCTGTTTGCCAAATGGTATTTGAACAATAAGTTTGGAGGTGTGCCTTCATTGCAATCATTAGAAAAACTTTTTGTGGAGGATGGCGAGAACTAACGAAAATACGCGTCACAGTAACTATGTTATAAGGATTGTATGCGAAGGTAATAAGACCGAGCCGCTATTCTTTACGAGTCTGTGCGACGTATACTGTGCAGGCAGGGACTCATTGGATGTACGAACCATTCCACAACCTTATATGCCGGAGGATGAGGAGCCGGATAATTCAGCCAGAGGTAACTACAAAGGTAAAAAACGCAAAACGAAAAACGGAGCTGAGCCTGTTGAAGAAGTCGTAATAGTCGGAGTGCCGCCGTTGAAATGGGTGCTGTATGCCCGACAAATTTTATCGGAGGGTGTGGACGAGGCTTGGGCTGTTTATGATAAGGACAACCATCCAAGGCATGAGGAGGCTTTTGTGGAAGCGAATAAAGAGGTTGATGGCAAGAAGGTCAATATCGCATTTTCCAGCCGTAGCTTTGAGTATTATCTGTTGCTGCATTTTGAATACATTTATCATTGTTTTAATGAAACGGAATGCGGTGAAAAGTTGAAAGGCAAAAAGCGTATATTTGAATGTGGAACCGGGAAGAATCCTGATAAAGACTGTGACGGCAAGAATTGCATAAACGGGTATGCAAGAAAACGAGGGTATTGGCAAGAAACAAAATCATCTGAATCCACATTTCCTCTGGTAAAGGACAATCTGGTAAAGGGAATGATCAATGCTTGCAGGTTAAGAGCCGTAAGTGATGCAAAGACAAATGAGCCTATATATAAAAGAAACCCATACACAAACGTGGACATTCTGGTAGGCAGGCTTATCGGCAAAGAAACCATTGGCTATGGCAATTTGTTTACATACAATGAATATGGTTATAATTGGTCTATCAAGTTTTATGGAGACACCTTGAATATAGTAAACAACAAAAACGGGGCTGAACATTTTGGTAAAGGTATGTTTGTTATATACGATTATGAAGAAAAGTCCGAACTTGAATTAAATGAAGAGCCTCTGTTGCTACAACCGAATGAATCGAAACAGTTGCCTTGCCGGCTTGAATATAATCAGGTTATTTCAATTAAAGTAAGCCAGGAAAAGGAGATATTGTTGCTGCCTAATTTCGCTATGTAGGAATTTAATCTCTTGTTTTTGAACATTTCTTGCAAAAGTTGGATTTTAATTTATAGAATAGGGGTTTTTAACTTCCAGCGCTTTTATATTCCAACCCTTCTTTTTCCTTTTTTATAGGAAAGAATCGCTATATTTGTCCTGAAATAAAGGAAATGTATGAGAAGGGATGTCATAAATCGTTGATAGCCTTGCAACTTAACACAAATACTTATGCAATTGAAACGTACCTTAATCATTGGTGCCGCCGCAGCTGTCTTGGCGGCTTGTGAAGCTCCCCGCGAGGCGGTGGAGGTGGATGTGATACCTTATCCGCAAAGCGTGGTGGCGGGCAGAGGCACTGTGGCGCTTCCTTCGCCTTTGACGTTCAGCGCCGCCATGCCGCAGGAGGACTTGAACGACCTGCTGGCTTACCTGCCGGGCTATGCCCTCCTCATGGAGCCGGGCGGGGAGGATGCCTTTGTGCAGATAGAAGTGGGGGAGAACCTGCTGGATTCGGCTACGGCTGAAGGCTATAGGCTGTCGGTGGACAAGCACGGGGTGCGCATACAGGCGGCTACGGCGGCAGGGGCATTCTATGGCTTGCAGACGCTGGCACAGCTGGCGCGGGGCAAGGATGAGTTGCCCGTGCTGACCGTGGAAGATGCCCCCCGCTTCCCCTACCGTGGCCTGCACCTGGACGTGTCGCGCCACTTCTTCGACAAGAATCATGTGAAGAAACAGATAGACCGGATTGCCACCTATAAGATGAACCGCCTGCATTGGCACCTTACCGACGGGGGCGGCTGGCGGCTGGAAGTGCCCGGCTATCCGGAGCTGACCCGGGTGGCTGCCTGGCGGAAGCCTGCCAACTACCTGGAGTGGCGGAAGGACGGGCGCTTCTGTCCGCAGGACACTGAGGGCGCTTATGGCGGCTACTATACGGCCGATGATGTGCGCGAGGTGGTGGAATATGCCCGCCTGCGGCACGTCACGGTTATTCCCGAGATTGAGATGCCCGGCCATTCGTCGGAGGTGTTGGCGGTTTATCCGCAACTGTCGTGCACAGGCAAGCCCTATACGTCGGGCGAGGTGTGCATAGGCAATGAGGAGACCTTTGCTTTCTTTGAGGATGTGCTGGACGAGGTAGTGCGCCTTTTCCCCTCGCACTACATACACATAGGGGGCGATGAGGCCG
This sequence comes from uncultured Bacteroides sp., assembly GCA_949288715.1. Taxonomy (GTDB): domain Bacteria; phylum Bacteroidota; class Bacteroidia; order Bacteroidales; family Bacteroidaceae; genus Bacteroides. The sequence goes on along the minus strand of CASELH010000040.1, from coordinate 1,383 downwards.
GCCAACGCCACTGGAAGGCATGCCCCAAGTGCCAGCAGCGCATGAAGGAAGAAGGCTTGGAGAATGAAAGTCAGCTGCAAAGCTACATGATAGCCCGCATAGAGCGTTACCTTAACGAAAGGGGGCGCGACATCATAGGGTGGGACGAGATTCTGGAAGGCGGGCTGGCGCCTAATGCCACCGTGATGTCGTGGCGCAGCACCGAGGCCGGCATACGGGCGGCCGGTATGGGACACGATGCCATCATGACGCCGGAGGATTACTTCTACCTCGACCGCTATCAGGATGATCCTGAGACGCAGCCTTTGGCCTTTGGCAGTACGATTCCCTTGGCCACGGTTTACTCGTATGACTTGCCGGACACCCTTTCGCCCGCAGTGGCCAAGCATGTCATCGGGGTGCAGGGCAACACGTGGGCGGAATACATCCCCACGCCCGAGCATGCGGAGTACATGATATATCCGCGCGCCATGGCCATTGCCGAAGTGGGCTGGACACAGCCTGCGCATAAGGATGCCGAAAGCTTCCGCCGGCGGGTGAACCGGGAGGTGAGGTACATTGAGAATCTGGGCTATCATCCCTTCCCGCTGTCCGAACAGGTGCAGCATGCGCAACAGGTGGACTATGCCAACCGCTGCATTCGCCTGTCGCTTACCTCGGAGCGTTATCCTATAGACATCCGCTACACCACCGATGGCAGTGAGCCTACTGCCGCTTCGGCTTTATACGGAGAGCCGTTTGTGGTAAAGGATTCCCTGCTGCTGGCTGCCCGCCTGTTTGACGGGGACAAGCCGCTGGGCAAGACGCTGCACCTGCGCACCGACTACCATAAGGCGATAGGCAAGCCTGTGACTTATGCCTCAGGCGGCAGCTATTACACAGCTAAGGAGGCATACAAAGGAGGGGGCGACACCGGGCTGGTGGATGGCAAGCGGGGAGGAAAAAGCTATGCCGACGGCTATTGGCAAGGTTTCTGTCCCAATGACTTGGATGCTACCATCGACTTGGGCGAGGTGACCGACATCCATCGCGTCATGGCATGCTTTATGCAGGTGAAGAGTCCCAATGTGTTTTTGCCCGCCCGGGTAGATGTGTATGCCTCGGTGGACGGCAAGGACTTTACCCTGCTGGGCAGTGATATCTGCACTCCGGAAGAGGCAGCCAAAGAGGTGGCCTATGTGGATATGGGATGGACGGGGGCACCTGTCCCGGTAAGATTCGTGCGCTTCCATGCCAAGCAAGACAAAGGACAATTCCTGTTTACGGACGAGGTGGTGGTGCAGTGAAATGGGAATTTAACTATGTGTTTACGATGGCACGCAGATGACGCAGACGAGCGCAGATGACCGCAGATTCTTAAGGGCTGCGCCATGTATCTGTCAT
>CASELH010000039.1 GCA_949288715.1 uncultured Bacteroides sp. | reverse complement strand
ACAACTTGAATTCTTCACTGAATACTTTTCGTTCTTTCGACATAGTTATTACACATTTATTTGTTTCTAAATGTGTCTAGGTATGTCAGTAGAAGACAGATATCCTGCTGAATAGTTTGTTTATGCTTTCAACTTGTACTATCTTTGCCGCATGATATATCCACAGAATTTTGAGCAGAAAATAGGTTTCGACCAAATACGCCTTTTATTGCAAAACCAATGCCTTAGCACTTTAGGCAAGGAGAGGGTTGAGAATATGACTTTTTCAAGTGATTACCAGGTGGTAAACGAGCATTTGAATCAAGTTACAGAATTAGTCCGTATCCTGCAGGAAGAGGATGATTTCCCTACCCAATACTATTTTGATGTCCGCGATTCCTTAAAACGAATCAAGGTGGAAGGCATGTATCTGGATGAGCAGGAGTTATTCGATTTCCGCAGGTCGCTGGAAACAATTTGGCAGATAGTGCGCTTCCTGCAAAGGGATGAAGATGAAGAGTCGGGGGAGGCCGTTCCTTATCCTTGCCTACGGAGATTGGCAGGAGACATAGATGTGTTTCCTGAGTTTGTCCGACAGATAGACCGTATTCTTTCGCCTTATGGGAAAATCAAGGATAACGCATCACCTGAACTGGCCAGGATAAGGCGTGATTTGGCAGACACGATGGGAAGCATATCCCGTATCTTGAATGGCATTCTGCGCAATGCCCAGTCGGAAGGCGTGGTTGATAAGGACGTGTCGCCCACGATGCGCGACGGCCGCTTGGTTATTCCGGTTGCACCGGCACTGAAGCGTAAGATAAAAGGCATTGTACACGATGAGTCGGCCAGTGGGAAGACGGTATTCATTGAGCCGGCAGAAGTGGTAGAAGCCAATAACCACATCCGCGAGCTTGAAGCCGACGAACGGCGCGAAATCATACACATATTGATGGACTTCTCTGCCCGGGTCCGGCCGGACATACCGGCTATATTGCTTTCTTATGATTTCCTGGCAGAGGTCGACTTTATCCGCTCTAAAGCACTGTTTGCATTGAAGACCAATGCCGTGAAGCCAGCTTTCGAAAAAAAGCAAATCGTAGATTGGGCTGTGGCCGTGCATCCGTTGCTGCAGTTATCCTTGGCGAAGCATGGAAAGAAAGTTGTTCCCTTGGACATCCATCTCGATTCTTCCCAACGCATACTCCTTATATCCGGCCCTAATGCGGGAGGTAAATCTGTCTGCCTTAAAACCGTGGGCCTGTTGCAATACATGCTGCAATGCGGCTTGCTGGTGCCTATGCATGAAAGCAGCCATGTAGGCATTTTCAGCAATATCTTTATCGACATAGGTGATGAGCAATCCATTGAGGATGAACTGAGTACCTACTCATCGCACCTGACTAACATGAAGAACATGCTGAAGCATTGCAATCCCCAGAGTCTTATCCTTATTGATGAATTTGGCGGAGGCACCGAACCCCAGATTGGCGGAGCCATAGCCGAAGCGGTGTTACGTCGCTTCAATGTCCGCGGCACGTTTGGCGTGATAACAACCCATTACCAGAATCTTAAGCATTATGCCGATGACCACGAAGGTGTGGTGAACGGGGCGATGTTGTACGACCGCCATCTGATGCAGCCGCTTTTTCAGCTACAGATAGGCAATCCCGGCAGCTCTTTTGCCGTAGAGATTGCGCGCAAGATAGGTTTGCCGGAAGACGTGATAACCGATGCCTCGCAGATAGTGGGCAGCGAGTACATCAATGCGGACAAATACTTGCAAGACATTGTGCGCGACAAGCGCTATTGGGAAAACAAACGGCAAGCTATCCATCGGCGTGAAAAGCAGATGGAGGAAACCATTGAGCACTACCAGAAGGAACTGGAGGACGTGCAGCAAGCGCGCAAAGACATTTTGCGCAAAGCTCAAGAAGAAGCACTTCAGCTGGTGCAAAATGCCAATGCCCAGATTGAAAATACCATCCGTGCCATTAAAGAAGCTCAGGCGGAAAAGGAAAAGACCCGCCAGGCCCGGAAGGAAATGACCGAATTCACCGCTGCGGTTGAAGCCATGGCCGACCAAGAGCAAGAAGACAAGATAGCACGGAAAATGGAGCAGCTGAAGCAAAGGCAGCAACGCAGGCAGCAGAAGAAAAAGAATGCTTCCACCACCGACCCTGCTGCCGAGGCTACAGCCCTTGCCCGCCAGGAGGCGGCCCGCATGGCTCAGATTCGTGTTGGGGCAACTGTGAAGTTGAAAGGACAGAATGGCGTAGGAGAGGTATTGGATATTAGCGGGAAGAAAGCCACCGTGGTGTTCGGCAGCCTTAAGACCACCGTTGCCATTGATCGCCTGGAACCCACTGTCTCCTGCCCCCATACGCTGGCCGAAGATGCGGCGCATAGTTTCATCAGCCGGCAGACACAGGACAGCATGCACGAGCGGAAGCTGAACTTCAAGCAAGATATCGATGTGCGTGGCATGCGGGCAGCAGAAGCTATACAGGCAGTGACTTATTTCATCGATGATGCCATTCTGTTAGGAGTGTCTCGTGTGCGCATCTTGCATGGCACCGGGACTGGGGCCTTGCGCACACAAATCCGCCAATATCTCCAGACTGTGCCCGGCGTAAGCCATTTTGCCGATGAGCACGTGCAATTTGGAGGTGCCGGCATTACCGTAGTAGACCTTGAATAATAAAACTGAATCATATGAAATCAATCAAAGAAATCTATCGGATAGGGAAGGGGCCTTCCAGCAGCCATACCATGGGGCCTCGCAAGGCAGCCGAAATCTTTTCCGAACGTTATCCTGGCGCGGCATCCTACAAGGTCGTGCTGTATGGCAGTCTGGCCGCTACGGGAAAGGGGCACTTGACAGACATTGCCATCACCGAAGTGCTGCAGCCCAAGGCTCCGATTACGATAACATGGGAACCTAAGGTGTTTTTGCCTTTCCATCCCAACGGCATGAAGTTCATGGCCTATTCGGGCGACGGGACTCTCTTGGGCGAGTGGACGGTGTTCAGCATAGGTGGAGGAGCATTGGCCGAAGACGGTGCTGGCACCGGGATTGTACAGACGCCGGAAGTCTACGAGATGAACCATCTTACCCAAATCCTTGAATGGTGTGAACGCACCGGCCGCAGTTATTGGGAATACGTGAAACAATGCGAGGAGAGTGATATATGGGATTACCTTGCCGAGGTTTGGAACACTATGAAGCAGGCTATCCGTCGCGGGCTCGATAACGAAGGAGTGCTACCGGGTCCGTTGAACTTGCGCCGGAAGGCATCTACTTATTACATTAAAGCAAGCGGATATAAGTCATCGCTTCAATCGCGCGGACTGGTGTTTGCCTATGCTTTGGCCGTAAGCGAAGAAAATGCATCGGGAGGAACCATTGTCACGGCGCCTACTTGCGGGTCGTGCGGTGTGGTGCCTGCCGTGCTTTACCACTTGCAACATAGTCGTGACTTCAGCGACATCCGCATACTCCGCGCATTGGCAACGGCTGGCTTGATAGGAAATGTGGTGAAACACAATGCTTCGATATCGGGCGCCGAAGCCGGATGCCAGGCTGAAGTAGGCACGGCATGCTCCATGGCTTCGGCTGCTGCCAATCAGCTGTTTGGCGGAAGCCCCACGCAGATAGAGTATGCAGCCGAAATGGCCTTGGAGCATCACCTTGGCATGACGTGCGACCCTGTGTGCGGTTTGGTACAGATACCTTGCATCGAGCGCAATGCCTATGCCGCCGCCCGTGCTCTCGATGCCAACCTATATGCCTCGTTTACCGACGGCATGCACCGCGTGTCGTTCGACAAGGCAGTGGCTGTGATGAAAGAGACCGGCAATGACCTGCCTTCTTTATATAAAGAAACGAGTGAAGGCGGATTGGCCAAAGAATACGGCGCCAATGACTTGTTTACATCATCCAACTGAACCATATAGACCATATTAACATAATACTGCCTTATGAAAACACTTGCTAATTCAGAACTTACCATCAAGGTCTCTCCGCACGGGGCGGAATTGTGCAGCATCTACTGCCATGGACAGGAATATTTGTGGCAGGCAGACCCTGCTTACTGGAAACGCCATTCGCCTGTATTGTTTCCCATAGTAGGTAGCGTGTGGAATGGCCGGTATTGCCATGAAGGGCATGTTTACCCGCTTTCCCAACATGGTTTTGCGCGGGACATGGATTTCCAGCTATTGTCCGAATCGCCCACCGAAGTGCATTACCGGCTGGAAGACTCGGTAGAGACGAGGGAAAAATACCCGTTCCCGTTTTTGCTGGACATCGGCTATCGCATTCACGGGCGTAGCATCGAGGTGCTTTGGAAGGTGAGCAATCCGGGAGATGCGCCATTGCATTTCCAGATAGGGGCGCATCCGGCTTTTTACTTCCCGGGGTATGATGCCGCTGTGCCGGAACGAGGATATTTCAGCTTCGGGCAGGCAAAGAGCCTTGAGTATATCCTTATTTCCGAAAAGGAATGTGCCGATGTAGCGCACAGGTATCCGCTGGAGTTGGATGGAAATGGCTGCTTGCCTCTGAATGTCCATACGTTCGACCGCGATGCTTTGATTCTGGAGAACGGACAGGTACAGGAAGTCGTTCTGCACGATTTGGAGCGGCGTCCGTATTTGCGCCTGCGTTTTGACGCGCCGGTAGTGGGCTTGTGGTCTCCGCCTGGCAAGAATGCGCCTTTTGTGTGCATCGAGCCTTGGTATGGACGGTGCGACCGTGCCCATTATGAAGGTGAGTACAAAGATAAAGACTGGATGCAGCATTTAGCTCCTCATGAGACCTTCAGCGGGGGGTACACAATTGATATATATATATATTAAGAAAACGCGGGGATGCCGAAGGTTGTGCATCCCCGCGTTTTTCATACAGATGCGAATCATTACTTTTGCGCGCCCAAAGCAAGACCGCTTTGAGGGAAAACTGGCTATTGCATTATGAAAAAGAGTTTGATAGCATTGGCTTTCGGCACGCTCGGGCTGGGCATTGCCGAGTTTACCATGATGGGCATTCTGCCTTATGTGGCCGAAGATTTGGAACTGAGCATCCCGGTGGCGGGGCATTTCATTTCGGCCTATGCGCTGGGGGTGTGTTGCGGAGCCCCGGTCTTGATATTGGCACGCCGTCGTCCGTTGAAGCACATCCTGCTGGCCTTGATGGCACTGATGATGGCTGGCAACCTGCTGGCGGCCGTGTCTACCGATTACTGGATGCTGCTTGTGGCCAGATTCATATCCGGCTTGCCCCACGGTGCATATTTCGGGGTAGGCTCCATCGTGGCAGGCAAGCTGGCCGATGAGGGCAAGGGAGCCGAGGCCGTATCCATCATGATTGCGGGCATGACGGTGGCCAACCTGTTTGGCGTTCCGCTGGGCACCTCGCTGAGCCACCTGCTGTCGTGGCGCGTCACCTTCCTGCTGGTGGGGTGCTGGGGGCTGCTTGTGCTGTACTACATTGCCCGCTGGGTGCCCCACGTAGAGGGCTTGCAGGACACCGGCTTCAAAGGCCAGTTCCGCTTCCTGAAGGAGCCTGCTCCATGGCTCATCCTGGGTGCCACGGCCTTCGGGAATGGGGGCGTGTTTTGCTGGTATAGCTACATCACTCCGCTGCTCACCCAAGTGTCCGGTTTCAGCGAAGGCAGCATCACGGCGCTGATGATGCTGGCCGGCTTCGGCATGGTGGTGGGCAACCTGGTGAGTGGCCGCATGTCCGACCACTACACGCCCGGCCGCGTAGGCATGGTGGTGCAGGGCATGTTGTGCGTGGTGTTGCTGCTCATCTTCTTCCTGTCGCCCAACCCCTGGTGCTCGGCCCTGCTGATGACGTTGTGCACGGCCGGACTGTTTGCCGTGTCCAGTCCCGAGCAGGTACTCATCATCCGCGTGGCTCCGGGCGGCGAAATGCTGGGCGGTGCTTGCGTGCAGATGGCTTTCAACCTGGGCAATGCCGTCGGAGCCTACGTGGGCGGGCTGGCCGTGACGGGTGGTTACCAATATCCGGCTCTGGCGGGTGTGCCGTTTGCGCTGGCAGGCTTCATGCTGTTCCTCATCTTTTATAAGAAGTACCAGAAGAGTATCCCTTCGTGATGCCCCTCTTCCAAGGCAGGCCGGCATGGTTCTGCACAGAGAGGGGATTCACTGTAGGAGTACTGTAACCATTCTGCCTGATTTATGTAGGAATCAATGGCACTGATTGTAGAAATCAATCTGATTGATTGTATGGAGTCAGCGGAGGTTTGCATGATAAAGGTAGTATGTAGAGGGTAGAAAGGCACTATGTGCAGGATGGAACTTGCGTAAGATTTTAGAATTTTAGCTTGACAGGATGCACAATTTATAGGAATCTTGCTTACCTTTGTACGCCAAAAAGCTTGAAGAGGAGTATTTATGTCAGAATTAGCACCGCTTATCTCAGACCTGGCTTTAATATTGATTTGCGCCGGGATTATGACTTTGGTTTTCAAGAAATTGAAGCAACCCTTGGTATTGGGCTACGTGGTGGCGGGATTCATTGCCAGCCCCCATTTCGTGTTTACGCCTTCGGTGATGGACAGGGCGAATGTACAGACGTGGGCCGACATCGGCGTCATCTTCCTGCTCTTTGCCCTGGGGCTGGAGTTCAGTTTCAAGAAGATTGTAAAAGTGGGTGGTTCGGCCATCATTGCGGCATGCACCATCATCTTCTGCATGATTATGCTGGGCATGGCGGTAGGCTCGGCCTTCGGGTGGTCGCAGATGGATTGCCTGTTTCTGGGGGGCATGGTGGCCATGTCGTCCACCACCATCATTTATAAAGCCTTTGACGACTTGGGGCTGCAGAAGAAGCAGTTTACGGGACTGGTGCTCAGTATATTGATTTTGGAAGACATCTTGGCGGTGGTGTTGATGGTGATGCTGTCCACCATGGCCGCAAGCCATAACTTCGAGGGGACGGAGATGCTGGAGAGCGTGCTGAAGCTGATGTTCTTCCTGATACTATGGTTTGTAGTGGGCATCTACCTGATACCGGGGTTGTTGAAGCGTTGCCGCAAGCTGATGAGCGAAGAGACATTGCTCATCGTGTCGCTGGCCTTGTGCTTTGGCATGGTGGTGCTGGCGGTGCAGACGGGCTTTTCGGCCGCTTTCGGCGCGTTCATTATGGGGTCCATCTTGTCGGAAACGGCGGAGGCGGAAAGCATTGAGCACTTGGTGACGCCGTTGAAGGATTTGTTTGGCGCCGTGTTCTTCGTCTCGGTAGGCATGATGGTCGACCCTCACATGCTGGTGGAGTATGCCGTCCCTATCCTTGTCATCACTTTGGCGGTGCTGGTAGGGCAGTCGTTTTTCGGCACATTGGGCGTGTTGCTTTCCGGCCAGCCCTTGAAGGTGGCCATGCAGTGTGGCTTCAGCCTAACGCAGATAGGGGAGTTTGCCTTCATCATAGCCTCCTTGGGCGTGTCGCTCAAGGTGACCGACGATTTCCTTTATCCCGTAGTCGTGGCTGTGTCGGTCATCACCACGTTCATCACCCCTTACATGATTCGTCTGGCCGAACCGGCTTCCAACTATGTAGACCGGCACTTGCCCGACCGCTGGCGCCGTTTCCTGTCTCGATATACGTCCGGCACTCGTCCGGTCAACCACGACAGCTTGTGGCGCCGGTTCATTATTGAGTTGGTGCGCATCACGGTGGTGTACTCCATTGTCAGTGTGGCTATTGTCCTGTTAGGATTCCGTTTCCTGGTGCCATTCTGCAACGAGTGGCTTCCCGGACATTGGGGGGCATTGGTGGCGGCTGTCATCATCATTCTGTGCATCTCGCCCTTCATGCGGGCCATCATGATTAAGAAAAACCATTCGGTAGAGTTTGTTACCTTGTGGAAGGAGAACCGGGGAAACCGTGCGCCGCTGGTAGCCACTATACTGCTGCGCGTCTTGCTGGTCATTTCGTTTGTCATGTTCGTCATCGGCGGGCTGTTCAAGATTTCGGTAGGACTGCTGTTGGGCGTGGCCTTGTTGCTGGTGGTGGTCATGATACTTTCCCGCCAATTGAAGAAACAATCCATCTTGATAGAGCGTACTTTCTTTCAGAACCTGCGCTATCGCGACATGCAGGCCGAGTATCTGGGGGAAAAGAAGCCCGAATATGCGGGACGCCTGTTGTCGCACGACTTGCACTTGACGGACATGGTGGTGCCCGGCGAATCGGAGTGGGTGGGACATACGTTGGGCGAACTGAACTTCGGCAAGCAATATGGCGTGCATGTGGTTTCCATTCTGCGTGGCAAAAGGCGCATCAACATCCCCGGGGCGGACGTCTGCCTGTACCCTCAAGATAAACTCCAGGTCATTGCTACGGATGGGGAGCTGGAGACATTTGCCGAGGCCATGAACCATGCTTCGTCTGTAGTGGACGAAAATGTGGTGTCGAGCGGGGAGACCATCATGCGGCAGTTCCGCATCGAGGCAGATTCGCCCTTCTTGGGAAAGACGATGAAAGAGGCCGGCATCCGCGACAAGTATCATTGCCTCATAGCCGGGGTAGAGCGGGCAGGCGACACCCTGCGTGCCCCCAATCCGCACGAGCCTTTTGCCGAAGGCGACGTGGTTTGGGTGGTGGGCGAAAGCCGAGACGTGTATAAGTTGACCGGATTGACGGAAGAGGAGGCGTATGAGGATTAGTCCGCCTCTCTTCCTTTAGAGTTTGCCCAGAATCTTGTCCATCACCCAGTTGGTAAGGGTGGCACTCTCTCCGTCGCAGGTGCAGACCGACTTGCCCAGCAGGTGGTCTACCACGGCTTGGATGAGCGGCTGCTGCACGTAGGTGGGATTTTCCACCGTGATTTCCTCACGCCCCTTCTCGGTGTGCAGGGCAATGGGCTCGTAAGTGAAGACCGAGAAGCAAATCATGCCTCTGTCTCCGATGACCTCAATGCGGTCTTCGCGCGCAGAGTCGTGGGCCACGAAGCACCAAGAGCCGCTTCCCACCAGGCCGCTCTCAAACTTGAAGCAGGCACTGATGGTGTCTTCTGCCTCATACAGCCCGCCTCGGTTACTTTTATATCCGCCCGCCTCGAGGATGCACCCGAAGATTTCTTGAAGCAAATCCAGCTGGTGGGGGGCAAGGTCGTAGAAGTATCCTCCGCCGGCAATGTCGGGCTGCACGCGCCACGGCAGGTTTTCGCGATTGTAGTCCAGATTACGGGGAGGTTGGGCAAAGCGTATCTGTATGTTGATGACATTGCCAATGGCTCCTTCCTCTATCAGCGATTTAACTTTCTTAAAGTAGGGCAGGTAGCGCCTATAGTAGGCCACGAAGCAGGGAATGCCCGTCTCGTGCGAGATGCGGTTGATGCGGCAGCACTCTTCGTAGGTGACGGCCATGGGTTTTTCTATGTAGGCCGGTTTGCCCGCCTTCATGGCCATGATGGCATAAGTGGCGTGTGAGGATGGGGGAGTGGCGATGTACACGGCGTTGACTTCCTTGTCGTTCACAAGTTCTTGCGCATCGTCATACCAGCGTGGGATGCCCCTTTCCTGGGCATAAGTCTTGGCTTTCTGTCCGTTGCGGCTCATCACGGCCACAACCTCCGAGTTCTCGATTTTCTGGAAGGCAGGGCCGCTTTTATACTTGGTCACTTCTCCGCAACCAATGAATCCCCATTTGATGATTTTTTCGTTCATTCTCTCTTAATGCTCTTTTAAATAGTAAGGTTAAAGCGTTCAACGTAGTAAGGTGACGATGCTTCACCCGGTAAGGTGATGGTGCCTCACCCGGTAAGGTGACGATGCTTCACCCGGTAAGGTGACGATGCTTCAGTCGTCGTCTTCAAAGTCGAAGTCGAAATCAAAATCAAAGTCATCCATGAACTCCGGTGTCGTGAATTCCTCCAGACTGCGTCGGTCTTTCTTGGTGGGGCGCCCGGTGCCTTTAGCCCGGTTTACGAAGCCGTTGATGCGGCTCATCTCCAGCAGTTCATATTGGTCGGGAGTGGTAACGTTTTCCAAAACCTCGGGTACCAGTTTGGCGCCTACCCGTTTTTCTATGGCTTGCAATACCTTGAAGGAGTAGGTTATGGGAGGCTTGCGCACCTGTATCACGTCGCCCGGCTTCACCGTTCTGGCAGCCTTGGCTTGCGCGCCGTTAATGCTGACGCGCCCTTTCTTGCAGGCCTCGGCGGCTATGGTGCGGGTTTTAAAGATGCGTGCCGCCCACATCCATTTGTCTATTCTGGCTTCATCCATATTATAAAGGGTATTTGTGTCGTGTTTATTTCTTGTTGAACTGATTCATGGTGATGTCGATGCCTGCCAGGCAGAAGCTTTTCACTATTTCGCCCGCAGCTTCAATGCGCTGGGGCAGAAGGGCTTGCTCGTCTTCGTTAAAGTGCCCCAGCACATAGTCTATTTGCCCTCCGCGGGGAAAGTCGTTGCCTATGCCAAAGCGCAGGCGGGCGTAGGCCTGGGTACCCAGCGTGGCAGCTATGTGCTTCAATCCGTTGTGCCCCGCATCGCTCCCTTTGCCTTTCAGTCGCAGGGTACCGAAGGGCAGCGCAAGGTCGTCTACCACAACTAGCAGGTTTTCCAAGGGGACGTTCTCCTTTTGCAGCCAGTAGCGCACGGCATTTCCGCTGAGGTTCATGTAGGTAGATGGTTTCAGCAGAATCAGTTGTCGCCCTTTGATGGAAAGGGTAGTGGTAAACCCGTAGCGGCCGTCATTGAACTGTACGCCGGCAGCCTTGGCTAAAGCGTCTACAACCATGAAGCCTATGTTATGCCGCGTCTCGTGATATTCAGGGCCTATATTCCCTAATCCGGCAATTAAGTATTTCATTGTGTACGTTTCTATTTGGAGACTGAAATAAAAAGAGGACGCGGATTATCGCAGTTATCCGCGGATTTCGTTGAATCTGCGTAGACTGCGTTAATCCGCGTCCCGATAATTAATTCTCTGCTATGCTTATGAGTTAGCGGCAGCTGCTGCACCTCTGGCGGCACGTGTCAGTTTCACGGCACATACCACAGCTTCTTTGGCATTCAGCAGTTCCAAGCCTTCATATTTCAATTCGCCCACCTTGATGGTCTTTCCTAAGCCCAAGTGCGAAACGTTGACTACCAGTCTTTCAGGAATCTGGTTGTACAAAGCTCTAACTTTCAGCTTACGGATTTGCAACGACAACTTACCACCAGCCTTGACACCTTCTGCCAAGCCTTCCAGTTGAACGGGCACTTCCATTACAATGGGTTTTGCTTCGTCAATCTGATAGAAATCTACGTGCAGGATGGTGTCTTTTACCGGATGGAACTGGATGTCCTTCATAATGGCATTGTACTTTTTGCCATCGATAATCAGGTCTACCACATAGATATGGGGAGTATAAACCAAATTCCGTAAGCCATCGGCAGTTACAGTGAAGTGAATGTTTTCACCACCTCCGTAGAGCACGCAAGGTACGCCGTTGTTTTTACGAATAGCTCTCAAAGCTCTTGCTTGTTCCGAAGAACGTTCTGCAATGGTTCTTGCAGTTCCTTTTACTTCAATTGATTTCATTGTTACAAATAGTTTTGTGTTACTCTAAAATTAAGTATTCTGTTGCTTAATTTACCATCACACGTCGTGGCATTATCCACACGCAGTTTCAAAAAAGCGGTGCAAAAGTACACTTTCTTTTTTGAATAACAAAGCTTGTTGGCTAAAAATCAATATCTATCTTTATGTCTCCTCCCAATGACACCTCTTTGTCATCGTGCTTTCCGGCAGGCACTTCGGCTTTATCATCCGTTTTCACGTAAGCCGCATCGTCAGTTGGCTGGGCGTTTTCTATGAACCGGATGGCTTGCTGCAGCCCGTTCATGAACTTCTCGAAATCTTCTTTGTACAGGAAGATTTTGTGTTTTTCGAAGCTTATTTGCGAATCGTCTCCTTCTCCGGTGACGATTTTTTTGCTTTCTGTAATGGCAACGAACATTTCATCCTTCCTGTTTTTCTTCACGTCAACATAATAAATACGTTTTCCGGCTTTAATGGCTTGTGAGAACACAATTTCCTTGTCGTTAGCGTCGGTACCGTTCTTCTTTCTATATTCTTCCATATCGTAAAGATTAGTTTTTTGCTTTGAATAGCTCGTTTGTATCCCTATATATAATTATAGGTATAATGCCAAGCGTCATTTAACGGCCTCAAATTTGATGTTTTTTTTTGAACTGTCAAAAGAAAACGGCCGGATTATGCGCATTGCAATTAAAAAATGCGATTTAATTGTGTAAATCCATTAAAAATGTCTACTTTTGCAACTCATTAGAATAAATACTATTTAGATTGAAGGTATGATAAACAGGGTTCTTATACGGCTTAAAATAATTCAGCTTGTATATGCGTACTATCAGAATGGCAGTAAGAATTTGGACTCAGCGGAGAAAGAGCTGCTTTTTAGTCTGTCGAAGGCTTATGACCTTTATAACTATTTGCTGATGCTGATGGTTGCTGTGACCAATTATGCGCAAAAGCGGATTGAAGCGGCGAAATCAAAACTGGTTCCCACGACGGAAGATTTGTACCCCAACATGAAATTTGTGGAGAATAAATTTATTGCCCAACTGGAAATCAACAAACAGTTGCGCGATTTTATATCGAATCAGAAGCGTTCGTGGGACAATGACAGCGATTTTATTAAAAGCTTATACGATAAAATTATAGCTTCTGACATATATAAAGATTATATGGCTTCGGAAGACCAATCGTATGAAGCCGACCGCGAATTGTGGCGTAAGCTCTACAAGACATTTGTCTTCAACAATGAAGATTTGGATGCCTTGCTTGAGGATCAGAGCTTGTATTGGAATGATGATAAAGAGGTAGTGGACACCTTTGTATTGAAAACCATCAAGCGTTTCAATGAGAAGAACGGCGCTAATCAGCCTTTATTGCCCGAGTTTAAAGACGAGGAAGATAAAGACTTCGCTTGCCGCTTATTCCGTCGTTCCATCCTGAACAGTGATTACTACCGCCATCTTATCAGTGAAAATACCCGTAACTGGGACTTCGACCGCGTCGCATTTATGGATGTGATAATTATGCAATGCGCATTGGCGGAGATACTGAGTTTTCCCAATATCCCTATCAGTGTTTCATTAAACGAATACGTGGATATTGCCAAAATGTATAGTACAGCAAAAAGTGGTGCTTTCGTAAACGGAACGTTGGACGGGATTGTTAATCAATTAAAAAAAGACGGGAAGTTGATGAAAAACTGATACCTTTGCTGAGATTAGAAACTTAAAAACAGAATAACTTTATGAATTTAATGACTGTGCTTTTATTGCAAGCCCCCGCAGCTGCCGGATCCGGCGCCATGATGTGGATTTTCTTGATTGCGATGTTCGTTATCATGTATTTCTTCATGATTCGTCCTCAAAACAAGAAGCAAAAAGAGATTGCCAATTTCCGTAAATCGCTCCAAGTTAATCAAAAAGTAATTACGGCTGGTGGCATTCACGGCGTTATCAAGGAGATTAACGACTCAGATGTAATTCTTGAAATAGCATCCAATGTAAAAATACGTATTGATAAGAATTCTATTTTTGCAGCCGCAGCTGATGCTAATAGCACCCAACAAGCTAAATAATAGATTCAGTTGATTTTCTCCCTATGTATGAACGTAGGAATATAAAACGGACTTTTGTAAGTGCAAGAAAAAAACTAAAGGACTTTCTGCTCAGTGCAAAGAGCAGGGAGTTCTTTATTTTTTTGTTCTTCTTCTTTATGGCAGGAGGCTTTTGGCTGTTGCAGACGTTGAATAATGATTACGAAGCCGATTTTTCCATCCCTGTAAAACTTAAAGGCATACCCGACAATGTCGTGATAACTTCCGAACCGGCATCTGAAATCCGTGTGCGGGTTAAGGATAAGGGGACCGTATTGCTGAACTACATGCTTGGAAAGAGCTTTTATCCCGTACAGCTGAGTTTTGACGAGCACAACTCTAAAAACAATGTTGTGAGAGTAGCTGCATCCGAATACGAGAAAAGCGTAGTCAGTCAGTTAAATGCTTCTACCCGTTTGCTTTCCATGACTCCCGACACGTTGGAGTATATCTATTCTACCGGCATGTCAAAACGTTTGCCTATAAAGTTGTGCGGAACGTTGAGCGTAGAGCGGCAATATTATCTGTCTGACACGATATTTCGCCCTGATTCAGTTCTGCTTTATGCACCGGCGGAGATGCTGGATACCATTACGACTGCATATACGCAGCCTGTTGTTTTAGAAAACATTAGCGACACTCTCGTTCAACAAGTGCCTTTGCTTCAGCCCAAAGGGGTGAAAGTCGTTCCTCCGACAGTAGAGTTAATGCTTCCTGTAGATATTTATACAGAAAAGACAGTGGAAGTGCCGGTTGTAGGCATTAACTTTCCTTTCGGCAAGGTGCTGAGAGCCTTTCCTTCCAAAGTGCAAGTCACTTTTCAAGTGGGCTTAAGCCGTTTCAGGCAAATTGATGCGGAAGATTTCAGCATTGAAGTGCCGTATGATGAGTTGCTTCGATTGGGTGCCGACAAATATACCGTTAAATTAAGCAAGATTCCCGATGGGGTTCGCCAAGTGCGTTGCAATCCGGAACAAGTGGATTTCCTTATCGAGCAGGAGTCTTTGAATGAATAAGTGAAAAAGCAACAGATAACATGGATAGTTTTAGCGAATTAATAGCAAAAAGGCGCAGCATGCGCAAGTTTACCGATGAAGAATTGACGCAGGAGCAAGTCGTTTCATTGATGAAAGCAGCTTTGATGGCACCTACTTCCAAGCGGAGTAATGCATGGCAATTTGTTGTGGTAGATGATAGGGACTTGCTCAAAAAGCTGTCTTTGTGCAAAGAGCAATCTGCCCAGTTCATTGCCGATGCCGCTCTTGCCATTGTAGTGGCGGCCGATCCTTTGGCAAGCGATGTCTGGATAGAAGATGCTGCCATTGCATCTATCTATATACAATTGCAGGCCGAAGACCTGGGATTGGGCAGCTGTTGGGTGCAGGTGCGCGAACGTTTTACGGCATCGGGCATTCCTTCAAACGATTATGTGCATGAAGTGCTCGACATGCCCCTGCAACTTCAAGTCTTGAGCATTATTGCAGTGGGACATAAAGGCATGGAACGCAAGCCTTTCGATGAAAGCCACCTGCAATGGGAAAAAATCCACCTTAATAAATATGGAGGAAAATAACCGTGAGTGCAGCAAGGGCAAACAATAACAGCGATACCTATAAGGCTACGGCTATTACGCTTATCCTATTCGGTATCCTATATTTGTTGGACAAATTAGTGCATTTTGCAGCTATCGGATTGCCATGGGTGATGAACAAAGACAACTTCCTGCTTTATACTGCCATTGTCTTCCTTTTGTTTAAGCACGACAAGTCTGTCGGGCTTGTATTGGCCGGTCTGTGGTTGGTGTTGAACTTTGGGCTGATTACAGCTCTGCTCGGCACGATGTCTGCCTATCTGCTGCCGGTTGCCTTGCTGGTGATTGGAGGCATATTGTATGTGATTTCAACGAGATAAACCAATGAAAAGAAGCATAGAAGATACGTCTATCGTTTTTATCGGTGCAGGCAATCTTGCTACCAATCTGGCAAAGGCATTTTACCGGAAAGGATTCCGCATCGCACAAGTGTATAGCCGCACCGAAGCATCGGCCAAGGCTCTGGCACAACTGGTGGAAGCGGACTACACAACAGATTTATCAGCCTTGAAGCATCATGCCAGGATGTATGTCGTGGCCTTAAAAGACTCCGCATTGTCTCAACTTCTGCCCATAATGACCAGCGGCCGCGAGCAGGCTTTGTGGGTGCATACAGCCGGAAGCGTACCTATGGAGGTATGGAACGGGCTGGTAGAGCGCTATGGCGTGTTTTATCCCCTGCAGACGTTCAGCAAGCAGCGCGAGGTCGACTTTAAAGAAATTCCCATCTTTGTGGAGGGCTGTGCTCCCGAAGTTACTGCATTCTTGAAGGAAGTGGCCGCCACCTTATCCAAAAAGGTGTATGAAGCCGATTCATCGCAAAGGGAGCGCCTGCATCTGGCAGCTGTTTTCGCCTGCAACTTTACGAACCACATGTACGCGCTGGCTGCCCGGTTGCTGGAGCATAATCATTTGCCCTTCAACGTCCTGTTACCATTGATAGACGAAACAGCTCGTAAAGTTCATGAGCTATCTCCCTGCGAGGCTCAAACGGGGCCGGCACTGCGTTATGATGAGAACGTCATCAACCACCACCTGCAGCTACTTGCCGATGAACCTCGTCTGCAAGAGGTATACCGGCTATTGAGCCGCAGTATTCATGAAGAAAAACAGCCATAGCACATTCATATATGAGTACCATCAACTACGATTTGAGGCAAATAAAAGCCTTACTCTTTGATGTGGACGGTGTATTGAGCGCCAACGTCATTCCCATGAGCATGGAAGGCGAGCCCATGCGCACTGTCAACATAAAAGATGGATATGCCATTCATCTGGCGGCCAGGCAGGGCGTCTTATTGGGCATCATCACTGGTGGGCGGACTGAGGCTGTGCGCAAGCGTTTCATCTCGCTGGGCATTCCGGCAGAAGACATTTATCTGGGCTCTTCCATAAAGATTCACGACTATAGGGATTTTCGAGACCGCCACGGTTTGAAAGACGAAGAGATACTGTACGTGGGCGATGATATTCCCGACATTGAAGTGCTCCGCGCATGCGGCTTGCCGTGCTGTCCCAAAGATGCGGCGCCTGAGGTAAAGGAAGTGTCGCGCTACATCTCCCATGCCACAGGCGGCTATGGCTGCGGGCGCGACATCGTGGAGCAGGTGCTGAAGGTGAAAGGCCTGTGGATGGCCGATGAACAGGCATTCGGATGGTAATTCAATCAAAATAGAAACGATTATGCTGGATAATTTGAATAAATACAAAGTGATATTGGCTTCCAATTCTCCCCGCCGCAAGGAATTGCTGGCCGGATTGGGGGTGCAATACGAAGTCCGTACTTTGCCCGATGTGGACGAGTCTTATCCCGATACCCTCCGAGGGGCGGACATCCCCCTCTATATTGCCCGCGAAAAGGCTGATGCCTACCGTGCTATGCTTCGCCCCGATGAGCTGATGATAACGGCCGACACCATTGTGTGGCTGGACGGCAAAGTTTTGGGCAAGCCACGCGACCGCGAAGATGCCTTGCAAATGTTGCGGGCCATGTTCGGCAAGACGCATGAAGTGTTTACCGGCGTGTGCCTCACCACTACGGAGAGGCAGCACGCTTTCTCTGCCCGCACGGAAGTGCGCTTCTCTGCCTTGAGCGAAGAAGAAATCACCTACTATGTAGACCACTTCCACCCCATGGACAAGGCCGGTGCCTATGGCGTGCAGGAGTGGATAGGCTACATCGGCGTGGAGTACATCTCTGGCAGCTACTACAACATCATGGGACTTCCCGTGCAGCGGCTTTACAAGGAGCTGTGCAAACTTTAACTTCCTTACTCCGCCAAATCAATCATCAGCGAAATGTCTTCTGCGTGGATGCCCATGCGGATAAGGATGTCTTTGTCTCTGTCAAACAGGTCGAAAAATTCAT
This sequence comes from uncultured Bacteroides sp., assembly GCA_949288715.1. GTDB lineage: Bacteria > Bacteroidota > Bacteroidia > Bacteroidales > Bacteroidaceae > Bacteroides. The sequence goes on along the minus strand of CASELH010000039.1, from coordinate 9,262 downwards.
CGCTATTGTCACATCTTTGCGCCGCTTGCGCATAGAGAGACGCCGCTTGCGCAATGCGCCCGCACTTCCAAGCCACGTGCCCGGCATTCAGATAGTCGGTGGCGAGCGGTGAAGGCGAAGCTAAGATTTTGTCGTAATACCTGACAGCTTGCTCATCTTTCCCGCAGGCAAACGAACACCAGGCAATAGCACGCCACGTCTTTACATTGTTGTCATTCTCCATCAGGTCGAGGCGGAAGAAGTATTGCAGGGCTTCCTCGTAGCGGTCCAGTGCGGCCAGGCAGCTGCCAATGTGGAAGAGTACGTTGCGGTTGTCCGGCTGTATGGATTCGGCTTTGCGGTAGTACTCGAGGGCATGCTCGAAGTCGTGCAACTGCCGGTAGCAGGTGGCCAGGTGGCGGATGGTCCACACGTGGTCGGGCTTCAGCATATCGGCTTTCAAGTAGGCGTTTATAGCTTCGGTATAGCGTTTCTCTTTCTGCAGGCAGTAGCCTGTCTTCTGCAAAGTGTCGGCATTGCCTTGTCCGGTGGCAGCTATTTGTCCATAAAGCTCCACGGCTTCGGCATAGTGCTCTTTCTGGAAGTGGAAGTCGGCCACGTCTTTCAGCAGTTCCGGCTTGCCGAGTATGGAGGCGAGCGGCGGAATGCTGTGCAAGGCTATAGTGTCTTGAAAGACATCGTGCATCTCCTTGCGCCTCGGGTTAAGCTTGAAGAAGCGGTACAGGTCGTGCACATACTGGTTGCTGATGACCTCGGGGAGTGCCGCATATTGCTTGAATCCTTCCATCTGTTCGCTTTCCAGCAGTTCTTCCAGGTTTTGCGAGGTCATTTGCTGCACCATCAGGTTGCGTTGCTCCTGGGGTATTTGGTTCAGGGTGAAGGCCATCGAATATTTGTCGCTGTTGCACAAGAAGCCCGATTGGAGCAATAAGGTCAGCATGGGGTTGTTGACGTCTGCTCCCTCGCCAAAGGTTTTCACAATGGCAGAGTGCCTCCGGTCGAAGGGGTAAAACCAATTGCCTACCTCGCTGAAGAAAGGATACTTCTTCAGTTGGGAGAAGGTGCTCATGTACACGTCCGACCCTTCCATCTGCAAGTCGTTCATCTCGCGTATCTTATCATTCAATCCCGATTGCTCGAAGGCTGCCTCCCAGTCGGGGTTCCGGTCGTTGTCTTCGGGCGACTCCTCGAAGCCAAACTTCATGTTGCGCATGAAGCCCACGTTTTTTATCATCTCCGGAAGGATTTCTTCTTGCATCTTCCGGTTTATCTTTTCAGTTTCCTGGCTCCTCAGCAGCTGTATGTAGATGCGGTTCAAGCTTTCTCCCAACTCTCCGTCCTCATCCATCAGGGCAAGTTGTGCCGTGAGGGCAGGGTAGAGGGGCAGGCGTGCGGGATGTCGGTGCAGGGTCAAGGCCAATCCCACCAAGGCTCTTTGGGCGGCATGGACATTGGCCACCTGGCAGGCATCCATCATCCACTTCACTTTGCGGGAGTCGAAGCAATCCAGCAAGCTCAGGGTGACGGCGCTGACAAAAAGGCACAAATCGTTGCCATCCAGTTGCCCGGAGTGCAAGTAGGCATCTGCCTGTTGCGCTTCGCCCGCTGTCCAGCAGCTGTTTGCCCATGTGCTTAGAAAGAGGTTTTTGTTTACGCTTTCATGCCGGGCCAGGGTGTCGTTCAGCATCTTGCGGTCGTTCGGCATCAGCTGGCAAAGGGCCATCTCGTCGCCAAACGACTCGAGCGCATGCAGGCATGTCTCCAGGCTGTCCGTGAATTTCGTCTGCTTGAGGGTGCGGCGCAGGGAGTGGTAGTAGCCCGGGTCGGCGCTATCCAGCAACAAGAGGAACACTTGGTCGGCTATTTCCCAGGTTTCGGCACAAAGCTGCAGGTGCAGTCCGTGCCTTGAGGGGTCTTCACTGCCTTGGCGCATGTATTGCAGCATGTATCCGTATGCTGTTTCTGCCTGCTCCAAGCGGCTTTGCAGAATGTAGTCGGCACACGTGGCCAGCAGGGCGCGCAGTTGCAGGTGTACTTCTTTCAGCCGGCGCTGTTCCAGCAGGCCGACGATGCCTTGATAGGCTTCGCGTATGTTTTGCTCGTTCATGTTCAATAAATAAGGGTATATGGTTTGCAAATGTACAAAAAGCAAGCCAAAAATGGCAGGTATGCAGACTTTTTTACTTTTTACCGGGCAAAATGTGTGCTACATGCGGCAAGCAGCCAGCGTAGCGCCCGATGTATCAAAGTGTCATTTTGCATATTCTGTCGCGTGAGGATGCGTTGTTTCCGACCGATGTCCGGCTTGATGAAAAACGGCGGAGCGAATCATGCCTAAATATCATTCCATCAGCCGGATACATGAATATTGACATTTGAAATAGAGCGGCGGAAGGCCGGATTCCGGTATTTTTATTGTTTCCGTGGCAGAGATAAGCCGATTCTTTGGAGGAAACAGACTATTTGTTTGGCAGTGATAGACCGCTTGCTTGGCAGATTTCTATCGCTACCGGGCAGGTGATGGGTCGCCCGGATGCATATCTTTTGCATAAATGGGATAGATGTTGCATGAATATGTCGTTTGGGTTGATAATTATGCAGGACAGTGATGCTTCATTTCTCTATTTTTGCCTTACCGGAAATGTTATGAGAAAGTATTATTTATAAGAATGACCTATTATTGTGCTTGAAATGGTATTATTCGCTGTCTTTTTGCATCTCTTGTATTCGTAAATTTTAAAGTCATATTCCTTTGCTTATATGTAGGGTTTGCGTATTTTTGTGGAGCAGATTACGGATATAAATTATTATGGAGGAAAACACCATGTTAGCATACACCTACATAAAGCAAGGAGAGTTCAAGTTGATAGAGAAGCCGAAGCCGGTGCTGCAGGACGGGCGCGATGCCCTTGTGCGCGTCACACTGGGAAGCATCTGCACCAGCGACCTGCACATCAAGCACGGCAGTGTGCCCCGCGCCGTGCCCGGCATTACGGTGGGGCACGAGATGGTGGGCGTGGTGGAGCAAACGGGTCCGGACGTCCGCACGGTAAAGCCGGGCGACCGGGTGACGGTCAACGTGGAGACTTTCTGCGGTGAGTGCTTCTTCTGCCGCCACGGCTATGTGAACAACTGCACCGACCCCAACGGTGGCTGGGCTTTGGGCTGCCGCATAGACGGCGGGCAGGCGGAATACGTCAGGGTGCCTTACGCCGACCAGGGGCTGAACCGCATCCCCGACACGGTGAGCGACGAGCAGGCCTTGCTGGTGGGCGACGTGCTGGCCACGGGCTTTTGGGCGGCCCGCATCTCGGAGATTACGCCGGACGACACGGTGCTCATCATCGGCGCGGGGCCTACGGGCATCTGCACCCTGCTCTGCACAATGCTTCATAAGCCCAAGCGCATCATCGTGTGCGAACGGGAGGCGGGGCGCATCGACTTCATCCGGCAGCATTATCCTGGGGTGCTGGTCACTACGCCCGATGTTTGCCGAGACTTCGTGCTCAGCCATAGCGACCACGGCGGCGCCGACGTGGTGATGGAGGTGGCGGGCAGCGACGACTCTTTCGCCTTGGCGTGGCAATGCGCGCGGCCCAATGCCGTGGTTACCATCGTGGCGCTTTACGACCGCCCGCAGGTGCTTCCGCTGCCCGACATGTATGGCAAGAACCTCACCTTCAAGACGGGCGGGGTGGACGGATGCGATTGTGCCGAGATTCTCCGCCTCATCGAAGCAGGACGGATTGACACCACGCCCCTCATTACCCACCACTATCCGCTGAAGGAAATAGCCGAGGCTTACCGCATCTTCGAGAACAAGCTGGACAGCGTGATAAAGGTAGCAGTCACCGCCGGATAACCATAACTTGAAATGAAGTAGCAGAGTGTCTAATTATTGGACAGCGTTGTCTAATAATTAGACACTCTTTCTTTTTCTCCGTTTAGCCTTTTCATTGATAAACAAATAGATAAATACTTTGGCACGGTTTCTGCAAGGAAAACAGGTGTACGAAACTTAATAAACGACATAACAACGACGTATGAAACAATTGCATTACACCCTACAAGTCTTGCTCCACTCCAAAGGGAGCAACCTGCTGAAGGTAGTGTCCCTCGGGCTGGGCTTGTCCATCAGCATCCTGCTCTTTGCCCGAGTGGCCTTCGAGCAGAGTTACGACACGTGTTTTAAGGATTACGACCGCTTGTACCAAGTGTGGGGGCAGTTCACCATCAACGGGGAGAAACTTTCTTGGCAAGAGATGAACGTAGGCCCCTTGGCGGGAGCCATCTTGGAGAGCTTCCCCGGGCAGGTGGAGGCTGCTACGTCCACACTGGGCTGGATGGCGTCTTCCCCTCTGTACTATGGCAACGTGCGCTTCGACGAGCCGAAAGTCTGCGCCGACTCCCTGTTCTTCCGCACCATGGGCATCGAGGTGCTGAGGGGCGACCCCGCGAAAGACCTCCAGCAGCCGCAGGCGCTCTACTTGAGCGAAACGTTGGCCCGGCGCATGTTTGGCGGAGAAGACCCCGTGGGCAAGGTGGTGAGCTACAACCATGAATACGACCTGACCGTGCGCGGCACGTATGCCGACCTGCCGGACAACACCACGGTGAAGGCGGATGCCGTCATCTCCATGCCGCCGTCGTGGGTGAGCAGCCGCACCAACTTCTCGTGGAACGGCGGAGACTCCTTTCTGCAATATGTCCGTTTGAAGCCGGGCGTGGATGCCGATGCCATAAACAGCCGCCTGGATGCCATGGTGCAGAAGTATCGCCCGGCCGAAGAAAAGGATGCCTATGGCTACACCGCCAAGATAGCCCCCTTGCGCGACACCTACCGCAACTACGACGACGTGCGGCGCATGAAGACCATTATGCTCATCATGGGCTTCTCTATCCTCTTCCTGGCGGCGTTCAACTATGCGCTGCTGTCCATCTCCTCGCTGAGCCACAGGGCCAAGGCCGTGGGCGTGCAGAAGTGCAGCGGGGCAAGCGCGGCAGGCATCTTCGGGCAATTCATGCTGGAGACGGCCATCGTCGTGGCGTGCGCTATATTAATAATGGTGTTGCTCCTCACGGGCTTCCGCGACTTTGTGGAAGACACGGCGGCCACCCCCTTGCGCAACCTCTTCACCTGGCAGCGTGCCTGGGTGCCGGCGCTCACGGTGCTGCTGCTGTTCGTGGTGGGCGGCGTGTTGCCGGGCAGGCTCTTTGCCCGGATACCGGTGACGCAGGTGTTCCGCCGCTACACCGAGGGCAAGAAGGGTTGGAAGCACCCGCTGCTGTTCGTGCAGTTTGCCGGCGTGGCCTTCTTCTGCGGGTTGATGTCGATGGTGGCCCTGCAATACAGCTATGTGGTGAACAAAGACCTGGGCTACGACCCCCGGCGCGTGGCCACCACCTACGTGCAATTCTCCAAAGACGAGCAAGGGCCGGCCTGCGACTTCTTCCGCCAGCTGCCCTATGTGGAGGAGGTGTCGGCCTCCCGTAGCAGCCCCGTGTATGGCTACAGCGGCACCTTCATCAACAGCGAGAGCGGGCAGAACCTGTTTTCGGCGCGCTTCGACCAGTTCAGCAGCAACTGTCCCACCATGCTGGGCATGACCTTGCTGCAGGGCCGCCTGCCCAGGAACGACGAGGAGGTGGTGGTAAACGAGACCTTCGCCCAAATGATGCATTGGGCTGAGGACGACGTGGTGGGCCGCACGGCCTACACCATGGGCATGACGCCGAAGGTCGTCGGCCTGCTTAAGGACTTCCAGATACAAGGCTTCTACCTGGAGCCCATGCCCTACATAGGCTTCGGGGTCAATGGCCACTACTTCAGCAACACGCTCTACTTCAAACTGAAAGAACCCTTTGGCGACAACCTGCTGAAGCTGAACAAGGCGGCTGCCGAAGCCTTCCCCGCGAAGACCATCGACATCGCCTCCATGGAGCGGCAGGTGGAGGAGCTGTACAACCCCGTGCGCGTCATGCGCAACGCCTGCGTCGTGTCGTCCGTCGTGCTGTTCTTCATTATGCTCATGGGCCTGCTGGGCTACACGGCCGACGAGGTGCAGCGCCGCTCCAAGGAGATAGCCATCCGCAAGGTGAACGGTGCCGATGCCCCCGACATCCTCCGGCTGCTGGGGCGCGATGTGCTTTGGGTGTCCGCCCCCGCCGTGCTGATAGGCCTCGTGGCCTCGGCCTACGTCAACCACCTGTGGCTGTCGGCCTTCTCCACCCAGGTGCCCGTGGGCTGGCCCATGTACGTGCTGATGGGCATCGTGCTGCTGGCCGTCATCGTGGCCATCGTGCTGGGCCAGTCGTGGCGGATTGCTAACGAAAACCCCGTGCTCAGCATCAAGAGCGAGTAGGGGAGCGCGCCCCGGTTGCCTTCCCCCGGCCGGGGAATAAAGTTCCCAGTGCTTGGGAACGATGTTCCCAGGCGGAGGGAACGGTCTTCCCAGTGCCAGGGAACAGGCTTCCCACCTACTGGGAACGGCTTTCCCAGCCTTTGGGAAAAGCTGGGAATATTAACCCAATGTAAATCAATAAAATATATAAACGATAAAAACCATACATCATGATTCAGATTAACGACCTTAGCAAAGTATTCCGCACATCGGAAGTAGAAACCGTGGCCCTGAACCACGTCAACCTCAACGTCAACGAAGGCGAGTTTGTAGCCATCATGGGCCCCTCGGGCTGCGGCAAGTCCACCTTATTGAATATACTCGGCCTGCTGGACAACCCCACCGAGGGCAGCTACAAGCTGCTGGGCCAGGAGGTGGCCGGCCTGCACGAGAAGGAGCGCACCCGCGTGCGCAAGGGCAAGATAGGCTTCGTGTTCCAAAGCTTCAACCTGATAGACGAGCTCAACGTCTTCGAGAACGTGGAGCTACCCCTGACCTACCTGGGCGTGAAGGCCAGCGAACGCAAGCAGCGGGTGATGGACATACTGAAGCGCATGGCCATCAGCCACCGGGCCAACCACTTCCCCCAGCAGCTCAGCGGCGGACAGCAGCAGCGCGTGGCCATTGCCCGGGCGGTGGTGACCAATCCCAAGCTCATCCTGGCCGACGAGCCCACCGGTAACCTCGACTCGAAGAACGGCGCCGAAGTCATCAAGCTGCTCAGCGAGCTGAACACCGAGGGCACCACCATCGTCATGGTGACGCACTCGCAGCACGACGCCTCGTTTGCCCACCGCACCGTGCACCTCTTCGACGGCAGCATCGTGGCCAGCATGAAGAACAACCAACTGTAAGGGAGGGGAGGACACACGTCATGAAACAACTGCATTACACCCTTCAAACCCTCATCCGGGGGCGCGGCGCGGTGGTGGTGAAGCTCGTATCGCTCACCCTGGGCCTGCTGGTGGGCGTGCTGCTCTTCGCGCAGATAGCCTACGAGCTGAGTTTCGACCGCTTTTACCCCGACCCGGAAACGCTGGTGACCCTGCGTATGCGCAACGTCACCAAGGGCGTGCCCGAGGCCGAGTACAACTACGGCACCTACCGCCCTGCCGCCGCCGACCTCAGCGAGGCCATGCCCGAACTGGTGGAGAGCGCTAGCCTTGCCGTCAACTTCTGGCAACCCACCCTCTACTTGGAGGACAAGAAGCTGGATGCCTTTCCCGTCATCTTTGCCGACACGGCCTACTTCCATACCACCGGCCTGCAGGTGCTGCGCGGCGACCCGCACGACCTGGCCTTAATAAACAATGCATTCATCTCGCAAAGCAAGGCCAAAGAGCTATTCGGCGACGAAGACCCCGTGGGCAAGGAGCTGTCGGTGGATAAGGCATTCAACGTCACCATCCGCGGCGTCTATGCCGACGTGCCTGCCAATACCGTCTATCCACACGAGCTGATGCTGTCCATGCCCGCCGCCGAGTGGGCCTTCGGCGCAGGCACTTGGAACATGAACAACATCTACTGCGTATTCTTCCGCCTGCGTCGCCCCGAGGACGTGGATGCCATGAACGCCCGTGTGCAGCAGGCCGTGGAGCAATACACCGACCCGCACCTGGGCGACGACGTGGTGACGGAGTACAGCGTGCAGCCCGTCTACAAGGTCTACCGTTCCTTTCCCGACACCGGGCGGCGCCTCGTCATATTGGGCGTGCTGGGCTTCTCCATCTTCTTCGTGTCGGCCATGAACTATGTGCTGGGCGCCATAGCCTCCATGAGCCGCCGTGCCAAGGCCATAGGCGTGCACAAGTGCAACGGGGCAAGCTCGTGGCACATCCTCGCCATGTTCCTGTGGGAGACGGGATTGATGATAGCAGCCGCCATAGCCTGCGCCGCCGCCCTGATGTACCTCTTTCGCGAACAGATAGGCGACCTGCTGGGCAGCAACGTGGTCGACCTCTTCACATGGCAGACGCTGTACGTGCCTATCATTCTTGTGTTATTACTATTTGTCGTGGCAGGCTTCCTGCCGGGACGCATCTATGCCCGGATACCGGTCACCCAGGTGTTCCGCCGCTACACCGAGGGCAAGCGCTCGTGGAAGCGCGGACTGCTGTTCGTGCAGTTTGTGGGCGTGGCCTTCATCTGCGGCATGCTGCTCACCACCGTGTGGCAGTACCACAGCCTGATGCAGCGCAGCGTGGGCTTCCGCAGCGACGGGTTGGCCGTGGGAGTGGTGACAGGCAACATCCAGCGGGCGCAGGGCGTGGCCGATGCTATTCGCCGTGAGCCCTATGTGGAGGCCATAGCGGCCAGCGGCAACAACTTGCTGGCGCACTACAGCACCAACCGCCTGATGGACGCGCAGGGCAATTTCATCTGCCCGCTGCACTTCATGGTGGTGGACAAGGACTTCCCGCAGGTCACCGGCCTGAAGCTGCTGGAGGGCGAGTGGCCCCGGCATAAGGGTGAGGCTGTAGTGGGCAAGACTACGGTGGAGACCATGAAGTGGGGCGACACCGCACTGGGTCGCCAGCTGCCCATCGACCCGTCTTGGGCAGGGCTGGACGAGCCACCCATCATCGTGGGCGTGGTGGACGACGTGCGCAACATGGGCTTCTTCATGGAGCAGACGTGCACCGCTTTCATCCAGGGCGACCGTCTGCGCTGCTTCAACGTACGCCTCAAGGCGCCGGTGGACGACAACCTGCGCAAGCTCAATGCCTTTGCCAAGGCCACTTATCCCGACCTCGGGCTGGAGTTTGTCTTCTACTGACATACCTAGACACATTTAGAAACAAATAAATGTGTAATAACTATGTCGAAAGAACGAAAAGTATTCAGTGAAGAATTCAAGTTGT
>CASELH010000038.1 GCA_949288715.1 uncultured Bacteroides sp. | reverse complement strand
CTTTGCCTACTACGATGTCTGCTCCAAGCAGTTCGTAGTGGAGGGTGGGGACTTCGACATTTGGGTAGGCGCATCGTCGGAGGAATTGCCTCTGCACGGAAGTGTCTCTCTGTAAATATAGAGCCTGTTTATGTTTTGCTCAGCCTTATTTTGAGGGCTGAATAATATAAACAGGCTCTAAACTTTATTTTAAAATTATGGAAACCTTTAGACCAGGAGTCTAAGGTGGATTCTTTTAGCACTATTTTCAAAGATTTTTTCTATTGCCATTTACTTTCCCCACCTAGATGTCTGTAATGTCCGTGTTTTTTTCTACATTTGCGCTTTCAAACCGATTATTCACACAACAGACTTCAATACAATGGAAGAAAAAATCATTATCCTCGATTTCGGCTCGCAGACTACCCAACTCATAGGGCGCCGCTTGCGCGAGCTGAACGTGTATTGCGAAATTGTGCCTTACAACAAGTTTCCGCACGGCGACGAGAGTGTGCGGGGCGTCATCCTCTCCGGTAGCCCCTTTTCGGTGTACGACCAGGAGGCTTTTAAGGTCGACCTCTCCGACATACGCGGCCGCCTGCCCCTGCTGGGCATCTGCTACGGCGCGCAGTTCATGGCCTATACCTACGGCGGCAAGGTAGAGCCTGCCGGGAGCCGTGAGTACGGGCGGGCGCACCTCAGCGCGTTTGATGCGAATAACCTGCTGTTTCACGGCGTGCGCCCCGGCACGCAGGTGTGGATGAGCCACGGCGACACCATTACTGCTATTCCCGCAGGATTTAAAGTCATTGCATCGACCGACAAAGTGAAAATTGCCGCCTACCAGGTGGAGGGCGAGCAGACGTGGGGCGTGCAGTTCCACCCTGAAGTGTTCCACAGTGAAGACGGCACACAGATGCTGAAGAACTTTGTCGTGGAGGCCTGCGGCTGCCACCAGACGTGGAGCCCGGCTTCGTTTGTAGACACTACGGTGGCGGAGCTGAAAGAGCAGATTGGCAACGACCGCGTCATCCTGGGCTTGAGCGGAGGCGTGGATTCGTCTGTAGCCGCCGTGTTGCTGAACCGCGCTATCGGGCAGAACCTGACCTGCATCTTCGTGGACCATGGCCTGTTGCGCAAGGACGAATTCAAGAACGTGATGCACGACTACGAGTGCCTCGGGCTGAACGTCATCGGCGTGGATGCCTCGGAGAAATTCTTCAAGGACTTGGAGGGCGTGACCGACCCTGAACAGAAGCGTAAAATCATCGGTCGCGACTTCGTGGAGGTGTTCAACGCCGAAGCCCACAAGATAACCGATGCCCGCTGGCTGGCACAAGGCACCATTTACCCCGACCGCATAGAGAGCCTGAACATCACGGGCAAGGTCATCAAGAGCCATCACAACGTGGGAGGGCTGCCCAAGGAGATGAATCTCAAGTTGTGCGAGCCGCTGAAGTGGCTCTTTAAGGATGAAGTGCGCCGCGTGGGTCGAGAGCTTGGCATACCGGAGCATCTTATTGGTCGTCACCCCTTCCCCGGCCCGGGGCTGGCTGTGCGCATTTTGGGCGACATCACTCGCGAGAAGGTGCGCATCTTGCAAGATGCCGACGACATCTTTATCCGTGGCCTGTGGGACTGGAAGGTGAAAGATGCTGACGGCAATGAAACCTGCCTTTACCACCAGGTGTGGCAGGCCGGTGTCATCCTGCTGCCTGTGCAGAGCGTGGGCGTGATGGGTGATGAGCGCACTTATGAGCGTGCCGTGGCCCTACGTGCCGTGACCAGCACCGATGCCATGACTGCCGACTGGGCCCGCCTGCCTTACGACTTCCTGGCCAAAGTGTCCAACGACATCATCAATAAGGTGAAGGGCGTGAACCGCGTCACTTACGACATTTCGTCGAAACCACCTTCGACAATAGAGTGGGAGTGACGGGAAATTCCTACCCCTTGAATATTTTTATGGCCCCGGCCCGTAAGGTTGGGGCTATTTTTTGTAAATTTGTGCCGGTTGAATTGAATATATCCATAATGAGAACAATGCTATGATACGGGACATTCTGACTGATAATGCCGAGGCGCGCCCTACCGACAGGGCACTGGACTTGCTGCACCGGGATTTCCCGCAATGCTTTAATGCCGAAGGTAAATTTGACTTGGAAGCTTTCAAGGAGCTACTCAATGATGAAGTGGATGTGGTGAAAGAAGGCAGCGGCTTCAACTTTCTGGGCAAGAATTATGCCAGCCTGCTGGCTTCGATGGATACGACCACGGTGCTTGTGCCCGATGTGGAGCATAACAGCAAGCCTGAAAATGCAAGTAGCCAGAATGTGTATATCAGCGGCGATAACCTCGATGCATTGAAGCATCTGGTAAAATCGTATGCAGGCCGGGTGAAGTGCATCTACATAGACCCGCCGTATAACACAGGTACTGACGGCTTTGTGTATAACGACAAGTTCAAATTCACGGCTGAGGAATTGGAGGAAAAACTGAGTGTCAGTTCGGAACAGGCCAACCGTATTCTTGCCATGACTGCCCGTGGCGCAGCCTCGCACTCCGCATGGCTCACTTTCATGATGCCGCGCCTGCTGTATGCCAAGGACTTGCTGTCCGATGATGGTGTGATTTTTATCTCTATCGACGATAACGAACAAGCCAATTTGAAACTGCTGTGCGACTTGGTGTTTGGGGAAGAGAACATGATAGCTTGCTTTTGTAAGAAAGGAACTGGCGGGCGTCAGGATAGTTCGCATTTTGCGAAGATACACGAATATGTGTTATGTTATGCCAAGCCCTTGTTTGAAGCCGGTGAAGAACTGAAAGGCGAAGACCGTTATCCGTATACGGACAGTCGTGGCAACTATAAGACAGTCTTGTTGCGTAAGTGGGGCGATGCAGCGTTGCGCTCGGATCGTCCCAACATGTTCTATCCCATCTATTATAATGGAAAGGAATGCTCCTTGGATAACAGTCTTGACGGTGAAGTGGTGGCTGTTTATCCTATGCTCGACTCTGCTACCGAAGGGCGGTGGAGATGGGGCATGGACTCTATGGCCGATGCTGTTAATCAAGGGCTTATTGAAATTAAGGTGGTAGATGGCAAATATATAGCCTACGAGAAAGTATATGAGCCGTCGGACGATGAAATGCCCACAAAACTTTTCAATACATGGATTGACGACGTAAACAATCAGACCGGCAAGAAATTGTTGAAAGAGTTGTTTGGTGGAGAAGCTCCTTTTGAGTATCCCAAACCGTTGGACTTGATAAAGAAGATTATTAAGATGAGCAATGCGGTGGATGGCATTATCGTTGATTTCTTTTCGGGATCGGGCACTACGGCTCATGCGGTGATGCAAATGAATGCTGATGATCATGACCACCGCAAGTATATTCTTGTGCAATGGCAGGAAGCTTGCAAAAAGGGCTCTGTTGCCGCAAAAATGGGTTTTGAAACTATAGACCAGCTCGGGCAGGAGCGTATTCGCCGTGCTGCGGCCAAGATCAAGTCGGAAACAAACGCCGACATTGACTACGGTTTTAGGCACTACACCCTCCGTGAGCCTGATGAGAATGCCCTCGACCGCATGGAGAAGTTTGTGCCTACTGATGTTTTTGGCAGTAACTTGCTGGAAGCTTTTGGAAAAGAGACGGTGCTTGCCACATATGCCGTGCGCGATGGTTACGGACTGGTGCCGGATATAAAACCCGTGCAGTTTGGACACTATACGGCCTATCTCTGTGGTCGTCACCTCTACATGATAGATCCTGGTTTCGACATTTGTGGAGACGATTTGACTCAGCTGGTCGACCTGTATAACAAAGACCACTCGTTTGCTGCCGACACCGTAGTGCTATTTGGCTATAGCTTCAACTTCGGACAGACGGAGGCGATAAAGAAGAACCTGGGTGCCATTGCTGACCGTAGCCGCATCAACATCGATATCCGCTACTAAAAACGCTTGCAGACTATGGAACTGAAACTTGAAAGTGGATTGCCGCATCAGGAGTGTGCAGTGGAAGCCGTCAGCGAGGTGTTCAGGCAGGTGGCGATAGACCAGGAAACGGCGTATTATTCAAATCCGTCTGTCGACCTCTGTTCACCTCAATTAGTTGCCAATATACGCAACATACAGCGGAAGGAACAACAGAATGTGGCAGAGAGATATCGATTGCCGCAACCTGTGGGCGACACTTTATGCCTTGACATCAAGATGGAAACCGGTACAGGCAAGACATACGTATATACGCATGTCATGTTTGAATTGCACAAACACTATGGCATAAACAAGTTTATCATTGCGGTGCCGAGCATAGCCATTAAGGCCGGGACAAGCGCCTTTCTAAGTGAAACCTATGTGAAAGCACATTTCAAAAATACGCTGGGGTATGACGCAGAGATAAGTCTGGGCGTGCTGGAGGCCGTAAAGAAGCAGAAAAAGGGCCGAAAGTATTTTCCATCAGTGGTGCGCAGCTTTGTGGAAGGCTCGCGGTTGAATGCCAATAAAATATATGTGCTGGTGGTGAACAGTGCCCTGCTTACCACAGGCAAGATGCTTACACGCAACGATTACGATGTGACTGTGGAGGGCTGCGACCGTCCGTTTGACGCATTGCGGGCCACGCATCCCTTTGTCATCATTGACGAGCCGCACACGTTCTCCCGCGACCAAAAAGCATATAAAACCATTGTTAATGAGCTTGCCCCGCAATGCATCATCCGCTTTGGTGCCACATTTCCTATGACTACGATGGGCAAAGGCAAGAAGAAAGTAGAAGTGCGAGACTACCAACATCTGCTTTACGACCTCAATGCACAACGCTCGTTTTCGTCGGGCCTCATCAAAGGCGTGATGAAAGAACACTTTGAACCGGCATCGAGCATCAATGAAAAGGTAAAGATATTAAGCATAGACGGGCAAGAAGCGACCTTCCAGCATATCACTCAAACCTCGAAAGCCAGTCATGTCTTAGGTGTGGGAGATTCATTGTCCATATTGACACCCGAACTTACCGGGCTTACGATTACCGGTATGACCAAAGATTTGGTCGTGCTGAGCAATGGTACGGAGAAGCATAAAAGCGACGAGTTTGATGTGGACATATATACCTCGTCCTACCAGGAAAGTATGATCCGCCTCGCCCTGCAACGCCATTTTGAGACAGAGCGCGAGAATTTCCGGCGGGAGAAGGGACGGATTAAGACACTTGCACTGTTTTTTATTGATGATATCTTTTCGTTTCGCGGGGATGCGGAAGGCAATCATGCGTGGTTGAAGGATATGTTCGACAGGCTGCTCGAGGCTCAATTAAAAGCCGAGCTGCAGAAAGATAATTCACCGGAATATGCGGCATATCTGTCTGCCAGCCTCAACGACCTTGCCGCTTGCCGTGCAGGCTATTTTGCACAAGACAACAGTGACTCGGATGAGGCCGTGAAGAAAGAAGTGGATGATATCTTGCATAACAAAACCGAACTACTGTCGTTTGTGGACGGGGAAGGACAGCCTAATACACGCCGTTTCCTTTTCTCGAAATGGACATTGAAAGAGGGTTGGGACAATCCGAACGTGTTTACGATAGCCAAATTGCGCAGTAGCGGGAGCGAAAACAGTAAGCTGCAAGAAGTAGGGCGGGGGTTGCGACTGCCGGTAGATGAATATGGCAACCGGGTGAAAGACGAAGCCTTCTACTTGAATTACATTGTGGACTTTACGGAGCGCGACTTTGCCGACCGTCTGGTGATGGAGATAAACGAAGATGTGCAGACGGGCAATCTTACGCATATCTCCCTTGACGACATGCAGAGGGTGGCTGCACTGCGCAGCATGGATGAAATGGCACTTTTCCTGGAGTTGTATCAGAAGAAGTATATCATCGACCTGGATCGTAAACTCGACCAAAGCAGGGTGATGGATTTGTTTGCCGAATATCCCGAGTTTAACAATGTTGCGGGCAAGGTGAAAGACCGTAACAAGAATGCAAAAGACATGGTGAAAATACGCAAGGCTTGCTACGAAGAATTGAAAGAACTTTGGGAGCAGCTCAATCGTAAGTATATCATATTTTACCAGAACAGTATTGACCAGCAGATTGAGGCTGCATTGCCCGGCATCTTGGCCAGCGAGGTATTTATGCACCAGACCGTGCAGAGCAAGCGCCAGAAGGTGACAACCCTTGACGGCCGGGCTGTGGCAATGCAACAGGCGGGGCAACAATATATACTGGCGGGCAAAGAAATGCCTTATAACGAGTTCTTGAAGCGTGCGTGCCGGCAGACAAGCATACCAATACCCATGTTGCATGCTGCTATTTGTGGCTATGCCAAGACGCATCGGCTAGATGGATATATCAATGAATCGTCGCTAAATGCGTTTATCGCCAAATTTAGCGGCTGGAAAATAAAGAATTTGCAAAACTTAGTGGAGTATCGGCAGGCGGACTATTCGTCGAAATCGACCGCATTTACCAATGCAGACGGGTCGCTGAAGGAAGAAGTGTTGCAATGGACAATAGGACGGAATGTGCTGAATGCGGAGCCTTCGAAGAAATACTTGTACGATAAAGTCGTATATGATTCACCGCTGGAAAAGGAGAATATCATGAATGAGGTAGACAGCGTGATAGTGTATGGCAAGATTCCGCAAAAGAGCATCTGCATACCCAACATAACCAATGACCTTTACAGCCCCGACTTTATGTATGTGGTGCGATGGGCTAATGGCAAGAAAAAACTGAATATTGTTATTGAGACCAAAGACGTGCCCAATGATGAAGCTAAGCGGACCATTGAAGATGCGAAGATTAATAATGCTGAGCGTTTTTTCCAGCAGCTGAGGTTGGATGGTTATGATGTAAAGTTTTGCCGGCAACTGCAGAACAAGAAGATAGCTAACATTATTAGTGAGTTAATGGAAAAAGATACTTGATTTTATATTCAACACTATGTTTCACTTTAAAAATTATGCAAAGATGAAAAGACTGGTAATCTGTTTATTTGTTGCGCTGGCAGCCATGAGCGTCAAGGCACAGGATTGGTATGCAGGCGGAACGCTCTCTTTTTGGGGCGGCGACAATGTGACCTCCTTCGGCATTGCACCCGAGGTGGGCTATCATTTTAATGATAAGTGGGCTGTAGGCGGCTCACTGGAATTCTCGCACGCTAAGTCCAACGGGTTGAAATCGAATGCTTTTGCCATTGCTCCCTATGCACGCTACACCTTCTTTGAGGTGGAGCAGCTGAGCCTGTTTGTAGATGGCGGCTTTGGCTTCTCAACGGTAGGCGTAAAGCATGCCGACAATGTAAATGGTTTTGAGGTAGGCTTCCGTCCGGGGCTGTCGTTTGCCGTGACCGACCATTTGAGCATTCTCACCCAAGTCGGTTTCCTGGGTTATCGCGACGACTATCTTTATGGCTCGAACGGCGGTGGCCTCAGTCTGAGTAGCGGAGACCTTTCATTTGGTTTCTACTACACGTTCTGATGAGTGCTATAGCGTAGAAAAATAAATAGCTCCAACTTGTACGGGTTGGAGCTATTTTTGTAAATGCTTATTTCAGGCAATTGACATTGTAGTTGATACGTACACCGAAGTCTACGACGAGCTTGTCCAGTCCCAGGGTCTTGTTGGGGGTAGGATTGTCTTCTACCGGGCGTTTGCCGGAAAGCATGTCTTTACAAATGGTAATCATATCCTTGATGCGTTGTTGCGTTTCGGCATTCTGACCATAATAATGGCCGGGATAAAGGCGCTGGATATTGTGACGCTCCATGCAATGCAGCATCCGTTCGCAGGTTTTTTGCAAGGTGGAAAAGGGTAGGGTGAGCAGCAGATTGCCCGAACCGAATGAATCGCCGCTGAAGCCATAGCCTGCCTCTTTGTCGATAAAGGTGGTAGAGCCCGGGGTATGTCCGGGCGTGAAGATGACTGTCAGTTGCCTGTTGCCAAGGTCGATAACCTCATGGTCTCTCAGGTACTTGACTTCGCCTTTATAGTCGGGCATGAATTGGGGAATGTTGACTGTGTCGGCGGCATTGATGTAAAGGCTTGGAAAATAATTGATAGCAGAACCAGTATGGTCGGGGTGTACATGGGTAATAATTAAGGTGACAGGCTTGGAGGTGAGCTTGGCCACCAGTTTGTCCAAATCCTTGATGCGCGTACCGGCATCGATTAATACGGCCCGTTCGTCACCTTCTACAAGATAGACGGTTTCGGCTGCCATCAGGTGACCGTTGCCTTCCCAGGTGTGCTCATCAATCTGGCGGAAAATGACGTCGGGAGTCTCAAGAACAACTTTTTCGGAATAAGTGCCGCCGCTTTGTGCCATGATGTCGAAATGGCTTGCTACGAACAAAGCGGCGATAAATGTCAGAATCTTTTTCATGTGATAAGAGTTTTAATAGTGAAATATTTTTGTATTAAACGAGTACTACTATGCTCGCAGAGGCTCTAAAGTTACGGAGATTTACTGATATGGCGGATGATTTTTGCAAGGATTTTGTTTTCGGACAGGGGAAATAGGGGCTAAAGCTGATAGCAGACAAAAACACAGAGCACAAAAAATGCAGGGTTAAGGTATCGATGGTAAATGTAAAAGCTTTAATTTTGCGGTTGAGTTTATAAGAGGAATATTTGAAACAGAATACAGGCTGATATGGTAGTAAAACACCTGCAGGATGTTGTGCGGCACATGGCACTTTGGCAGAAGATTGCCGTGCTGTGTGCTGTTTGTTTAGCGGTGGCCTATGCATGCTGCCTGCCGGGTGAGTTATTCCGCGTGCCTTATTCTACCGTAGTGACCGACCGCCACGGCCTGCTGCTGGGTGCGCGCATCGCTGCCGACGGGCAATGGCGTTTTCCTCCCCGCGACAGCGTGCCAATGAAAATGCGTCATTGCTTTGTCTGCTTTGAAGACAAGCGTTTCTATCGGCATTTTGGGGTAGACGTGCTTGCCTTGGCTCGTGCCTTCTGGCAAAACGTGCGCAGCGGGCATGTGGTGAGTGGCGGCAGTACGCTGACTATGCAGGTGGTCCGTCTCTCCCGCCGGAATCCCCGCACGTTGGCCGAGAAAGCCATAGAAGCCGTTCTTGCCACCCGCTTGGAACTGCGCTGCTCTAAACAGGAAATTCTGGCGCTCTATGCATCACACGCTCCTTTTGGCGGCAACATCGTGGGGCTGGATGCGGCTGCTTGGCGCTACTTCGGTCATTCGGCTGAGTCGCTGTCGTGGGCTGAAGCTGCCACGCTGGCCGTGCTGCCCAATGCTCCCTCCTTAATCCACCCGGGCAAAGGCCGTGCTAAGCTGTTTGAAAAGCGCAACCGACTATTGGCCAAATTGTATCAACAACATTTATTGAGCGAATCGGACTATGCGTTGGCCCTCGGCGAACCATTGCCTGAAGCACCGCACCCTCTGCCCCAATCGGCTCCACATCTGGTAAACTATCTGGGCCGGATAAGAAGCGGGCTGCACTCTGTCACTACCATTGACCAAGGTATTCAATACCAAGTCGAGGCCTTGGCCGAACGTTGGAGCGCGGAATTCAGCCGGAGTGACATCCGCAACCTAGCTATTCTAGTGGCAGACTTGCAGACCAACGAGGTTGTGGCTTATTGCGGAAACACGCACTTTGGCGTGCAAGAAGGCAGCCAGGTGGACATTATACGCTCGCCACGTAGCACGGGCAGTATCTTAAAGCCGTTTCTTTACTGTGCCATGCTGGACGAGGGCATGCTGTTGCCCGGTACGCTGTTGCCCGACATCCCTGTCAACATCAACGGTTTTTCGCCTCAGAATTTCAGCCAAGAATATGAAGGGGCCGTCCCTGCCTCCGAAGCCTTGGCACGCTCGCTCAATGTGCCGTCGGTAGTCATGCTCCGGCGCTATGGAGTCCCTAAGTTTCACGACTTGCTGCAGCGCGCCGGGTTGAGTCATCTCAACCGTCCGCCTTCCCACTATGGCTTGTCCCTTATTCTGGGAGGGGCGGAGGCTACTTTATGGGACATTACCACTGCTTATGCCCGCATGGCTCGCAGCGTATTGAGGCATCCGCAGTCGGACTTCCGATTGCTCCTTGCCTCGCACGGTGAGGAAGCAGAAAGCCGTCGCCCGGCGGAAGTATTCCATCCCGGCGCTTCATGGCAGACGCTGGAAGCCTTGAAAGAGGTGAACCGTCCGGAAGAAATAGACTGGAAATCCATTTCGTCCATGTATCCCATTGCTTGGAAGACAGGCACGAGCAACGGATTCAGAGATGCCTGGGCAGTGGGCGTCACTCCGCACTATGCCATAGGCGTGTGGGTAGGCAATGCCACGGGCGAGGGCAAGCCCGGATTGATAGGGGCGCGGACGGCCGGCCCGGTGCTGTTTGAAGTGCTGAATCTGCTTCCGGGGGAAAAGTCTATTTGGTTTCCGCGTCCTGAAGGCATCTATGTGGAGGCGGAAATATGCCCGAAGTCCGGATGTCTGCGCGGCCGGTTTTGTGAGGAGGCAGACACCGTACTCATTGTGCCCGCCGGATTGAAAACAGAAACCTGCCCCTACCATCGGCCGGTCATCCTTACCCGCGACGGCCGCTACCGCCTGTACGAGCAGTGCGCAGCCCAAGTGCCGTCCGTCCGGCGTTCGTGGTTTGTGCTGCCTCCCGTTCAAGAGTGGTATTACCGCAAGCACCATCCCGAGTATGCTCCGCTTCCTCCGTTGGCACCGGGTTGTGGAGAAGACGTGTTGCCTTCCATGCAGTTCATTTATCCTACCCCCAATGCCCGCATCGCGCTTCCCTTGCAGATGGATGGCACGCGCGGCTCCATAAAGGCGGAGGTGGCACACAACAATCCGTCGGGCACCGTCTATTGGCATTTGGATGAAGAGTACATTGGGCAGACGCAGGATTTTCACCAAATCACGATTCAGCCTTTGCCAGGCAGGCACACGCTCACGGCGGTCGATAATCAGGGGAACACCGTTTCTACCACCTTTACTGTTGCTGCTGAGTAGAGTGCTTTGGGCAAGAATAGCCTGCTTCCCGAGGAATCGGACACGGCACTTTCATTTACACTTGGGTATAAGGACCGTCATTGTCATTCCGGGCTGCCTAAGGGGCATTAACAGTTCATCCTTCATCCGCCGACGATACGGATGCCGAACTATTCAAGAACGAAAATGTAAACATATAAAAAATGCCGAATTCTTCGTATCGAAATCTATAAATGCTTACATGAAAAATCTTGATTATTCTCTTTTCCTTACAAAAATTACCTCGAGAAATGTTTGTAGTAATCTGTAATTCAGTATATTGACGAAATTGGTACTACCCATCTACGTACCACCTCCGATTCTCCTCCTTACCAAGTCCTTATCAAGTCCTATCGTGCATCGGCGTATAGGGTCGGAGGTGGACCGTAGAAAATACGGACATGTTTGGGAGGAAATAAGGGGGCGACAGCCTTTGAAATGGGTGTTTCTGTAAATATTCCTTTTCCGAACCAACCTTTTGACGAGGAATGTTATTCTAAAGCTTAAATGAAAGGGCCGTAGGAATCGGATAAAATACCTTAGGAAAATGATACGATTTCACTAAAAAGTGACTACTTTTGTATGCAGAAAGAAACGATATTGTCTAACCATCTAAATCAATTATGTTAACTCAACTTATGAATGCATGTATCCTTACCCCCAAAGGTGGCTGAAAAGAGGATTCTGTCCTGATTGAGGACGGAGAAATTCTTGCAGCTGCCAATTATAAAAGTACAACTTATTTATTAACTTAATTATTTACTTTATGAAAACCAACTTAAGCTCTCAAATCACTCTGAACAGGGTGTCTCCCCGGTATTACAGGCCGGAGAATGCATTCGAGCGCTCGGTGTTGACACGCTTGGAGAAGATTCCGACTGACATCTACGAAACTCCGGAAGAAGGCGCCAGCCAAATAGCCCACGACATTGCCCAGCTGATACGCGAGAAGCAGAAGGCAGGACGCTTCTGCGTGCTGGCTCTGGCCGGTGGAAACTCTCCGCGTAACATCTACGCAGCACTGGTGCGCATGCACCTCGAGGAGGGGCTCAGCTTCCGTAACGTCATCATCTTCAACCTATATGAATATTATCCCCTGGCCTCCGACGCAGTAGCCAGCAACCTCAACACGCTCAAGGAAATGTTGCTGGACCAGGTAGACATCGACCCCAAAAATGTATTCAGCCCCGATGGCAGCATGCCCAAGGATACCATATTGGAATATTGCCGGCTGTATGAGCAGCGCATTGAAAGCTTCGGGGGGATAGACATCGCTTTGCTGGGC
This sequence comes from uncultured Bacteroides sp., assembly GCA_949288715.1. Lineage (GTDB taxonomy): Bacteria > Bacteroidota > Bacteroidia > Bacteroidales > Bacteroidaceae > Bacteroides. Next base: position 14,759 of record CASELH010000038.1, on the reverse strand, counting down.
ATAGGGCGGGTAGGAAACATCGGATTCAATGAGCCGGGCTCGCGTCTGAACTCTACCACGCGGCTTATCTTGCTGGACAATGCCTCGCGCAATGAAGCCTCTAAAATGTTTGGCGGCATAGAAAACACCCCTATCAGTTCCATAACGATGGGCGTGTCTACCATACTTGCAGCCAAGAAAGTCTACCTCATGGCATGGGGCGAAGAGAAGGCGGAGATGGTAAAGGCTTGTGTGGAAGGCCCGGTGACGGACACCATACCGGCCTCTTTCCTGCAAACCCATAACAATGCCCGCGTGGCCCTCGACCTTTCTGCCGCCGCCAACCTCACCCGGATTCAACGCCCGTGGCTGGTGACTTCGTGCGAGTGGAATGACAAGCTCATTCGCAGCGCCATCGTATGGTTGTGTCAGCTCACGAACAAGCCCATCCTGAAGCTCACCAACAAAGACTACAACGAAAACGGCCTCAGCGAACTGCTGGCCTTGTATGGCTCGGCTTACAATGTCAACATCAAGATATTCAATGACCTGCAGCACACCATTACGGGATGGCCGGGTGGCAAGCCCAATGCTGACGACACCTATCGCCCCGAGCGTGCCAAACCTTACCCCAAGCGCGTCATCGTATTCTCTCCCCACCCGGATGACGATGTTATTTCCATGGGAGGCACCATACGCCGGTTGGTGGAGCAGAAGCACGATGTGCATGTGGCCTACGAGACCTCGGGAAACATTGCCGTAGGCGATGAAGAGGTGATCCGCTTCCTGCACTTCATCAACGGGTTTAACCAGCTGTTCAATGACAGTGCCGATAAGGTCATCAGCGAGAAGTATGCGGAAATACGCCAATACCTCCGCCAAAAGAAGGACGGAGACATGGACACGCGCGATATCCTCACCATTAAAGGCCTCATCCGTAGGGGTGAAGCCCGAACGGCCTGCACATATAACAACATCCCGCTGGACCACGTACACTTCCTCGACCTTCCTTTCTATGAGACGGGCAAGATTCAGAAGAACCCGCTGGGCGAGGCTGATGTGGAGATTGTGCGCCAGCTGCTGCGCGACGTGCAGCCCCACCAGATATTTGTGGCAGGCGACTTGGCCGACCCGCATGGCACTCACCGCGTATGTACCGATGCCGTGTTTGCCGCCATCGACCTCGAGAAGGAAGAAGGTGCCGAGTGGCTGAAGGATTGCCGCATCTGGATGTATCGTGGCGCATGGGCCGAGTGGGAGATTGAGAACATCGAAATGGCTGTGCCCATCAGTCCGGAAGAGCTCCGTGCTAAGCGCAACTCCATCCTCAAGCACCAGAGCCAGATGGAAAGCGCTCCCTTCATGGGGAACGACGAACGCCTCTTCTGGCAGCGCAGCGAAGACCGCAACCGCGCTACCGCATCGCTCTACGACCGGCTGGGCTTGGCCTCGTATGAAGCCATGGAGGCCTTTGTGGAATACATACCGCTCTAAGGAAGAAGATTCGGAAACTTTCCGGGAATAAAAAAGGAAGGGTGTGCATTTGTCTGTAGAATGCACGCCCTTCTTTGTTTCTTATGCGCTTCAACATAAAAATGGGACGGATTGTTGTTTTTTTCGGGCATTGGGCGTATATTCGCGGCGCATCCGGACGGGTGCGGTTTACACCATATATAATTATATACGCGCGCGAGGCGCGCTTTAACGGATAAGGAGAAAACTGGATATGCTTGAGGTGGCCGATAGACGACGGACGTGGACGAGCGCAGTGAACGGGCGGATGATATGCCGCGTGCTGGGCGTGCTGCTGTTGATTGAGGTGCTGATGCTGCTGGCCTGTGCGGCGGTGGCGTGGTGGTATGACGAGCGGGGGGGCGTGGCCTTCCTGTGGACGGCGGCGGGCGGCACGGCGGTGGCCGGTGGCTTACTGGCGTTGGGCCGGGGGGCCGGACGGCGGCTGGGCAAGCGAGATGGCTATGCCATTGCTTCGCTGACGTGGGTGCTGTTCACGGCCGTGGGCATGGTACCTTTCCTCCTGGCGGGCAGCGTGGAAACGGTGGGGGCGGCGTTTTTCGAGACGATGTCGGGCTTCACCACCACGGGGGCTACCATTCTGGACGACATTGACAGTGAACCGCATGCCATATTGTTCTGGCGCGCGCTGACGCACTGGATAGGTGGTCTGGGCATTGTGCTCTTTGCCTTGGCGGTGCTTCCCATCTTTGGCGAGGGCAGCTTGCAGCTGTTTTCGGGCGAAGCCGTGGGGGTGACGCACGACAAGATTCACTCCAAGGTGAACGTCATGGCGCGCTTGCTGTGGAGCATCTACCTGGGGCTGACGGTGATGCTGGTGGTGCTGCTCAGAGTGGGCGGCATGGGGTGGTTCGACGCCTTGTGCCACTCTATGGCCACAGTGGCTACGGGCGGATTTTCCACCCGGCAGGCCAGTGTGGCGGCGTGGCAGTCACCCTTCATAGAGTATGTGATAGCTGCGGGGATGCTGCTGTCTGCCATCAATTTCTCGCTCTATTTTTCAGCACTGAAAGGGCGTCCGGGCAAGGTGTGGCGCGATGAGGAGACGCGCTGGTTTCTCACCTCGGTGGCAGTGGTGACGGCAGTGATAGCAGCCATGCTGGTGTGGCAGCGGGACTACGGGGTGGAGCAAGCCTTCAGGAGTGCGCTGTTTCAGGTGGCCAGCCTGCACACGTCTACCGGCTTCGGCACGGACGACTACATGCAGTGGCCGCCGCTCACTTGGATTTTGTTAGTCTACGCCATGCTGGCAGGCGGGTGTACGGGCTCTACGAGCGGCGGCATCAAGGCACTGCGCCTGGTCATTTTGGCCAAAGCCATACGCAACCATCTGCGCCGCATGCTGCACCCCAATGCTGTGCTGCCCGTGCGGGTCAACCGTCAGGCTGTACCTCAAGGCGTAGTGCTTACGGTGGGCATCTTCGTCATCTGCTACCTGCTGTGCATCTTCGTGGGGTGGCTGGGGCTCGTGGCCACGGGTGTTGAGCTGACGGATGCCTTCGGCGTAGCCGTCTCCAGCATGGGCAATGCCGGCATGGCGCTGCACAACTTCGGCCCCGCCTACTCGTGGAGTGCCCTGCCCGAGGCGGGTAAGTGGATAAGCTCCGTGCTGATGCTCGTGGGTCGCTTGGAGATGTTTGCCGTGATGCTCATGTTCTACTCTGCCTTCTGGCGCAAGCACTAAGGCGCGCGCCTTAGCCCAGGTGCTTCATTAGCATGGAAATGTTTGCCATGAACAGCTTGACGGAGATGGCCAGTAGGATGATGCCGAAAAACTTGCGGATGATGTAGATGCCGCCCTTGCCCAGGAAGCGTTCGATGCGCCCCGTCATGCTCACCACGATGTACACCCATACCATATTTAATATGAGTGCGATGATGATGTTCACGTCGGCATACTCGGCCTTGAGCGATAGCAGCGTGGTGAATGCCCCCGCCCCGGCCAGCAGCGGAAACACCAGGGGTACCAGCGTGGCCTCCTTGATGGGGCCCTGGTTCTTGAATATCTCGATGTCCAGAATCATCTCGAGCGACATGAGGAAGATGACCACCGCGCCCGCCACGGCAAACGACTCAATGTCTACATGAAACAGGCGCAGCATCATGTCACCCACGTAGAAGAAACCCAGCAGCAGGCCGAAGGAAATCAGCGTGGCCTTGAGTGCGTTGACCTCCTTGCCCTTCTCCTTCAGGCTGATGATGATGGGAATGGCGCCTATGATGTCGATGACGGCAAAAAGCACGATGAAGGCGCTGAACATCTGCTGGAAACTGAAAGCTGAAAACATACGCATTCCTCCTTGATTAACCGGGGCAAAGATACGCGTTTTCCCTCACCCCACCAAGCAAACAGGCCGTCCGCAGCCTCTTTCTTTAAGGAAATATAAAAAACGCAAAAACCCGGAAAGCGCCGGAACGCCGCTACTTGATATTGCCTACTTTTGCCAAGATTTACAGGAAAACCGTAGGATAATTATGGACACAATGTTTGACACGTTGCTGCAACTCCCCCTCTTTCAGGGACTTGCAGAGGAAGACTTTACCAACATATTGGGCAAGGTGAAGCTGCACTTCACCAAGCACAAGGCCGGGGAAACCCTGGCTCTGGCCGGAGAACCCTGTTCGCAACTCATCTTCATACTGAAAGGCGAGGTGGCCTCGCAGACCGTCGCCCGGGGCGATGCCTACAGTCTCATAGAGTACCAGCAAGCTCCCTGCCTGCTGGAGGCGCAATCCATGTTCGGCATGCACACCAATTACTCGGCCACCCACACCGTGACCGACAACGAGGTGCATGCCGTGAGCATTAGCAAAGCCTTCGTGCTGAAGGAACTGTGGCGGTATGACATCTTCCGACTCAACTTCACCAACATCGTCAGCAACCGGGCGCAGAGCCTCAAGGCGCGCCTGTGGCTTCCCGTGCCCGATGACACAGAGGGGCGCATTGCCCACTTCATAGCTCAACACTGCGAGCATGCCAAGGGAAGAAAAATGCTGAAAATTAAGATGGACGACTTGGCCCGCATCATCAACGAGACGCGCCTCTCCGTGTCGAAGACGCTGAACAAGATGCAAGACAGCGGCTGGATAGAATTGCACCGCGGCGAAATCGTCGTCCCCCAACTGGAACTGCTAACCGAGAACTGTTTATGAGTGAAAAGACTAAAGGCTACCTGCTGGCCATCATCGCTGCAGCCACCTACGGCATGAACCCCCTGTTTGCCTTGCCCCTTTATGCCGACGGCATGAATCCCGACTCCGTACTGTTCTTCCGCTACCTGTTTGCCATCCCACTGGTGGGTGCCATGCTCAAGACCAGGCGCGGAAGCGACTTTCGCCTGCAGAGGAAAGATGTGCTGCCCCTCATCGTCATGGGCATCTTGGTGGCATTGTCATCGCTCACCCTCTTCCAGTCCTACAACTACATGGACGCGGGCATTGCTTCCACCATTCTGTTCGTCTATCCCATCCTCGTGGCTCTCATCATGGCGGCGGTCTACAAGGAGAAGATAACTACGCAGACGGCCTTGTGCATCATCATGGCCCTGGGCGGCATAGGCATGCTCTACCAAGGTGGCGACGGTGCCACCCTCAGCCTCACCGGCACGCTGTTGGTGCTGGGCTCTGCCTTGTCCTATGCCATCTACATTGTGGGTATCAACCGCCCGGCGTTGAAGGAAATGGCCACGTTGAAAGTGACGTTCTACATCCTGCTGTTCGGTGTATTGCTATTTGTGGCGCGTCTCTACATTGACGGGAGCGTCACCCTGCCCGGCAAGTGGTGGTTGTGGGGCAACTTGCTGGCTTTGGCCGTGTTTCCTACCGCCATTTCCTTCTTGTGCACCACGAGCGCCATTCAGCGCATAGGCTCTACGCCGACTGCCATTCTCGGTGCGCTCGAGCCGCTCACCGCCATCATCTTCGGCATCACCGTCTTTGGCGAACGGCTCACGGCGCGCGACTGCATGGGTGTCTTCCTCATCTTGGTGGCCGTCACAGTAGTCATTGCGGGCAGTGGCATCACTCACCAGCTTGTCCGCTTCCGCAAGATGTTCCCGCGCCTGCCACTGAAGCGGCAGAAAAGATAAGGGGCTGTTTTTATCCGCAGAGACATCTGCGCCCCCATCATCTTCATCGTTATTATCATCACTCTCTATCTCATCGTTTTCATCTTCCCAGGGGTCGCGTCGCTGCGGCCCCTCATTTTTGAAGGCAAGAGCACACAGCGTGCCCGCCACCGCTCCGCTCAGGTGCCCCTCCCACGACGTGGTGGGTCGGGCAAACTGCGGCATCATGTTCCATACCAATCCCCCGTATAGAAAGGTAATCAGTAGCGAAATGGCCACCAGTGGCACGTATTTCCTCAGTAGCCCGCTGAAAAAGAGGAAGAAAGCTAGCCCGTAGATAATTCCGCTGGCCCCTACATGCCAGCCCGGCTTGCCGATGGTCCACGTAAGTACCCCGCACCCCACCCACACCAGGAACAGGATGACCGGCGCAATGCCGCGATAGAAGTAGAACAAGCACCACGACAGGAACAGGAATGGAAGCGTGTTGGCCCACAAGTGCCGCCACGACCCATGCACCAGCGGGTGCGCAAAGATGCCAAACACACCCCGCTGCTCGCGCGGGTAAACTCCCAGCCGCGTGAAGTCCCAGTCCATGCCCGTCTCCAGCACCTCGAGAGCATACATCACAAACACCAGGAACAGCGGGATGATGGCCGAAGCCACGATACGTTGCACATCAGGTTTCATATTTCCAATCATTTCGGGCGCAATACTACAATATTTTCGGCTGAATGTAAAAAAAATCAGATGATTTCTTTTGCAACTAATCATAAATTCGTACTTTTGGGCATGCTACCGGGCATGAAAGGCACGCGGACACCCTCCACTCCTCCCCGGCGCGCAACCTGAATAATTAACCTTTTAATAACATAAAACTATGAGCTATTTACGATTCGACAAGACCCTGATGAACAACCTCGAGGAAGCCCTGCCCAGGGAGATACTGAGGACCAACCGCTCCGGGGCCTACCACTGCACCTCGATTGTGGATTGCAACACGCGTAAATACCACGGTTTGCTGGTCATCCCCGTTCCCAATCTGGACGACGAGAACCACGTCTTGCTTTCTTCACTGGACGAGACGGTCATCCAGCACGGGGCCGAGTTCAACCTGGGCCTGCACAAGTACGGCGGCGGGCACTTCAGCCCCAACGGCCACAAGTACATCCGTGAGTTCGACTGCGAGCACATCCCGGCCACCACCTACCGCGTGGGAGGCGTCATCCTCCGCAAGGAGAAAATCTTCGTGCACCATGAGAACCGCATCCTCATCCGCTACACGCTGGTCAACGCCCACTCAGCTACCACGCTGCGCCTGCGCCCCTTCCTGGCCTTCCGCAGCGTCCGCGAGTACACCCACGAGAACCCGCAGGCCAGCCGCGACTATCAGGAGGTGGAAAACGGCATTAAGACGTGCATGTATCCCGGCTACCCCGAGCTGTACATGCAACTCAACAAGAAGAACGAGTTTCACTTCCAGCCCGACTGGTATCGCGGCATCGAGTATCCTAAGGAGCAGGAGCGTGGTTACGACTTCAACGAAGACCTCTACGTGCCCGGCTACTTCGAGGTAGACATTAAGAAGGGCGAAAGCATCGTCTTCTCGGCCGGCATCACTGAAACCTCCACCCGCAGGCTGAAGCAGGTGTTCGAGGCCGAGGCCGAAGACCGTACCCCGCGCGACAGCTTCTACCACTGTCTCAAGAACTCCGCCCACCAGTTCCACAACAAACAGGGCGACGAGCACTACATCCTGGCCGGATATCCTTGGTTCAAGTGCCGTGCACGCGACCTCTTCATCTCTCTCCCCGGTCTCACCTTGGCCATCGGCGAGCAAGACGAGTTTGAAGACGTCATGAAGACAGCTGAGAAAGCCCTCCGCCAGTTCATGGACGGCGAGCCCGTCACCTATAAGATATACGAGATGGAGCATCCCGACATCCTGCTCTGGGCTATTTGGGCATTGCAGCAATACGCCAAGTTCACTTCCCGCGAACGCTGCCGCCAGATGTACGGCAAGCTGATGGGGGACATGCTCGACTTCATACTCGACCGCAAGCATGATAACCTCTTCCTGCATGACAACGGTCTGCTCTACACCAACGGCACCGACAAGGCTGTGACGTGGATGAACTCCACCGTAGGCGGCCACCCAGTCATTCCACGCACAGGCTACATCGTGGAAATCAACTCACTGTGGTACAATGCCCTGCGCTTCGTGGCCGACATGGAACGGGAAGCTGGCAACACTACCTTGGCCGACACGCTCGATGCCCAGGCCGATGTGACCGGACCCTCGTTCGTATCCACCTTCCGCAACGAATACGGCTACCTGTTCGACTACGTGGACGGCTACATGATGGACTGGAGCGTACGCCCCAACATGATATTTGCCGCCGCCCTCGACTACTCCCCCTTGGACCGCATGCAGCGCAAGCAGGTGCTCGACATCGCCACCAAGGAACTACTCACCCCCAAGGGACTGCGCACCCTAAGCCCCAAGAGCGGCGGTTACAACCCCAACTACGTAGGGCCGCAGACGCAGCGCGACTATGCTTACCATCAAGGCACAGCCTGGCCTTGGCTGATGGGCTTCTACATGGAGGCCTACCTGCGCATCTACAAGATGAGCGGCGTGTCGTTCATCGAGCGTCAGCTGATAGGCATGGAAGACGAGATGACCTGCCACTGCATCGGCACCTTGCCTGAGCTGTTCGACGGCAACCCGCCCTTTACCGGCCGTGGGGCGGTATCTTTTGCCATGAACGTGGCCGAGATACTGCGCATCCTGAAGTTATTATCCAAGTTTGATATTTAATATAGGAGGGAAGAAGATGAAAGTATTAATGTTCGGATGGGAATTTCCTCCCAAAATATACGGCGGCCTTGCAGTCGCCACCTACGGCATCATCAAGGGGCTGAGCGTGCAAGGTGATGTGGAGACTACACTCTGCATGCCAAAGCCTTGCGGCGATGAAGAAAAGTTTCTTAACATTATCGGCATGAACCAGGTGCCCATTGTTTGGCGGGATGCGGATTACGACTACGTGAAGTCGCACATCGGGCCGGGCATGACCCCTGAGTTATACTATGACTTGCGCAACCACATCTATGCCGACTTCTCGTACATGCACGTCAACGACCTGGGCTGTATGGAGTTTGCTGGCGGCTATCCCTCCAACCTGAATGATGAAATCAACAACTTCTCCATCATCGCAGGCGTTGTGGCCCGCCAGCAGCAGTTCGACATCATCCATGCCCACGACTGGCTGACTTATCCTGCCGGCGTGCATGCCAAGATGGTGAGCGGCAAGCCCCTGTGCATACACGTGCATGCCACCGACTTCGACCGCTCGCGCGGCAAGGTCAACCCCACTGTCTATGGCATCGAAAAGAACGGCATGGACTATGCCGATTGCATCATGTGCGTGTCCGAGCTGACGCGGCGCACCGTCATCAACGAGTATCACCAGGATCCGCGCAAGGTATTTGCCGTGCACAACGCTGTTTATCCCTTGTCGCAAGAGTATCAGGACATTCCCCGTCCCAATCACGATAAGGAGAAGATTGTCACCTTCCTGGGGCGCATCACCATGCAGAAGGGGCCCGAATACTTTGTCGAGGCTGCTGCCATGGTGCTGAAGCGCACGCGCAACATCCGCTTCGTCATGGCCGGCTCGGGCGACATGATGAATGCCATGATCAACCTGGCCGCCGAACGTGGCATTGCCGACCGTTTCCACTTCCCGGGCTTCATGAAGGGCAAGCATGTGTACGAGGTTTATAAGAATAGCGATGTGTTTGTGATGCCTTCTGTGTCCGAGCCGTTCGGCATTGCGCCGCTGGAGGCCATGCAGTGCGGCACACCGTCCATCATCTCCAAGCAATCCGGTTGCGGCGAAATCCTGACCAACGTCATCAAGACTGACTATTGGGACATTCACGCCATGGCCGACTACATCCATGCCATTTGCACCCATCCGGCCTTGTTCAACTACTTGCAGGAAGAAGGCAAGAAGGAGGTAGACGGCATCACGTGGGAGAAAGTGGCCTTGAAGGTGCGCGGCCTCTATGAGAATGCAATAAAGAATTATAACAGGTAACAACAACCCATCAAAACAACAATCCAACAATGAGAACGATTTGTCTTTATTTCGAGATACACCAGATTATCCACTTGAAGCGTTACCGTTTCTTCGATATTGGTAACGACCATTATTACTATGACGACTACGCCAACGAGGCAAGCATGAACGACGTGGCCGAACGTTCGTACATCCCTGCGCTGACTACGCTCATCGAAATGGTGAAGAAGTCCGAAGGTGCCTTTAAGGTTGCCCTGTCCATTTCCGGTGTGGCGCTGGAGCAGCTTGAAATTCATGCTCCTGCCGTCATCGACCTGCTGCACCAGCTGAACGATACCGGTTGCTGCGAGTTTTTGGCCGAACCCTATTCGCACGGACTTTCTTCGCTGGCCAATGAGGACTGCTTCAAGGAAGAAGTGTTGCGCCAGGCTGCCAAGATGAAGCAGATGTTTGGCAAAGAGCCGAAGGTGTTCCGCAACTCCAGCCTGATTTACTCCGACGAGATTGGCGCCATGGTGGCCGGCATGGGCTTCAAGGGCATGCTGACGGAAGGTGCCAAGCACGTGCTGGGGTGGAAGAGCCCGCACTATGTGTACCATTGCAACATGAATCCCGACTTGAAGTTGCTGCTGCGCGACTTTAAGTTGTCCGACGACATCAGCCTGCGCTTCTCCAATTCGGAGTGGAACGAGTACCCGCTGTTTGCCGACAAATACATCGGGTGGATTGATGCGCTTCCGCAAGAGGAGCAGGTCATCAACATCTTCATGGAGTTGAGTGCGCTGGGTGTGGCCCAACCTCTTTCGTCCAACATCCTGGAGTTCCTGAAGGCATTGCCGGTTTGCGCCAAGGAGAAGGGCATCACCTTCTCCACGCCGACGGAAATCATCACCAAGCTGAAGTCTGTATCGCAACTCGATGTGCCTTACCCCATGTCGTGGATAGACGAGGAGCGCGACACCAGCTTCTGCCTGGGCAACGTGATGCAGCGTGAAGCCTTCAACAAGCTGTACAGTGTGGCCGAGCGCGTACATTTGTGTGAAGACCGTCGCATCAAGCAAGACTGGGACTACTTGCAGGCAAGCAACAACTTCCGCTTCATGACCACCAAAAATAATGGTTTAGGCTTGAACCGTGGCATCTACGAGTCGCCTTACGATGCCTTCACCAACTATATGAACATCTTGGGTGACTTCATCAAGCGCGTGGATGCCCTATATCCCGTGGATATGGACAACGAGGAGCTCAACGCCTTGCTCACCACCATCCACAACCAAGGTACCGAGCTTGAAGTGCTCCACAAGGAGTTGGATAAGATACGGAAGGAAGAGGCTGCCATAGAAAAGAAAGCTTCGGCCGAGGCCAAAACTCCTGCCAAGCCGAAAGCTCCGCGCAAGAAGGCTGCCCCGAAGAAGGCAGAATAACATAGTGCAGCCCCAACAGGGGAAATAAAAACTCCTCTTGCCCGCATGTGGCAAGAGGAGTTTTTTTGTTTTGTATGTCAAGCATCCGCAGGGTAGGGGATGCTTTGCTTTTAGTCGTGGAAGGTAGTGGAAATCACCTCCAGTTGCAAGGGATTCTTCAGCTCGCCGTTCTCCATGGCAGGGCCTCCCTTCAGCTTGGCAAAGCCCGGACGCAGGTCGTGCTGCATGCGGATGATGGTGGGCGTGCTGTAGTAGTTGTCGTCATACTCCACGGATACGGGCACCAGCATCACCTTGTCCCAGTCGGGGTTGTCCTTTATCCATTGGGCTTCGTCCCAGGCATCGCCGGCGGCATTGCGGGCGGCCTGCTTTTCGTTGATGCAGGTGGTGACGAGGCGGGCAATGTTCTGGAAGGTGTATTGGTTGGTGTTCACGCTGTTGTGGGTGGTGGTGAACGAGGTGATGTTGTCGGGCAACTGGTTGTCTTCAAAGAACTCCTTCATGTCCTGCTTGCGTATCAGCAACACCTGGTTGGGGGCGCTCATGCTGTAGTCGTAAGTGCTCTCCTGCTTGTAGTTGGTGAAGGTGAGGCGCACGGCGTTCAGCGTGTCGTTGGTCAGTTGCTGGTAGATGTCGTCGTAGGGCATGGTGGCTTGGGTGAAGATGCCGGCAGGCGACTTGATGTAGGTCCACCCGGGCTCCTTGGTGCGTTCTTCCAGCAACTTGGAGTTCACGAAGTGGTTGGCCTGGATGATTTCCTTGGTGGAGGCAAAGAGTATGCTCGACGAGGTGTACAGCGAGTCGGTGCCGTCGGACTTCTTCAAGGCCACGCCGGTTTCGTCGTTGGTGTAGTGCAGGCAGAGTTGGAATACCAGGGCCACCTGGTCTACGTAGAGCACGGTGCCGTCGCCCAAGTCGTTCTTGATGTACATGCCCTTGAACACGTTGTCGCGGAAGGCTTCGGGACTGCTGAAATATTCAGGGTGCTCGCGGTAGGTGAGCAGGATGCGTTGCTCGAATTCCTCGCGGTTCAAGTCGATGGCTATGTGGGGCGAGTAGATGGGGTCGCCATTGCTGTCCGTGGCATTCCGCACGGAGTCGGACACGGAGGTGTCGTAGGCCGAATAGGCTTTCTGCCCCAGCAGCTTGGCATGGCTCGTGTCGTAGAATTCTTCGGGATTGATGTCGGTGTAGTAGTTCTTCTCAAGGGGCTTGTCCAGCTCGTAGACGCTCATGCGGCAGGCGTTGAGCGAGTCGCCAAACCAGTCATTATAATATATGTATAGCTGGGCTGCCACCAGCGAGTCTTTCTTGTAGAGCAGGCCTTCGCCCTTGGTGGGGTTGCCTTCGGCATCCCACTCCGTCTCGCGATACACTTCGGGAAACAGCTCTCCGCCCGTGCTGTTCAGCTCCGTCAGGAAGCTGGCTTCGTAAGAGCCGAAGTCGGGGTCGGTGAACTTGCCCACATATCCGGTGCTGGTCTTGGCGAAGACGGCTCCGGCCAAGACGGATTCTGTTTTTACGTTGAAGGTGGACACGTGTGCCGTCAGTCCGTCGGAGGGTGGCAGCATGCTCATGCCCAGCGACCCTGTATTGTCGTCGCACGCCGTTGCCACGGCGAGGGTGGCCAGCAGCAAGGTGCCTATATGTTTCAGTTTCATTGTATGTTCAGTTTCTTTTTTATTCTGCTTCTTCATCATCCTCTCCGCCCCACACTTGGTCGTAGAAGGCGTTGCAGGCGTCGGCAAAGAGGTCGGGCTCCCGGTACTCCAGCACGGGCTTTCCGGCTTGTCGGGCATACTCCAGCAGGGCGGGGGGCACGTTGGGACTTTGCTGCACCACGCCGTCGCTGTAGTCTATGGCAAACTGGCAGAGCCTTACGTAGTCGATGGGCTCCTTCAGTTCGGCCACGTCTTTCTTGGCCACGCCTTTCAGCATCAGCTTGGTGGGGAAGTCGGGCCGGAAGGGCTGATGGAAGTCTTCTCCGTAGAGCGAGAATATCACTTTGGAGTTGCGGAAAGAGGGTTCTTCCCGGTATGCCCGCTTGATGTAGAGCGGAGCCAGCGCGCTTATCCAGCCGTGGCAGTGGATGATGTCGGGACACCAGCGCAGCTTTTTCACCGTCTCCAGCACGCCGCGTGCATAGAAGATGGTGCGGTCGTCGTTGTCCTCATATTCTACCCCGTTTTCGTCGGTGGCTTGCAGGCGGTTCTGGAAGTAGTCGTCGTTGTCAATGAAATACACCTGCATGCGTGCCGACTGTATGGAGGCCACCTTGATGATGAGCGGGTGGTCGGTGTCGTCGATGATGAGGTTCATGCCCGAAAGGCGTATCACCTCGTGAAGCTGGTTGCGGCGCTCGTTGATGTTCCCCCATTTGGGCATGAACGTCCGGATTTCGCGGCCTTTCTCTTGTATTGCCTGAGGCAGGTTGCGGCCTACCAGTGCCATTTCGGATTCTGAAACGTAAGGTGTAATTTCTTGAGTGATAAATAAAACCTTGTTAGCCTTTGCCATAATGATGTACTTAATTGTGTGCAAAGATACAAAAAAGCGTACAATCGTGCAAAGCGGCCTCGGTGATAATTCCTTATGTTTTGTTAACTGCTTGAAAGTTAGCAGTCTATCAGGCTGCACCTAGCGTAGTATCGCCAGCGTGCGGGGGTAGTATCGCCAGCACGGTGGCTTAGTATCGCCAGGAAGCGGGCTTTGCAAGGGCAGGGCGGCGGCTTTGCAAGAGAAAGCCGGAAGGAGGGCAGAAGCCGATTTTTTGCATTAATTTCCGATATTTCTTCGTTATGTGGCAAATAATGCCTTATTTTGCACCGCGTTAGCAAACTGAACTTAACATATTTAACCCATAACGAAATGGAAATAGTACATACTGTCAGGGACTTGCAGGCGTCTTTGTCCGCCCTGCGCGCCCAGGGAAAGACGGTAGGGCTGGTGCCTACGATGGGAGCCCTGCATGCTGGACATGCATCATTGGTAAAGCGCAGCGTGGCCGAAAACGACGCCACCGTGGTAAGCGTGTTTGTAAATCCTACCCAATTCAACGACAAAACTGATTTAGAGAAATATCCGCGTACGCTGGAGGCCGACTGCCGCCTGCTGGACGAGTGCGGCGCCACGATAGCCTTCGCCCCGTCGGTCGAGGAAGTCTATCCCGAGCCGGACACGCGCCACTTCAGCTATGCCCCGCTGGACACCGTGATGGAGGGCAAGTACCGCCCCGGCCACTTCAACGGCGTGTGCCAGGTGGTAAGCAAACTCTTTGATATGGTGAAGCCCGACCGTGCCTACTTCGGCGAGAAAGACTTCCAGCAACTGGCCATCATCCGCGAGATGGTGCGCCAAATGCACTTCCCCCTCCAGATAGTGGGTTGCCCCATCGTGCGCGAAGCCGACGGCCTGGCCTTGAGCAGCCGTAACAAGCGCCTCACGCCCGAGCAACGCACCCAGGCCCTGCAAATCTCCAAAACCCTCTTTGCCAGCGTGGACTATGCCAAGACGCACACGGTGGCCGAGACTTGCAAGTTTGTGGAAGACAGCATCGCCCAAGCTCCCGGCCTGCGCCTGGAGTACTTTGAGCTGGTGGACGGCAACACGCTGCAGGCCATTGCCGACTGGAAGGACACGACCTATCCCGTGGGCTGCATCACCGTGTT